>NZ_CP073747.1:2072083-2410000 GCF_024398015.1 Kordiimonas sp. SCSIO 12610
GCCCGCACTATCAGAGTTGCTTGATCACTATGGATCGTATTGAACTCGAAACAGTTCCTTCTCTATCCCGAAACTATGCTTGATCAGGATAGGTGTTGCAGGGCTTATATTCAGGCTGAACAGGATACACAAGTCTTTTTCTTCATTTTTTTTTCAATTCACATATTTTTTTTCATAAAACATTGAAACACTGGGCGTTTCATGGCGATAATTAAACTAAGAAAATCAGAAATTCAGTTCTACAAGTAATCAAGTAGACGTGTTTTTCTGCTGTCGAGATTGATGGGGATCGCATGAGTCAAAACTTACAAAACAAAAAATACAGAAAAAAACCATATTATTCTTTCCTGTTTAAACTTTCCGATAAGCTGAATGAGTTAGAACCCAAGTGGCAGAATACTGTTATTCTTGGGGTTGGAATCATTACCATTATCTTGGTTAAGCTTGGGCTGGACACAGAGTTGACATCGGTTTCTACAATCGGCGCAATTTCCGTTATGGCAGGGTTGGTTCTAAGCTTAGCTTTAAAGTTTGTAATAACACTTCTGAGCCGCTCCTCTTTCTTGCAGGAAGAGCACGACACGATTGAAGTGAATTACCAAGAGCGTAAACAAATGCAGGAGCTGTTTGAGGAAGCCATAAATATATCTTCTGGCAACCTTACTATTGAGCGGACTTTATCATTTCCCATTGGGTTCAAAATGGCAAGTGACAGCAAGCTCATACAGGAAATATCAAAAATAAACTTTGAAGCTTTCGAACACTCAAGATGGAATGATGCATTTGATAAAAAACTCGAGAGAAACAAAGCGTTTTGGAAAAAGAACCCAAATACTTTTTCAATATTATGTCAAGCAGACAGCGATAGCGATGACGATACCCCAAATGCTGATCAGGTCTATTTCTTCTCGAACATCATTCCTTTAACGCAAATCGGTTATGAACGGTATTTTCAACAGCAAACCTATGGCGACAATGATTTTCGGCCTGATTGGATTGCCGGACAAAACGAAGAAGCTCATTCTATCCTAATCTTTACAATCGCAAGAGACCTAGAAAAAGCCAAGGCGTTCTTTGGAGATCGGCACTCATTGCTTATGAGTACTTATCTCCGCGCCGTAAGCGCCCATATATCAGTGTTACTTGCACGACATTTTCATAAACAATCTCAAGTTTCTGTTTATTTTCAAAACAGTCGGCCAGAATTTGAAAGGTTGGCGCAGAAGTTTGGTATGGAGCCAACCAATCAAAGAAGTTTCGACAATGAGAAATGCTTTGTTACAACTATCAACAAACTTTAGGTACGCTGAATAACCACTCAGGCAAATCTAGTATTACGGCAGCACTGCCACCAGCGTATTTAACAAATCAGAAGCGATCATTCCTTTTCCTGCTTTCATAGCGGCTTGGCTGTGAAGCCAGACAGCCGCGCATGTCGCTTCAAAAACAGGCATATCCTGAGCGATTAATCCCGCCGTTATTCCCGCCAATACATCACCGGTTCCACCTACTGATAACCAAGCAGGTGCACAGGCGTTTATAACCGACCGACCATCAGGTGCGGCAACGATTGTAGAAACGCCTTTAAGAGCGACCACGGCACCAGTTTGTTTTGCAGCCATCTGAACGGCCTTCAAACGATCTGCTGAAAATGGCAATTCTGGAAACAGTCTCGCAAACTCACCCTCATGAGGTGTTAAAACAAGCTCCTTCATTCCAACAGATTGTAACTGTGGCAGACGCCCAGCGAGCGACGTCAGCGCATCAGCGTCTAAAACGAGCTTTTTATTTTTATTCAGCGTCTCAAAAATAAGTTCTGCGGTTTTTTCACCTACCCCTGCCCCAGGCCCAAGAAGAACCGTGTTAATACGTTGATCAGCCAACATTCCAATGAAGCCAAAATTCGAGTCCATTCTACGGACCATAATATCGGTCAAAGTTGACGCCTGAACGTTATAGGTTTCGCTCGGCGCTGCAAGGGTAACAAGCCCTGCCCCGATACGAAGCCCGGCAATTGAAGCGAGCCTAGATGCCCCAAGTGCAGGCTCCCGCCCACCGAGTACTAACATGTGACCACGATCATATTTGTGGCTGTAAGGCCCCGCATGCGGATAAACCGAGCTCCAGATTGCGGGGTCATTCTCAAACAATATCGCAGGATTCGCGTCAAAGAAGCCCTGCGGTATACCAATATCCGCAAGCCGGATATGACCTAAGCCCCCTGATAAAAACCGCCCCGGTGCGATCAGATGACCAGGTTTGCGGCGGCTGAACGTGATAGTCGCATCGGCAACAAAACAGATTTCACCCAATTGATTGCCAGTATCTGCGTTTAAGCCGCTCGGTACATCTATCGCAATCCTAAATACATCACACTGATTGCTGACTTCGATGATATCCGCATATTGCCCTTCAAGCGCTCGCGACAAGCCAACGCCGAACAATGCGTCTACTATAATTGACGCCGAACTTGCCCGTTCATGATCAAATTCACCAACACTTCCAGTCCATCGAAGGGCCATTGCACTGGCCTCAGGGGATTGAGGACTAATATCTTCAACGGCTCGCATAACATGAACATGATATCCCCATTCACTGAGATACCGTGCTGCGACATATCCATCACCGCCATTATTACCTGGCCCACAAAGCATGACTATTTCGCCAGGGAAACTCTCGGGCTTTTCAGCGTAATCAACAACGGCTTCAGCGACAGAACGGCCTGCCTGCTCCATCAAATCCAAGAGAGACATGCCATGTTCAACAGCCCAAACATCCGCAGACTTTGTTTCTTCTGCAGACATCAAGAAATGATTCGCCAGAGTCGTTTTCATTAGCACCTGCACCTCCCAATACAGTGTCGGGACTGTAACAAAAGAATTTTACATGCAAAGAGCTTATTGAATATAATATATTAAAGTATTGTTTTATCTATATATTTAAAATTTATCTAAAGAAACGTCTGCGCCCTGATTATCAAAATCAACGACCAACTCCCAGCCATCCATGCCAACTGAGTGATTCGGGTTTTGTTCAAATATCAATAGGACACGACCGAAAAAATACCTTGTTGCTGCGTCATCAGCAGGAATTATCACCTTATATTTTCCAGCAATATATCCCACACCTGAATTTACACTGACCAGCTCTTCTTTAAAATCAATTCGAGTATTCGGTGCAGCAGAAAACTGCTGTTGGTAGTTTTCTCCAATCGAGCTCTTATTCCGCTGCAGGTTGCTGCCATTATTCGCATAGTATATTTTATCACTGTATAACCTCATAAGAGCGTCAATATCTTTGCTGTTATAAGCAGTTAGCCACGCATTCATGAGGTTTCGAATTGTATCTGTGTTATTTACAGAACTCGTTTGCACAGTTTCAGCCCCTTCTTCAGCATGAACATGCTTGGTAATTGACAACGAAATCATAGCGAAAAAGCCAACCAACAATGCAGGTTTCAGAAATAATTTATACATTTTTTTGGTCCAAAATTCGTTCTTTCAATAACGATAAATACAGGATTTTTGACAATACGATAATAAAAAAGCCCGGCTACGATGAGCCGAGCTTTGAAATATGGGGCGAATGACCGGATTTGAACCGGCGACATCCAGAATCACAATCTGGCGCTCTAACCAACTGAGCTACACCCGCCATATGGATGAATTGGCGTTTATTTATTCCTAAGCCTCAGCTACGTCAAGCCCGAAGTTCATTGAATTGTTAAAATACTATCACCGTACCTTAATTGGCTCAAAAACTATAATTGACTATTTTTTATGCAACTGCTCACTTTTTAAACACAAACCTGATTACTCAATGCGCTAAAAACCACAAAAGTAAACAAAACCTCAATGGCACTCCTATGATTAAGAAATGGCATAGCATGTGCTTATATACCCCAAAACTTAGGCCGCTCACTATATTTAATGAGTGCTAGCGCTATAAAATAGCATAAATGCTTTTAAATATTAACAGTCCAGAGATGTTATGAAAAAAATCGAAGCAATCATCAAACCTTTCAAACTTGACGAAGTCAAAGAAGCTCTTCACGACGTCGGCATATCAGGCATTACGGTCATCGAAGCAAAAGGCTTCGGCCGTCAAAAAGGCCACACCGAACTCTATCGCGGCGCTGAATATGTAGTCGACTTTGTTCCAAAGGTAAAAATTGAGGTTGTTCTAGAGTCTTCACAGGCCGAACGCGCTGTAGAGGCTATTAAGAATGCTGCTCACACTGGGCGAATTGGGGACGGAAAGATATTCGTAAGCAATATCGAAGAAGCCATTCGTATTCGTACGGGCGAAACCGGCGCCGACGCGGTTTAATTTTACATAAGTATTTCAATCACATTGAATGTCCTAAATCTGACTAAACAGGAAGACTATCATGTCAAAATATACCAACCTTTCTTCTGAAGAATTTCTCCAACTCATCAAAGATACAGATGCAGAATGGGTAGACCTTCGCTTCACAGACCCAAAGGGTAAATGGCAGCACCTAACTATGGCGGCCGACGTGATTGACGAAGACATGCTTGAAGAAGGCTTTATGTTTGATGGGTCTTCAATCGCTGGCTGGAAGGCGATCAACGAATCTGACATGATTTTAATGCCAGATACAAACTCAGTAACGATTGATCCGTTTACTGCTGACGTAACACTCGTTATTTTCTGTGACATCTTGGAGCCTGCTACTGGCCAGCCATACGACCGTGACCCGCGCTCTACTGCTAAGAAAGCCGAAGAGTATCTTAAATTCTCTGGCGTTGGTGATACAGCATATTTCGGTCCAGAGCCTGAGTTTTTCGTGTTTGATCATGTTCAGTTCAAATCAGATTATTCTGGTGCAATGTACAAAATTGATGATGTAGAAGGCCCGTACAATTCTGCCCGCGAATATGACGGCGCAAACTACGCACACCGCCCACGTGTGAAAGGCGGATACTTCCCGGTTGCCCCAGTTGATAGCCTCGTTGACGTTCGCGGTGAGATGGTAAAAACCATGAAGGAAATGGGCCTCACGATGGATAAGCACCATCATGAGGTAGCAGCTTCTCAGCATGAACTGGGCATGGCTTTTTCCACACTAACAAGCACAGCAGACAACGTACAGATTTATAAGTATGCCACCCATCAGGTAGCCCACACATACGGCAAAACTGCCACGTTCATGCCGAAACCTGTTGCTGAAGACAACGGCTCTGGCATGCACACCCATATGTCAATCTGGAAAGAAGGCAATCCATTGTTTGCTGGCAATGGCTATGCTGATCTTTCAGAACAAGCACTTTATTACATTGGCGGCATTATCAAACACGCGAAAGCAATCAATGCGTTCACAAACCCATCAACCAACAGCTACAAGCGTTTGGTACCGGGTTTTGAGGCCCCTGTTCTTCTAGCCTATTCAAGCCGCAACCGTTCTGCATCCTGCCGTATTCCTTATACTGCTAGTCCAAAAGCAAAGCGGGTTGAAATTCGTTTCCCTGATGCTACAGCAAACCCATACCTGGCCTTTGCCGCTATGCTAATGGCTGGTCTTGACGGCATCGAAAATCGCATTCACCCGGGTGACGCGATGGACAAAGACCTGTATGCGCTTCCACCAGAGGAATTGAAAGACGTTCCAACGGTGGCAGGTTCACTCCGTGAAGCGCTTGAGGCTCTAGACGCTGACCGCGAGTTCCTCAAGAAAGGTGACGTATTCACAGATGATCAGATTGATGCCTACCTAGACCTTAAGTGGGAAGACGTGCATCGCTTTGAAATGGCACCACACCCGATCGAATTTGACATGTATTACAGCGCTTAAAGCTGATCGATACGAGAAACAAAAGGCCTCTTTTTGGGGCCTTTTTTATATACCTTCACTTTTTTAGATATTTTCTGTAAAAGCCCCATTTGTTTACACTTTGAAAAGAACTCCGTTCTATTCTAGGCTAATCTAAAAAATAAATATAAAATATCAGGTACACCGGATGCAAATCGATTACACAGCAGAACAAGCCGCTCTACAGCCGAAGCTTGCAAGTGCGAACATAAATCCGACCAGCTTTCTAGCGACTGATTATCTCAATCATTTCAATGAAATTGTCATGCTGATGGAGATGGTCCCTGATATGCCTGATATCGCTGAAGAAACCTATGAATGGCAGCCCAAAAGTTATCAGCAGCATTTCGCGGATAGCGGCTTTACAGCAAAAGACTTGGCAATCGAAGCTTTTGAAAAAGCCCCTGATCCAATTAAAACAAGATTTACCAAGGTCTGCTCTGATATTGATGAACTGGTTTTGAAAACCATCGAAGCGTTAAAGCTTGTCAATGCGCCAGAACGCGGTCTTTCGCCACAAGCCAGTGATTTTATCCGCAGCCGAATTGCAGAAATTCAGCACCTATTAATGCTTTTGAACCAAGTTATTCATGGCAAGCTTGAAGACGCCGTTGAAGACACCACCCCAACTTTCGAAGAAGCATCGATGGCGGCAATGATGGAAGAAAGCGGCGACGAAGAAGGCGCACAAAGCCAAGAAGACATTGATAAGCTTTTTGATTAAAGATCACGCCAATTCACTAGTTCCTCTGTTTTACACTCTTGTTCATTTTAAATTGATTTAGCGCACATAGCATATGGCCTATAGTTTTGCGGTAAAGCACACCTATTGAACAGGACCGTTAAAAGTCATGAGTATTACACCCTTCAGGTACACATTAGCCTTTTTCTTTATTTCAACTCTCAGCCAAAACATATTTGCCCAAAACGATACTCAGGTCTGGACCGCGGTTTTTTCCAACGGCTCTATTTCGAAAGATAGCAAAGCGCTGTTGTGGTTTGACGGACATGCTCGTTTTTCCGAAAATGCCAGCCGCCTCGGTGTATCAATTATCCGTCCTGGCGTTGGCTATAAGGTCAATGACCGCATATCATTATGGGGTGGGTATGCCCGCGTTGTTAGCCGGGCTGACGGACGCGCAGACATCACTGAAAATCGCATTTGGCAACAAGCAACCTACACGCTTGCATCCGGAAACTGGGGCATACTCTCAGGCAGAACAAGGTTTGAACAGCGTTTCCTAAATACAGGAAGTGAAACCGGTCATCGTATCCGTCAATTCTTTCGTTGGAGAAAACCCCTTAATGACCGCTGGACTGCAACCGCCTGGAACGAGACATTTATCGCACTGAATGATACTGATTTTGGCACACGGTCCGGCTTTGATCAAAATCGACTGTTTCTGGGCATGCGTTGGAGAGCATTCGATAATGTTAGCCTGGAGGGCGGTTATTTGCTCAATAACATCAATGGTGCGTCAAACGACCCTGCTAACAGCAATTTTTCTATAAGCCTGATCGCACCGTTGTAAATTTTTGCTCTTAGAGCCTCTTAACTATCAAATCATTGAAGCAACGAGGAACAAAAAAGGTTAGACCATCCTGAATTCTTCACGGTCTTCGAGAATATTACTGGAAAGAACCTTAATCATATGAGGTTGGTCTTCACGTTTTAAACTAACGAGTGGAAAATTACTCGACTTCACATTGGTGACTTTGTCGACGATCCAAATTGGAATTTCACTCGTTGTTGGACGAAACCTGTCCCCTACGGATATCGACTTTGCATCATTAGTATGATTCGAAAAAAAATTGCTAACGTCTTTTAGTAACTTGTTATTTCTCGCTTGCATGATGTTTGCCCCTTCATGAGCATAATATTAGGCCAAAATTTTGTTAAATTTTTCTTAACCCGTATTGGTTTCACTCATACCACCGAACAAAAGCAATACTATATATTGATATAAATTGCAATATTGCAACCACATATAGACTTACTTGACGCTACCTGCTTCCTATACTAACCAAGTATAAATTATGATTTTTCAAGGGTATTAGATGAGCGATCTTTTCGAAGTTTCACAAACAAAAACAGACTATTCCGCAAAAGATATTGAAGTTCTAGAAGGCTTGGAGCCAGTGCGTCAACGCCCTGGAATGTATATCGGTGGCACCGATGAAAATGCGCTTCATCACCTTGTGGCGGAAATCCTTGATAACTCGATGGACGAAGCTGTCGCGGGCCATGCAAATCGTATCACCGTTGAATTAAACGAAGATGGTTCGATCACCATTGGCGATAACGGACGCGGCATTCCAACAGACCCCCATCCTAAATATCCGGGCAAGTCAGCGCTTGAAGTAATCTTAACAACCTTACATTCAGGTGGTAAATTTAACTCAGACGCGTATGCAACATCCGGTGGACTTCATGGAGTGGGGATTTCCGTTGTGAACGCCCTCAGCGAATGGATGAAAATCGAGGTTGCTCGTGATCGCACACTCTATGAACAATCTTATTCGCGTGGCCTTGCAACCAGTAAACTTGAAAACAAAGGTAGCGTCCAAAACCGGCGCGGTACGAAAATCAGCTTCCTCGCTGACCATGAAATTTTTGGTAAAAAGGCCGCTTTAAAACCGAATCGTCTTTATAAAATGGTTCGTTCTAAAGCATACTTGTTCCGAGGCGTTGAAATACGCTGGAATTGCCCTGAAGGCATGATCAAAGACGGTGATGAAACACCGACAGAAGCAACCCTTCACTTCCCGGGCGGCCTTGCTGATTATCTCTCTGAAACAATGAAAAAACGCACCTGTGTTACAGAGGACGCTTTTTCGGGCTTTGTTAAATTCCCTGACGAACAAGGTCAGGTTGAATGGGCGCTTCACTGGCCCGAGTTTGGCGATGGTTTTTCAAGCAGTTATTGTAACACCATCCCGACACCTCAGGGGGGAACCCATGAAAATGGTCTTCGGTCCGCGCTTATAAAGGGCCTCAAAACCTACGGTGAGCTTACAAACAATAAAAAAGCAGCACAGTTAACGGCTGATGATATTTGTGGTTCATCATGCTCGATGCTGTCGGTCTTTATTCGCGACCCGCAGTTTCAAGGTCAAACAAAGGACAAACTATCAACACCTGATGCCCACCGATTAACCGAAAGCGCCATTCGGGATGCCTTTGATCACTGGTTAGGTGACCATCCTGAACGCGCAAATGGCCTTCTTACTTGGGCACTGGAACGCCTTGAAGAGCGTCTTCGCCGCAAGCAAGAGCGCGAAATCAAACGCAAAACAGCTGTCGGCAAACGGAAACTTCGCCTTCCAGGCAAACTAACCGATTGCAGTAGCGAAAGCCCGGAAGGCACTGAAATCTATATCGTGGAGGGTGATTCTGCGGGCGGTTCAGCCAAGCAGGCGCGGGACCGTAAAACCCAGGCGGTTCTTCCTATTCGCGGTAAAATCCTGAATGTCGCGTCGGCAACACGGGATAAAATTGCCGCCAATCAGGAAATTCGGGACCTTATGCAGGCGCTAGGGTGTGGTGTCCGTGATCACTATGACGGCGATGCTCTTCGCTATGAAAAAGTCATCATCATGACCGATGCGGACGTTGACGGCGCGCATATCGCCACCCTTCTCATGACATTTTTCTTTCAGGAAATGCCCCAACTTGTGAAAGACGGCGCACTTTACCTCGCGCAGCCGCCCCTATACAGATTAGCCAAGGGCGGGAAAGTATTCTACGCCCGTGATGACAATCACAAGGACGAGCTTATGGAAAGCGAGTTCTCGGGCAAAGGCAAGGTTGAAATCAGCCGATTTAAGGGCCTTGGTGAAATGCCCCCTGCCCAACTCAAGGAAACAACAATGGCGATTGCAAATCGCACGCTTCTAAGGGTTACATTACCGAAAGAATATGCGGAACGCGCAGAGACAACAACATTGGTTGACAATCTGATGGGCAAGAAACCAGAGAAACGCTTTGAATTTATCCGCGATAGCTCTGCCGATATGGAAACGCTAGACCTGTAAATTTATGGGTAAACATATGGGGCCCATAGCAAACAAAATCGTCGATTGTGCCATTCAAGCCGCAATCGACGGCAAAATCAGTATTTAAGCCTATATTTCCTGATATCCCCGATTGACTTTACGCGTATTAAACCTATGCTGCGCGCAAATTAATAGAAAAGAATGGCAGGAAACCTATGGGATTTGATATCCTCGGACTTGGTGAAAAAACATTATCAGCTGTGGCTGATGCCGGATATACGGAACCAACACCTATTCAGGCGCAAGCAATCCCTCAGGTTTTAATGGGCCGCGATATTCTAGGTATCGCACAAACAGGAACAGGTAAAACTGCGTCTTTCACCCTTCCTATGATTGATATTCTTGCTGAAGGCAGAGCACGTGCGCGCATGCCTCGTTCTTTGATCCTTGAGCCCACTCGAGAACTTGCTGTTCAGGTCGCAGAGAATTTCGAAAAGTACGGCAAAAACCATAAGCTTTCTATGGCGCTATTAATTGGCGGCGTGAACTTTGCGGATCAGGAAAAGGCACTTGATCGCGGCGTCGATGTACTAATCGCGACACCTGGCCGCCTGTTGGACCATTTCGAACGCGGCAAACTATTATTAACTGGTATTGATATTCTGGTGGTTGATGAAGCAGACCGTATGCTTGACATGGGCTTCATCCCGGACGTTGAGAAGATTTGCGAAAAAATATCAAAACAGCATCAAACACTTTTCTTCTCGGCGACAATGCCGCCACCAATTCAGCGCCTTACAGATCAGTTTCTTGATGACCCAAGAAAAATTGAGGTCGCGCGTGCGTCAACAACCGCGAAGACAATCAAGCAATCACTTGTGACGGTTGGACCGCGTGAAAAACGCAAAGCGCTCAGAAAATTGATCAAAGAAGAAGACGTTAAAAACGGCATTATCTTCTGCAACAGAAAACGCGATGTAAAGGAAGTCTATGCTTCCCTTGCCCGTCACGGATTTAGTGTTGGGCAGCTGCACGGTGACATGGAACAACGCGAACGCTTGGCCGTTTTATCGGATTTCAAGGAAAATGCTATCCAGTTACTCGTAGCCTCTGATGTTGCAGCACGCGGGCTTGATGTGCCTGATGTAAGTCATGTCTTCAACTTTGACGTACCCAGCCACGCCGAAGATTATGTTCACCGCATTGGCAGAACAGGCCGCGCTGGCCGCGAAGGAACAGCATTCACTATCGCCACCAAATCACGCGACGACAATAAATATGTTGAAGCGATTGAGAAAATGGCCGACGAAAAGTTACCGCGTGTAACGCTTGATCTTACGCCGCCAAAACCGAAACTGGCTGCTGATGATCTGCCGATGAAGCCTTTTGTAGGAATGGGGCCATGTATGCCTGCTTTCCTCACAAAACCAGTATTGAACAAAAGCAAATAACATAAGCTTATCAATATCAAAGCTTCGCTGATTTCTTGACAGAATACTATTCTCTCAGTCTAATGATCGTATTAATCAATTTCATTATTTATGAAGATACGTCATTTGGGAGCTTTTTATGTCAGACTATGAAACTATTTGTCTTGAACTCGATCAAAATCTGGCAGTTCTAACCCTCAATCGCCCCCAAGCCTTAAACGCCCTGAGTAATAAGATGAAGGAAGAAATCCTTCAGGTCATACGTCATATTAGCAACCCGAAATCAGGGATCCGTGCCCTAATGATTACCGGCGAAGGAAAAGGGTTCTGTTCTGGCGCGGATTTGGGCGAAGACAAAGATACTTCATGGGATGCAGGCGCAAACCTGATCGACACATATCATCCACTAATGCTGGAACTCATGAGTTTGCAAATCCCCGTAATCAGCGCCGTAAACGGCGTCGCCGCTGGTGCAGGCATGAGCCTTGCCATCTCTGCTGACATAGTTGTTGCAGCGAAATCCGCTTATTTCCTTCAGGCCTTTGTCAATATTGGCCTATGCCCTGACGCAGGCAGCACGTATTTGCTACCTCGATTAATTGGTGAAGCCCGGGCAAAGGCAATCATGATGCTAGGCGAGAAGGTTCCTGCCGAGAAAGCCAAAGACTGGGGCATGATCTATGAGGTATTTGAAGATGAAGACCTTATACCCACAGCTCGCAATATGGCCATGAAAATTGCCAACGGCCCCAGCCTCGCCTACGCCGGCATTAAAAAACTAACGGCTGTTAGCTCCCGAAATGGATACTCGGATCAGCTACAGGCCGAAGCGCTAGTGCAAAGAATGGCAAGTCAATCAGGGGACGCACGCGAAGGTATCAGCGCATTTCTCGAAAAACGTAAAGCCCTGTTCAAAGGTTGTTGATATCGCCTTTATTTTTCCATGGTTTAAGGCTATCTAGGTCATGTGTTTTCGATATTTGTATCATATCAATCGATAGGGTTTCACCTTGCCTAATCCGTTAGCCATTATTGGTCGCATTTTTTTGTCAGCGCTTGCTGAAGTTGGTCGCATCGCAACCTTCACAGGTCAAAGCCTGATGAGCATTATCACGCCACCAATTTACTGGCGGTCTATACTCAGTCAAATGTGGCTTATTGGTTATAATAGCCTTCCGGTAGTTGGTTTAACTGCATTATTCACTGGTGCTGCCCTCGCACAGCAAATATTTGTTGGCGGTAGTCGTTTTAACGCGGAAAGTGTGGTGCCCGGAGTTGTTGTAATCGCAATTGTACGCGAGCTTGGGCCCGTACTCGGTGGATTAATGGTGGCGGGCCGCGTTTCGAGCGCCATGGCGGCAGAATTAGGGACAATGCGCGTTACCGAACAGATTGATGCCCTCGTTACCTTATCAACCGATCCTTTTAAATATTTGATTGCACCGCGTCTTTTAGCAGCAACAATCACGCTTCCGGTCCTTGTGCTCGTGGCAAATATAATTGGCGTTCTTGGTGGGTACATAATTGGAACCGGCAGACTTGGCCTGAACGCGTCAACATACCTACAGGTTACATCAGACTTTCTAGAGCAAAGTGACGTAATTTCATCCATGGTCAAAGCGGGCGTATTTGGTTTCATCATTGCCCTTATGGGTAGTTACCATGGATATAATAGCCGCGGCGGCGCCCAAGGTGTGGGTAAAGCAACAACAAACGCCGTTGTATCGGCATTCATAACCATCCTGCTTGCAAACCTTATTATTACCGTCATCGTCTTCGGGGGGGCATCATAATGAACCAACAAGACAAAATGATTGAACTTCGGGATGTTCATAAAAAATTTGGGGCGAAAAAAGTCCTGGACGGTGTTAATTTATCGGTCAATCGCGGAAAATCACTGGTTATTATTGGCGGCTCCGGTTCTGGTAAATCAGTGACACTGAAATGCGTGCTAGGATTATTGCAACCTGACACAGGTTCGATCCAAGTCGATGGCCGCGAAACAACAACAATGAGCAACCGCGAGCGCAAGAAAATTCTTGCAAGCTTCGGCATGCTATTTCAGGGGGCAGCGCTGTTTGACAGCCTTCTGGTCTGGGAAAATGTCGCTTTCGGTCTTATTCAGGGCAAGGGCCTCAATAAAAAGGATGCCAAAGAAATCGCCATTGAAAAGCTGCGCCGCGTTGGATTAACCCCAGACGTTGGCGACTTATCCCCCGCGGAATTATCAGGCGGCATGCAAAAACGTGTAGGCCTTGCCCGTGCAATTGCCGCAGAGCCTGAAATTATTTTCTTTGATGAACCAACAACAGGTCTTGACCCAATTATGGCCGATGTCATTAATGATCTGATTGTTGAATGTGTGCAGGACCTTGGTGCGACAACCATGACAATCACCCACGATATGGCGAGTGCACGCAAAATTGCGGACGATATCGCAATGCTGTATCAGGGTAAAATTATCTGGCATGGCCCGAAAAAAGATATAGATCATTCCGGAAATGAATATGTTGACCAGTTCATCCATGGAAGTGCTCAAGGCCCAATTAAAATGGATCTGTTCAGGGCATAGCAACTGAATCTCGTCTCTAACCGTTTGAGGTGACCAAGTGGCAAAACAAACTAAAAGTTTTGTATGCAGTAACTGTGGCAGCGTTTACTCCAAATGGCAGGGTAAATGCGATGATTGCGGCGAATGGAACACCCTAGAAGAAGAACAGGCGAGCGTTTCCGGTTCACCAAAAGGGCTAAGCAAGAAAAAAGGCAGAACAGTTGATCTGGTTTCGCTGGACACACCACCAGTTGAGGCACCCAGAATTTTAACTGGCGTTGGCGAGTTTGACCGCGCACTCGGCGGGGGCTTGGTACCCGGCAGTGCAATTTTAATCGGCGGTGACCCGGGCATCGGAAAATCCACAATCCTTTTGCAGGCGCTTGGCAAACTCGCGCAAAAAGGCGAAGATTGCATATATTTTTCCGGCGAGGAAGCAACCGCACAGGTGCAAATGCGGGCCAAACGGCTTGGCCTAACAGGTGCCCCCTTACGCCTAGGGTGCGAAACCAGCCTGCGTGACATCCTAACGACGCTTGATAGCGGCAAACCGCCAAAGGTTGTTGTTATCGATTCGATCCAAACGCTGTTTGCCGATCATGTCGATTCTGCCCCCGGCACAGTGACACAAGTACGTGTGTGCGCCCACGAGCTTATCAGTTACGCGAAACGCAAGGGCACTGTGATGCTAATCGTTGGCCACGTTACCAAGGACGGTCAAATTGCAGGCCCCCGCGTTCTGGAACATATGGTTGATACGGTATTGTATTTCGAGGGTGATCGCGGTCACCAATTTAGAATTTTGCGTGCTGTAAAAAATCGTTTTGGCGGTACTGACGAAATCGGTGTCTTTGAAATGACAGGCGGTGGATTATCCGAAGTTACCAACCCTTCAGAACTATTCCTGTCTGATCATAACTCGCAAGAACCCGGCTCGGCTGTTTTCGCGGGGTTAGAGGGCTCCCGCCCTGTTCTCGTGGAAATACAGGCACTGGTCGCGCGAACGTCTGCCGCCAATCCACGCCGTGCAGTTGTTGGGTGGGATTCTGGCCGTCTTGCGATGGTACTCGCGGTTCTTGACGCGCGTGCAGGGCTTGGCCTTGCAGGCTGCGATGTTTATCTGAATGTTGCAGGCGGCCTTAAAATCAGTGAGCCTGCGGCTGATATGGCGGTTGCGGCTGCCCTCGTCTCTAGCCTTGCACAAGTTTCCATGCCCGAGGAGACCGTCATTTTCGGTGAAATCAGCCTTTCAGGTGATACCCGCGGCGCAGCACAAAGCGAAGCACGCCTTAAAGAAGCCTCAAAACTCGGGTTTGCTAAGGCCATTGTCCCCAAGGGCAAAAAAAGCATCACAAGCGATATCAAACAGGAACATATTGCCAAAGTAAGCGATTTAGTTGCCATATTTATCCCTGATCAGTTAGATTAGAGAAGATCAGGAAGAAAAGCACTGATTGATGCCTTTATTTGAGGAAAGACTTAATGGAAATAGAAACTCTGACCGCGTTTGATATTACTGTTCTGGTCATCATTGGCTTTTCAACACTCTTTGCATTTGGGCGCGGTTTTACCACCGTGGCGCTCAGCTTTGGTGCATGGATTGGTTCCTTATTCGCCACAGTTTTTGGTTTTACGCTCGCGAAACCCTACATCCGCGACTATATAACACCACCTGAACTTGCTGACATCATTGGTTTAGCAGCGATTTTCTTCCTGTCTCTTTTTCTATTGAAACAGATTGCTGAATGGGTTGGCGGCATGGTGAAAGACAGCCCTGTTGGCTTACTTGATCGTTCGCTTGGTGCCTTATTTGGCCTTCTCCGTGGGATGGTGATTGTATCCATTGCATATCTGGGATTTAGCAAGATTTTTAACGAAGACAACGCGCCCGACTGGGTCCAGAATGCGGAAACAAGGCCACTTGTTGCGTGGGGTGCAAATATGGTTGAAGGCTTCGCGCAGCGCATGCTCGGTGAAGATACTAAAACCATCGGGAATGATTATATAGACCGTGCGTCGAAAGCTATCCCAAATCAATTTCTAACCGATCAGGCAGAACAAGCAGCTGCAAAATACCTTAAGGATCAACGCAAAGATCTTGAGGACCTAATTTCTGACGTATCAGATGAGCGTGATAATAAGGATGACAGCGGTAACAACAATTAAAAGCTGCTATTAAACACGCAACAAAAATACGTGTAAGGTAATTTTCTTCTGGGCTTATCCGTCAACAGAAGATATATCGTGCATCATACGGCCAACATAGTTGCAGGATGAGTTATGACCGACTTTAAGACCTCGCTGACCACGAACCCTTTTGACGATGATAAATTAAGGGAGGAATGCGGCGTCTTTGGCATATTTGGCACACCCGATGCTACAGCACACTGTACGCTCGGTCTGCATGCGCTCCAACACAGAGGCCAGGAAGCCGCAGGCATCATCACCTATGACGGTGAAACATTCCATTCGAAACGTGTTTTGGGCCATGTTGCCGATAATTTCACAAGTCAGGATGTGATTGATCAGTTACCAGGCGATGCAGCAATCGGCCATGTTAGATATTCAACAACAGGCGATACAGTGCTAAGGAACTGTCAGCCCTTGTTTGCTGAGTTTGCATCTGGCGGCTTCGGCGTTGCCCACAATGGTAATCTTACGAACGCATACCATCTTCGTAAATCTCTCGTTCGCCGCGGCTCTATTTTTCAGTCAACATCTGATACGGAAGTGATCATTCACCTGATTGCAACAAGTACCTTCAGGACACTTCTGGACCGGTTTGTCGATACCCTGCGGCAGCTTGAAGGGGCTTACTCGCTTGTTTCCCTAACAAGCGAAGGGCTTATTGGTGTACGTGACCCGCTTGGTGTGCGCCCTCTTGTTCTTGGCAAGCTCGATAAATCCTATATCCTATGCTCTGAAACATGCGCGCTTGATATCATTGGCGCTGAATATGTTCGTGATATAGAACCGGGCGAATTGGTTATCATCACGGAAAAAGGCATCGAGAGCCTAAAACCATTTCCAGAGAATAAACCCCGTCCCTGTATTTTCGAACATGTCTATTTCGCACGCCCTGACAGTTTCATGGACGGTATGAGCGTTTATGAAGTTAGAAAGCGTATCGGTGCAGAGCTCGCCCGTGAAAACCCAGTGGACGCTGATGTCATCATTCCTGTGCCCGATTCAGGTACGCCAGCCGCAATAGGATATGCACAAGAATCAGGAATTCCATTTGAGCTTGGCATTATCCGCAATCATTATGTAGGCCGGACCTTCATTGAACCGAGCGATCAAATCAGACACTTTGGCGTTAAGCTAAAGCACAATGCCAATCATTGGCACATCAAAGGCAAGCGTGTTGTCCTTGTTGACGATTCCATCGTTCGCGGGACAACATCAATGAAAATTGTGAATATGGTGCGCGAAGCAGGTGCAACCGAAGTGCATATGCGGATTGCATCCCCACCAACAGCCCATAGTTGCTATTACGGTGTGGATACTCCAGAGCGCCAGAAACTATTGGCAGCACGTATGGATGTGGATGCCATGTGCGAGCATATTCATGCAGATTCGCTGTCTTTCCTGACAATCGATGGACTTTACCGCGCAGTCGGTGAAGCCGAAGGCCGAAACAAGCAATGCCCCAAACACTGCGACGCTTGCTTCACTGGCGAATATCCAACGTTCCTGACTGACCAAAGTGAAAAAGAAGATGACAAAGATCAGCTAAACCTGATCGCCTCGACAGGGTCATAAACAGAGAAAAATAAACATGACTGATCAAACCAAACCTCTTGCAGGCCGCCTGGCCCTCGTAACTGGCGCTTCACGTGGCATCGGCCGCGCAGTTGCGCTTAAATTCGCCGAAGCGGGTGCCGATATTATTGCCGTTGCTCGCAATCGTTCGCAGGGTGCACTTGAGGAATTGGATGATCGTATTCGAGAATTTGGTTCAAATTGCACCATCGCGCCACTTGACCTTAAACAAGGCGATATGATTGACCGTTTGGGCGGTATGATCTACGAGCGTTGGGGCAAACTGGATATTCTTGTTGGGAATGCAGGTGTTCTAGGGCCAATATCACCCATTGGTCACGTTGCACCAAAAGATTGGGATGAGGTTTTCGCCGTTAACGTGACAGCAAACTGGCGCCTTATCCGCTCGATGGACCCGCTTTTAAAGCTTTCTGATGCGGGCCGTGCAATTTTTGTAACATCAGGTGCCGCTGCCAAAAACAAGCAACATTGGGGCGCGTACGGTGCCAGCAAAGCTGCAGTCGAGCATCTTGTGAAAACCTATGCTGCTGAGTGTTCGATAAATAATGTAAAAGCAAACTTGATCGACCCTGGCCCTATCCGCACACACATGCGGGCGCAGGCCGTGCCCGGCGAAGACCCAAGCACACTTCCAACCAGTGATCAGATCGCGCCTTTGTTTTTAGAGCTCGCTGCATCAACCTGTGAAAAACAGGGCGAGATTGTCAGCTTTTATGACTGGGCAGGCATTAAACGTTCTTAGAAGTTACTTTAATTGCTACTCGTAATACACTGTTTTATCATCGTGAAACAGTGTAGCCGCGCTCGTGCCCAACAATCTTCCAACCTGGATTTAACTCTAGTTCCCATTTATCATTCTTGAGCACTAGGTTGCCGTTCTCTTCAACCGCTTCCACATAAATCCATGGTGGCCGTGGCCCCATCATCGCGCCACCTGTCGCATACAAACTACCCCAATCATCAGAGATTTCCATTTCCTGAAACACTCGGCCATCACTGCCGAGCGATACCATTGTGCTTGGGTCCATACGGAAACCACTCGCGGTTAATACCAGAACCTTACCCTCGACAAAGCGTGCGCGGTATCCAGCACGCTCAGCATCCAGTACCTCCTGCCGCGTCGTTTCAAATGCCATCGCTTCCGTGTAGCCATAAGGTGCCGACAATCGCGCGAACTCATCATCACTGATCGTCCGCTTATCAATTCTCAAGGCATCCGCATATGTATCTGCGAGATCTAAACGCCCAGTAAACTTCTGCCGCCATCCTGGATTATCTTTATCAAGCAAAATACCCCACGCAGGTGTTGTGAAATAAGCAAAGTCATGAGCGTAGGTTTCACGCGCTACAAGGTCAGGCATCCGGTCCGCAATAAATCGGGCAAATTCATCGCCTGCTTTCGTAAGCTTGTGGCCTGTATATTCAGGAATACCCTCATATAATTGCCAATATCGTTCTGCGCGAACAGCACGCTCATCACCCGCTAACCGCTTAGTGCGAATTTCATATGCCAACTGCGCCAGCTCTCTGCGTGCTTCCGCATCATCTTCCACAATAGCTTTCGCAAGAACTGCCACCTCCATCCTCAGCGACATACGCCCCGGTAGATCATCAAGATGGTTTGTGTTTAGCGGCCTGCCGACCCGGAAGGGTAAAATACCCTGAATGCCATGAAAGTTTTCATGTAAAATCAATGCGCTACGGCGAACACTATCACCTCTTGGTGGCCATACGATCGTCGCCCACTGACGTCGTTTCCAAAAACGCGTGGTATTAGATATCGGGCGATCATCAGGCCAATAACCGCGCGTGAATTTACTGGGGTCAATCGGCCCATTTCGGCGCAAGTCATATCCCAAAACACTTCGATCGCTCGGATCTATGAAAAGCGTATGGCGGCAAAAATCAATCCCCCATAGCTTCTCTTCATCGGCCCTACAGATTTTCTGAACTTCTTCAAGATATTTTATCGCACGCGCTTCATCGATATCCGCTTGAAGATTGGGCGAACTAAATATCAGTATAAACAAGATGGCAATGAAAGATAGGGGTCGCTGCATAAATGGGCTTTCTAATTATCTATAGAACAGCCTAAATTGCTGCGAGCTCATTGGTCAATTAACCAGCAAACACCTTTTGTTGATCAATATTATTTGCCTGCCTGATAAGCACCCAAAAGCTTTGTAACAGCATGCGATACCGTCGTCTCACCATTGGTTATAGCGGATTTCACAGTATCAATAACTTCTGCCACATCTGTGTTGCCATAGAAATCATCAAGCAATCGGTCGCGAATATGGGCGTCTAACCAGGAAAGTTTCTGTTGAACACGCCGGGCTTCACGCTCACCGCTATCCGTCATAATACGGTCATGCTTTTCAATCGTTTCCCAAAGACCATCGATGCCATCGCCTGTGATCGCAGAGCAGCCAAGCACCGGCGGGTGCCAATTCGGACTAGCATCACGCATGATATGAAGCGCTGATTTATATTCGCGCGTTGCCTGTTTGATCTTATCCGCAAAAATATCTGATTTATTGAGGGCGATCATATCCGCGAGCTCAAGAATACCCTTTTTGATACCCTGCAATTCGTCCCCTGCCCCTGGCAGCATAAGCACAAGGAAAAAATCCACCATATCTGAAACCATGGTTTCAGATTGTCCTGTCCCCACCGTTTCAACCAGAACAACATCAAAGCCTGCTGCCTCCAAAACCGCAATCGTTTCACGCGTTGCACGCGCAACACCGCCTAACACACCGGCGCTAGGACTTGGACGAATGAAAGCATTCGTGTCAGCAGAGAGCTTTTCCATTCGGGTCTTATCACCAAGTATAGAGCCACCCGTTCTACCGCTCGACGGATCAACCGCGAGGACAGCCACCTTTTTATCTTCTGTCGTCAGTTTGGTACCCAAAGCTTCGATGAAGGTTGATTTACCAACGCCGGGCACACCGGATATACCAACCCTCTGCGCGCCGCCAGCAAACGGCAAGAGTTTATGCAGCAAGGCCTGTGCTTTTTCCTGATGTTTGGGGTTACGGCTTTCAATCAGTGTGATGGCCCGACCAATCATCGCACGATCGCATGCGCGCACACCATCGAACAATTCATCAAGCGTCGGTTGCTGAACGCGCCTTATCACCGAATCTTTTGAATTTTTGGGATCAGACATTTATTCCGTCTCGTCGCTATAGCCCAAACGCTCGCTTAATTTGGCAATCAACTCGCCTGCTGCTTCCGCGATCACCGTACCTGGCGGGAAAATCGCCTCTGCACCAGCAGCGTATAGATCATCATAGTCCTGCGGTGGTATCACGCCGCCAGCCACAACCATAATGTCACCGCGTCCACGTTTCTCAAGTTCGGCCCGCAGCGCTGGGACAAGCGTTAAATGCCCTGCCGCGAGCGATGACGCGCCAATAATATGTACGTCATTTTCTACCGCCTGACGTGCGGCCTCTTCCGGTGTCTGAAACAGCGGGCCAATATCAACGTCAAAGCCAAGGTCAGCAAATGCAGATGCAATAACCTTCTGGCCCCGATCATGTCCATCCTGCCCCATTTTAGCGACAAGAATACGGGGTCTACGACCATCATTGGCTTCAAATTCATCAACGGCTTTGAATACATCCTTCATCAGTTGATTATCGCCGCCAACTTCCTGTTTGTAAACGCCGCTCACCGCTCTGATTTCCGCTTTGTGTCTGCCATAAACCTTCTCTAATGCGTCAGTGACCTCGCCGACAGTAGCCTTCGCCCGCACTGCCCTAACCGCAAGATCAAGGAGGTTACCATCACCGCTGTTTGCAGCATTTGTCAATGCAGTCAACGCGCTTTCAACATCTGCGCTGTTACGCTCAGCCTTCAGGCGATTAAGCTTATCAATTTGGGCGGCACGGACAACGCTGTTGTCAACCTTAAGAACGTCAACTTCCTCGGTTTCATCAAGGCGATATTTATTCACGCCCACAACGGTTTGACGACCACTGTCAATTCGTGCCTGTGTCCGCGCAGCAGCGTCTTCGATACGAAGCTTTGGGATACCGGCTTCAATCGCCTTCGCCATACCACCCTCGGCTTCAACCTCTTCAATATGCGCCCATGCTTTTGCCGCCAGATCAGCAGTTAGCTTTTCGACATAATAGCTACCGCCCCAAGGGTCGATAATACGGTTCGTGCCCGTTTCCTGTTGGATAAATAGCTGGGTGTTCCTCGCAATACGAGCTGAAAAATCAGTAGGAAGCGCCAGCGCTTCATCAAGCGCATTGGTGTGCAAGCTTTGCGTATGGCCGTGTGCCGCAGCCATTGCCTCAATGCAGGTGCGGGTCACGTTATTAAATACATCCTGCGCCGTTAGCGACCATCCTGATGTCTGACAGTGGGTGCGAAGCGAGAGTGATTTCGGGTTTTGTGGGTTAAAGCCTTTCACAAGCTTTGCCCAAAGCATACGGGCCGCGCGCATTTTCGCGACTTCCATGAAATAATTCATACCAATCGCCCAGAAGAAACTGAGACGCGGCGCAAAGGCATCTACGTCCAGCCCGGCTTCCACGCCAGCGCGGATATATTCAACACCGTCCGCGAGCGTATAAGCAAGCTCTAGGTCCGCAGTCGCCCCCGCTTCCTGCATATGATAACCGGAAATGGAGATACTGTTGAATTTGGGCATATTCTGCGACGTGTAGGCGAAAATATCCGAAATAATCCGCATACTTGGGCTTGGCGGGAAGATATAGGTATTCCGAACCATAAATTCCTTGAGGATATCATTCTGGATCGTGCCCGATAGTTTCTCTGGCGACACCCCTTGCTCTTCAGCAGCCAAAATATAAAGCGCGAGCACAGGAAGAACAGCACCGTTCATTGTCATCGAAACGGACATTTGATCAAGCGGGATCCCGTTAAAGAGGGTGCGCATATCATAAATGCTATCAATCGCAACGCCTGCCATCCCAACGTCACCAACGACACGCGGATGATCGCTATCGTAACCGCGATGGGTCGCAAGGTCGAACGCAACTGAAAGGCCCTTTTGGCCCGCAGCAAGGTTCCGGCGATAAAATGCATTTGAATCTTCAGCTGTTGAAAAGCCCGCATATTGGCGCACAGTCCACGGCCTTTGAACATACATTGTCGGGTACGGGCCGCGAAGGAACGGCGCTGCCCCCGGTTTGGTATCCAGAAAATCAAACCCTTCACGGTCGGCGGCACTATACATGCCTTTCACATCAATGCCCTCAGGTGTTGTCCAAACATCGCTTTGGCTAGGCTGAGCCGCAGAAGCAGTATCGCTTGAAAATGCAACTTTTGAAAAATCAGGAATCTGGCTCATTTTTCTTCTCCTGCATTCAGTTTCTTCATCAGGTCTTCGAGCGTTCCCAGAACATCACAGCCCAAGAAGATGAAATCATCCACACCAGCGCCCCTCAACTCGTCCATATTGGCTGGCTTCCCCGCGAGATAGAGATATTCGCATCCCGCTGCCTTGAGTGCCTTAGCAACCTCAGCACCTAATGCTTCATAGTCAGCATCACTACCGCAAATCACGGCTGCCTTAGCCCTGGATTCTATGTAGCTAGCTCCCAGATCAGCAGTATTGCTGAAACCGGCATTGGAAAGGGCTTCAATGCCACCCGCTTCAAAAAAGTTCTTGGCAAAGGTTGCGCGTGCAGTATGCGCAGCAACCGAGCCCAAATTAGCTAAGAAAATTTGTGGCCGTTTGTCCGTGCTTTCCAACTCAGCATCACTAAGCGATCGTAAATATTCAAAACTTTCACTCAGGCGGTGGAACGGAAGCGGCGTGGTTTCCTCGCCCGCATCAGCAACAATCTCAATGAAATCTGGCGTATCACCAGTATTATCAATCGGCTTTTCATGAATATCTGGAAACTCTGATACGCCTGTAATCGCGTCCTTTCGCTTCGCGATATTCTTCATGCGTTCTTGCCATTCAGCTTCAATATCACTCTGTATTGTATTGTTTACAATAGCACTTTTTACATCACCACTTTTCTCAATTTTCTGGAAATACTCCCACGCTTTCTCACTCAAATCGGTTGTGAGTGTTTCAAAAGCGAATGAGCCAGCGGCCGGGTCCGCGACCACAGCAAGGCTACTTTCTTCTTGCAGGATAATCTGAACGTTTCGGGCTATACGACGCGCAAAGCGGCTGGACATCCCAATCAAACTATCATGCGGCAGAATAGAGATACGGTCCGCGCCTCCAACACCCGCAGCAAAACAAGCGGATGTCGCACGGAGGATATTTACCCAAGGATCCTTCACCGTCATCATACGAAGACTGGAAACAGCATTAATCGGAATAGTTTTGCCTTCAACACCACAAGCTTTCAGAAGGCTTGCTATCAAACGGCGTGCGGAACGGAATTTTGCAATATTGAGATAAATATCAGCGTCCACAGCGAGCGATATTTCAATTTGGTCTACGGCATCAGCAGGCGCAACACATGCGTTCTCGAAAGCGCGAAGGTAACTGGCGAGCGTAGACAGCATAACCCCAAGCTCCTGCGCTTCAGTTGCCCCCGCCAGATGATAGGCGCTTGTATCAACCGAATTTGTCCGCAAGTTTGGATATTTTCCAGCCACTTCCTTGGAGAGGATTACAGCTGCTGATACCGATTCATCCAACGACGTTAGTAGCCGGCCCGTTTTTGCGAGTACACCAATTGGATCAACACCCAAGCATCCTTTGATTTCAGTGCATTTAATATCGCTCTGGCCAAGATATTTCAGATAGCTATCTACAGTCTCAGCAAAGGCTTCTCCGGGAATTAAATTAACAGGTGCAAGATTTAGAAACACACCATCAAGCGCTATTGCAAACTCACTGGCTTTAATGCCCGGGAAATGCCCAGCCTGTGTCTTCAACGTGATTGAGGTTGCACCGCGTTCAAGATCATCGAGAATTGCTGCATTTGTTGCCTTTGCATCCGGGTTCCAGTGCCCTGTGTCAATATGCCAACTGCCTGACCGAACATTTGGCTGTGCGTCACTGCGCACATTTTCAGGGGTATAAAGCGCCTCGATTTCTATATTATCGTAAGACCTTGCCTTCATAACCTTATCGAAAGGCTTTCCTTTCAAGGTTTTTTCTACAAGGTCACGCCATTCGCTGTCGCTAACGGCGTCAAATCCATCACTGTAGGACGCTGGTGTACTCATTCTTACTTCCTGATTATCTATGGCAGCGATATTGGCTAACCCCACCGCTACCTTTTGAAACCATAAACTTTGGCGGCAACCTAGCGAAATTGCATTGATTGTGCAAACCTTATACGCTTGTAATCAACCGATATGTGGCGATCACCAGAAAGGTTCCAAACGCAATACTGAGCGCTTTCTTAGGCATCTTGTGCGCGGCCTTTGCGCCAAGCGGCGCAAAAAACACAGAGGCAACAGCCACAATAAGTGCAGATGGCCAGTTTACAAACCCGATGTTGGTGGATGGCAATCCATCAATAGACAACCCACCAATCAGGTAGCCCGCGCCAGCGGAAACGCTAATGACCAGCCCAATCAATGAGGCTGTACCAACAGCGCGGTGAATAGGCACACTATAAAGCGTCATATAAGGGACTGAAAAACTACCGCCACCGATTCCCATCACAGCAGAGAAAAAGCCGATCAGACCAGGATTGACATAGCGAAACAAACCCGAAGGCAGAGCATCTCCAGCCTTAAACTTATCAAATGGCAATAGCATTTTTAGCGCCAACAGGGCTGCAAGTGTTGCAAATATATATACCAATTCTTCTGTTTTTAGAGTTTTTGCAAAAAAACTACCTGCGACCGCACCCACCAAAATCACAAACCACCAATTTTTCACAATCTCCCAATCCACACCCTGTTTCTTGTGGTGCGCATAAACACTGGAACTATTCGTAGCAATAATAATAACAAGGGAGGTTGCAATAGCGGTATGCATGCGCCATTCAATGGGAACACCAAGCCCCTCAAGCGCAATAAAAAGCGCAGGAATTGTAACAACCCCACCGCCAATTCCAAGCAAGCCTGCAAGGAACCCTGCAACAGCTCCAGCCCCCAACAAGGGTAAGATAAAGACGAATAGGTCTTCCAATGGCCACACTCCAAGTAACGCAAATGAATATAGGAACTTATCGTTAATAATGCCCGCCAACCTAGGGGGAGTTTTGAGCAATGTCAAAAAACAAGGTGCAGTTACGGTTGATCGTACGCACCATCAATATGAACTCAATATTAACAATGGTGTTGGTTCAAATTTAGTATTTTCACGAAATTACCCCCTGCAATCACATCTAAGTATAAAAACGGCGATAATAAAGACATATGAAGTATAGTTTGATACTGTCTGAAATGAATGGGGCCTTTTAGAGTAAAAGTAAAATCATGAGCAAACAGTCTGAAAGCGACGAGCGGGAAAAATCAGATATTACTTCCAATTCCGTTGATTTAACTAATGATGATCATTTGATTGCAGATCTTCATTTGCAATTGAAAAGGCTACGCAATCAAATTGAAGGTGTTCGACACGTATCCGGCAATACACCTTTCTCAGATATTTAAACAGAGGTCTATGAGATGAAATCGTCACCTTCATCTGGCCTTTGGATACAAGAAACAAAAATCTTTAAAGATTGGATTGATAGTCAAAATATCGACTGGCACAAATTAACATACGCCAAACGTGGATTGGCAATTGCCCGCTTTTATTCAGAACATCCTGATCAGCCAGCGCACTATGATCATGATAGTTTTGACTAACAACGCATTCGATATATCCTTTTAAAGGCGAATATTGTATTAGAGAGTAACCTTTATTCATGCTTTCTTTTTGATAGCTATTAAACTCCTCCCCCTCTAACATGCTGGGCTAATCGGGGAGGAAAACATGGCACCAAAATTTAAACTATCTGTATTTGCTATCACACTTAGTCTGCTACCAAGCACATATGCATATGCCCAGCAAACACCTGCGAGTACGCCTAATAATGTCGGGGCACCGCCAGAAACTGAAATTTACCTTGCAAACCTTATGCGGGAAAATGGCATCTTAAAAACCAGCAATGTAAAGAATGCCAGCAATCATAAGGGCTATGATAATCAACCCTATTTCACAAAGGACAGTCAGCATTTTCTATTTGTCTCGGAGGGCGCTGAACAACGAATGGATATTTGGCAATATTCCGTCAAAGACGGCGCGAAGACACAAATTACCAACAACCACAATAATAGCGAATATTCCCCAAAACTTATACCGGATGGGTCAGGCTATTCAGTCATTAAAGAAAAAGAAAATCGCGGCGGACAGCAAGTGTGGAAATATCCCTTTACGGATACAGCAAAAGGAGCACCAATTATAGACATCAGTCCTGTTGGCTATCACGCATGGGGAGTGGGTACACAGTATCTCGCGGTATTTGCCCTTGGTAATCCATCCACCCTCAGACTTGTTGAACGGGAAAGCCAAAAAGAAGAAATCATTTTTGAAAATATCGGTCGCGCGCTTTATGCCTTGCCGGATGGAAGTGGCTATATGTTTACTGAGCGGCGCGAAAATGAACCCTTTATGATTCACCACCTCGACATCAAAAGCCGAAAAGTTTCACCCGTTTTCGACCTTCCCGGCAATAACGAGCATTACAATCTGATGATCGATGACAATGCACCGCTGGGTGTACGGTTTATTTCCGGTAACGGAAGCAAACTTTATGAACGCAAAATTGGTGACGATAGCTGGACAGAATTCGCGGATTTATCTGAGAGTGATCTCAAGAATATTTCACGCCTCGCCATCAGCCCTGATGGTAAGTATATCGCGGTTGTAAATGGGGATTAACACATAATCAAACTGTACCCCAATCGTACCCCATTCAAAAAAACGCCTCGTTGTTTCCAACGAGGCATCTTTCATAACCTTATGTAATTAAAGGTATTTATTGGTCGGAGAGACAGGATTCGAACCTGCGACCCCTTCACCCCCAGTGAAGTGCGCTACCAGGCTGCGCTACTCCCCGACAGAAATTATATGGTTTCACCATATCCCAAGGGTGTGGGTATTTAAGTGGGCGGACTATAGCCGCCCTTATTTTCGAGCGCAACAAGAAAGCCAGAAAATTATTCGAGGCCAACCTTATCCAGATTATCCTTCCCGCATCACCGTTTCACGAGCCTGATATAGTGCCCTTGCGGGGTGTCGCATTCTAATCCGTGAAGATAGATATTTATTAAGGGCAGCAACCAGTAATGACACCGTTTCAACGGACACCATGCCCGATAATTTCTCAACGGCACATATCATCTTGAGGCGATGGACTGCATAAATATATTCGCCCTCATCCATGTTAAAAAGCGCTGCTTTTTGATCCTGAATATACTGATTATGGTCAGAGATTTGATGTGTCTCAAACTCATTATCACCGAGGTATCTGGCATTGCGCCCGACAAAGCAGGCCATTTGCAATAATCCCGATTTCATAAACCTTATGGTCGTCGCTGTATTATCATTACTGTGAAACTTAACGGCCTCCGCAAAAGTGATTGCATGGGTGAAATCGAGCCATCCAATATTTCGGGCGATTGGTTGCTCAATTTTATCCTGTAGACCAACATCAAACCGCAACATATTTATGGCGCTCTCCCGCAGCAAATGTTCCCATAAACGATGATTATCACCTTTGTAAGCAGCTGTTTTCTCTAATACCGCGCGAACACTATCACCTGAGCGAGGCAAATCAGCACTTTGTGCATCACTATCAGGCAAAGCAGGAAATTCCTGCTGTTGATTGGTCGTAAAACGTTTTAGACACCCCCCAAACATTCTGAACTCTGGGATCAAATCCTCGCGTGCTGCATTGGTTAAATATCTCGTCATCTGGAACACGAGTGTTTCCAGGGTGTCATCACCTAAATGGTTAACCAGAATTTCGATTTTCATCAAATAGATCGCAGGATGCCCAAACCCCATATAGTGATTAAAGATCACCTTCTGGAACAAGGGTTTAAAATTAGCGAATTTTAGCCCTTTTTTTAATCCATCGCGGGCCAGCTTAATCGCTGTATCCTCATCTACCTCTTCTATGGCATCTACAAACTCATCCGCAGACCATTCCTTATACCCTGATGCGAAGGGAAAATTTGCGCCCATCATACCATCCCAGGAAAAATGGCCAATTGCCTCTAGAAATGCAAGTGTACGATTTCCCTTGAATTCCTTAGATAGCGTTATCCAATCTACGAGTCCGGCATGAGGGTGGCCAATACCACGCTCGAACCGATCAGCACTCCAGCGCAACACGCGCTTGACACTATTTTCAAGCTTCGCACCCGCTTGCTCTAGCCGGCAAAGAGACCGTGCAATACGATCATAATCATGTTCGCTTATCGCCTCATCAAATTCATTATAGGCCTGTTCCGTGCGAACAGCGGGATCTATATCTGATAGATCCAGAAAATAGTCACTGCCCCGCTTTTCTATAGGATAGGTTCGTACGTTATCGCGCCCCTTAAGGGCCTCGCCGTCAGATAGATCAAACGACCACCCATGCCAATTGCATGCAAGCTTACAGGCTTTTGGCGCATCACCATCATCAGTGGCTTCCGTTATTGTCCCCTCAATCAAGGGATAGCCTTCATGGGGGCAACGATTATTTATGGCATATAACTGATTATCGGCATCTTTGAAGATCGCAATCTGTTTCCCTGATAGTTTGACAAGCGCCCGGCCCTTTTGATCCAAATCAGGCAATGCACCTACATTGATCAAAGCATTGGTCGAATTCATTATCCGCTCCTTTTTCTTTGTTATTCGTCAAATGTGAAACTGTTTTGGATCGGTTGCGACCACAGCACCCTTCTTTCACACTTTGGTGTTCCTTCATTTCCTGGCGTAAACGCCCGTATTCTATCCAAGCCTTGTCTTGTGTCATTTGCACCTCCTATTTAATAAAGTTTTTTCTTTATTAAATATTCAATACGCTTCTTGTTTGATTTTATCAACTTTTTTCTTTATTAAATAAATCGAACAGAAAAATTGGCTATATGAATGAATAAAAACCTAAGCACACGAGAAGTCATCCTGACCGAACTAAAACGCCGTGGCAGGCTGAAATCAGCGGAACTGGCGGCTGAACTCAACGTCACCCCCATGGCGATATTTCAGCACTTTCAGCAATTAGAGGACGAAGGCGCTGTTAGCTGCATAAGCGTCGCCAGTGGCCGTGGTCGTCCAACCAAATACTGGGAATTAACAGAAAAAGCGGATACCTACTTTCCTGATGCCCACCGTGATCTTAGCCTCGATATCATCGAAAGCGTAAGAGAAAGCTTGGGCGAAGAGGCGCTTGATAAGTTGATTCTTCATCGCTCAAAAAAACAGTATCAATCCTATAATGATGCTTTAAGTAACAAAACAACGGTTCAATCCCGGCTTGCCGGCCTGGCAAAATATCGAAGCCAAGAAGGGTATATGGCGGAAGTCATTACCCCATCGGATGAACCCGGCGATGATACATTCATCCTTGTTGAAAATCATTGCCCCATTTGTGAGGCAGCGAAGGTATGTAGCGGCCTATGTTCACAAGAACTAAATATTTTCCAGAAGCTCTTGGAAGACATCGCCGAAGTTGAGCGAACAGAACACAAATTATCAGGCGCCAGACGGTGCGCCTACAAAATTAGTCCTCGAAAAATATAGGGAAAAGAAAAGAGAACGAGAAAGCTTAATCCAACATTGCGCGGATAGACTTTAGTTCTTCAAGAATATTTTTCAGATCTTGCTTGACCGCTTCATTAAGCAAAGGCGTTGAGGAATCACCCTGTATTGCTTCAATTCCTGAACCGCTAGTATCTTCTGGTGGCATATCAACGGATAAATCTGGAATTGCCGCAGGCGGTGTACCAACCTGTTCTGTGGGATCCCCCAGGGCCTGAGCAATCGTTACTTTAACCCCCTGCTCCTTGAATAGTTTTTGCACGCCGCGGATTGTGTAACCTTCCGCATGCAATAAGTGCCTGATAGCTTTTAGAAGAACAATATCATCGGGCCGATAATATCGACGATTCCCACCACGCTTTAAAGGACGTATCTGACAAAACTTGCTTTCCCAGAACCTCAGAACATGTTGCGGAAGATCGAGGTCTTCTGCGACCTCAGAAATCGTACGAAAAGCTTCGCGCGCCTTACCGCTCCGCAGTCGTTCTTCTTTATCTGCAGGATCATTCACTCGTATCAAACTCCAAATTGTTAGTTATTGATACGATCTTTCATGACCTGTGAAGGTCTAAATACCAAAACCCTGCGCGGATCAATTGGCACTTCTTCGCCGGTTTTTGGATTACGCCCCATACGGCCGTTCTTTTGGCGAACAAGAAAGCTACCAAATGAGGAAATTTTGACATTATCCCCTTTGATTAAGCTATCGGAAATTTCCCCAAGAATGCTTTCAACGAGATCTGCTGACTCGTTACGGGATAGGCCAATCTCTTCATATAGAGACTCTGTCAAATCAGCACGTGTTAATGTCTTGCCGCTCATTTTAACCCTCCGCATATTTAGTTATCAGAAAATAAGATACGAAATATGCACTGTAGAGTCAAACACGAGCGCATATTCTGCCTTATATTCATAAGCTTATACCTAATTTATAAGAATTAACTTAAGAATATGTCACTATGATACAAAAAATTCGATGAGATTATGACGCTACGTCATCCGACTCGTCAGGCAAATTTTCTGTAATCAATTCAATCAGGCTATTATCAACCATATCAATAGCCGTTGAAATTGCTGACGCAAAGCCAGGTGCGTTTGCACCGCCATGGCTTTTCACAACCAATCCATTAAGGCCAAGGAAAACACCACCATTATGGTTATTGGGGTCCAAATGGTCGCGGAGCGAGTTAATACCCTGCCGAGAGAACAAATAACCCATTTTGGTTGACAAAGAAGATTTGAAAGCACGTTCCAACAGCGCGCCAATAAACTTGGCGGTGCCTTCCATTGTCTTTAATGCAACATTACCCGTGAAGCCATCTGTTACGATAACATCAACCTCGCCTGCCGTGATACCGTCTCCCTCAACAAATCCTGTAAACTTCATAGGCACATGTGAGGCAGTTCTGATCATATCGGCGGCAGCTTTAATACTGTCACGCCCTTTCAAGTCTTCAACACCAACATTCAATAGCGCGACCGAAGGCTTCGAAAGGCCAAAGACAGTACGGGCATAGGCTGCGCCCATAATAGCGAATTGTAACAAGCTATTCGCATTACTTTCAACATTGGCACCAAGATCAAGCATAACACTTTCACCGCGGAGTGTCGGCACGGGCGAAGCGAGCGCAGGTCGATCAATACCTGGCATTGTGCGCAGAATAAACATTGATAACGCCATCAAGGCGCCTGTGTTACCAGCAGACACACACACATCTGCCTTCCCATCCTTAACGGCCTGAATAGCCAATCCCATAGATGACTTACGACCACGGCGCAGCGCTTGTGATGGCTTGGCGTCAGAAGAAACGATATCCGTTGTATGAATGATTTCGCTGGCTTCAGCTAGGGCAGAATGTGCCGCAACCATGGAGCCAATATGCTTTTCATCACCAAAAATTAGATATTTAACTTCAGGATATAGAATACGAGCTTCTGCAAGACCATCAATTACCATCTGTGGTGCATGATCACCGCCCATTGCATCCACTGCAATTGTTATATTTTTGGCCACTAATTTTTTCCTATCATGGCTTTTTTATATGATACAGCACTCTTTATACTCGTAACTCAATATCATTTGTGCACAGGTACCTATTATCTAAACATATTTAAACAATAGTGTTTTTATATGAGACTTCAAGATTTCTTGTTATCGTCGCCAAGTTCCCCAAGCACCGCAAAAGGATTGGGGCGCTTGATTTCCTCTTCATTTAGACTAATGCCAGAAGCATTACCTAAATCTATTTCCGCTCCATCTTTTCTGGGATACGGGTTCATCAAGATCGAAAGCGTTTGAATAGCAACCTCACCTGGGGACAGTGTATCACCTTCCAGTAGGTCATAATCAGGGATTTCAGGATCCAGATATGCTTCATCATTATCAAAACGCTCTACCGTCGCTTCGTTGACCAATAAAAGCTCAAAGGCTTCATCGATATCTTCATGAACGTCTTCCAGACTAACGATACATTTTTGTGTGAGCGCGGCCTTGATATGGCCAGTGACCCAAACACCGTTATGTTTGCCTTGGTCCTGAATAGTAATCAAGGCTTCAAACATTGTAATATCCACAATATCAAAGCGCTCTTTAACCTCATCAAAAACGACCTGATCAGCGACCAACTTATAGTCCCGCCCATCTGACGATAGCTCTGATACATTCAGGCTATGAGAAAAATCTATTGATTGAGCCATTCTTGGCCCTCCTTGTCATACTTTACCCAATCAGGCTTCCATGATTTCAGGAAAATCAACATTGCCTGTTGAATAACTCTCTATATTCTTATCCATATATTCTTTGGACAGTGCTTTTGTGACATATGAAACTATTGCAGATACATCCGCTTCATCAATTACTGTTTCTTCATCAGCCTCTGACCTGTATATATTTTTTTCAATTGGCCCCCGAAACGCAACATCGGGGTTTTCATCGTTCATTGCGTCTGTATAGACCTTAAGCCTCCCAAGCAATGACGCACCAACACCCTTCATTTGTTTACCAACATTCATATCGCCAACACCAATTTCGCGCAGCGAACGATCTATGTCTCTAATCATAACTTCCTGCAAAATCTGAATAAGGCGCTGTGTCTGACCCTTTGCATTCTTAAGATACTGTATTGTCAAAAACATATGCAGAAGGATAAGGTCAAGCCTGCCTTCCAGGCTATCTTCAACACCAAATCTTTCATAAAAAACCGGCTCGCGAGATTGCTCGACCAAACCACAATAAAGGTCATGCGCTATCTGCGTCATTTTTCGATTTTCTAGCCAGCGCTTAATCATAGCCACACCTTTTTCTTGCCCAATTTAGGTCTTAAGGTTAGTTTTCTGCGCCCGCTCTATCATGCGCTCTTGATAAGTGCAATAAGAACAGGCTATGAATGTGCGATCAAAGTTTGATAATTAAGGGTGTTCCAGCATCATGGTTGATAAAATCAGCAATATGAAACCATATAGTAAAATCGGTAAGATGACTATTGTCCTTGCACTTGGCATTTCAATAAGTGCATGCAGCAATTCACGCTCAATCCGGGGGTATGTTTTCGATGCAGAACTCGCTGATGCGATCACAGCAGGCATTGATAACCGTCAATCCGTTGAATCGACCCTTGGAACACCAACCGTCCGCGGCACCTTCTCAAATGATGTTTGGTACTATGTTTCAACCACTGTAAAAGTTAGGCCTGTATTCTGGCCTGAAGCCAAGGAACACAGGGTTCTGGCTGTTGGTTTTAACGAAAGCGGGATTGTAGAGAAAATCGAAAATTTCGACCTCTCTGACATGCAGGTAATCAATCCTGTTGGCGGCAAAACCAAAACACGCGGAACAAACATCGGATTTTTCCAACAAATTTTCGGTTCGCTTGGTCGCTTTGGCGGACAGGCCCCTGTTGGTGCTCCACAAGGAGGCAACGGACCTAACGGTTCATAAGCTCAGTTTATATTTGATATAAAAAAGCCCCGGACATTTTGCCGGGGCTTTCTTTTTGTTATTATGCTTTTCTTTAATGGGCAAGCATTGCCAAAAGCAACAACGCGACGATATTAGCAATCTTAATCATCGGATTAACCGCTGGTCCAGCAGTATCCTTATAAGGATCACCAACTGTATCACCCGTTACAGCAGCTTTGTGCGCCTCAGACCCTTTACCACCGTGGTTGCCGTCTTCGATGTACTTTTTGGCGTTATCCCAGGCACCACCACCTGCGGTCATCGATAGCGCCACAAACAAACCACCAACAATTACACCGAGAAGCAAAGCACCAAGGGCCGCGAATGCAGCCGCCTGCCCGGCAATCAGATTGATGATAAAGTATGTGGCAATAGGAGCTGCAACAGGAAGAAGACTTGGTACAACCATTTCCTTAATCGCCGCCTTGGTCAGAAGATCAACAGAGCGTGCATAATCCGGTTTTGCTGTACCTTCCATAATACCAGGGTTTTCACGGAACTGTGCACGCACTTCCTCAACCACTTCACCGCCAGCGCGGCCAACAGCCATCATGCCCATTGCCCCAAACAGATATGGCAAAAGTGCACCAATAAACAGACCAACAACCACATATGGGTTAGCAAGGCTGAAATCTACGACGACATCACTGAAGTATGCGTTAAGGTCAGCGGTATAGGCACCGAACAACACAAGTGCAGCGAGACCTGCTGAACCGATAGCATATCCTTTGGTAACAGCTTTTGTTGTATTACCAACAGCATCAAGGGCATCGGTGCGGTTACGCACATCATCGTCAAGACCTGCCATTTCTGCAATACCGCCGGCGTTATCGGTAACCGGACCATATGCATCAAGTGCAACAACCATCCCTGCAAGCGCAAGCATCGCTGTCGCCGCAAAGCCAAGTCCCAAAATACCAGCAAGCTTGTAAGCGATAATGATACCTGCACAGATAACGATTGCGGGTAGTGCTGTAGCCTCCAAGGATACTGCAAGGCCCTGAATCACATTCGTACCATGGCCCGTTTCCGACGCCTTCGCGATAGAGCGAACCGGACGATATTCGGTACTCGTATAATATTCGGTAATCCAGATAATCACGCCTGTCACAACAAGACCAACAAGACCACAATAGAATAAGGACATTCCAGTGAATGAGGTCGAACCTGCTGCATATTCCGCATTCATATCACCCAGTGCCCAAGCCATTACGCCGTACATAACAAACGCTGAAAGCACAGCCGTAACAATGAAGCCCTTATATAAGGCCCCCATAATAGATTGATTGCTACCAAGTTTCACAAAGAAAGTACCAATAATAGACGTAATGATACAGCCACCACCGATGATAAGCGGCAGTTGCATAATATCAGCAGCACCATTTGCAATGAATAGCGCCGATAGAACCATTGTTGCACCAATCGTCACCACATAGGTCTCAAATAGGTCGGCAGCCATGCCAGCGCAGTCACCAACATTATCACCAACGTTATCGGCAATCACAGCAGGGTTACGTGGATCATCCTCAGGAATACCTGCTTCTACCTTACCAACAAGGTCAGCACCAACGTCTGCACCCTTGGTAAAAATACCGCCGCCAAGACGGGCGAAAATTGAAATCAATGATGCACCGAAACCAAGCGAGACAAGACCATCCACAATGGTTCGTTTCTGGGTTGGGTCATCGAGGCTGAAACCAAGTGGACCAACAAGTAGCACATAGTAACCAGCTACTGCCAAAAGCGCGAGGCCTGCAACCAACATTCCGGTAACCGCGCCTGATTTAAAGGCAATATCAAGTCCTTGCTGAAGTCCGGTTCTCGCTGCCTCAGTTGTGCGTACGTTGGCCTTGACCGATATAACCATACCGATATACCCAGCAGCACCGGACAGAATGGCCCCAATTACGAAACCAATTGCAGCCCACTGGCCAATCGTTAGAAACAATCCAATAGCAACAACAACACCAACGATGGCAATTGTACGATATTGACGATTAAGATATGCTTGTGCTCCTTCCTGGATCGCACCAGCAATTTCCTGCATTTTCTCGCTGCCTGCACTAGCTGACAAGATGGACTGTCTAGCCCACACGCCGTACACAACGGCTAACACTCCACACAATATGGCAGCGTATAAAACGTCCATAGGATAACTCCCTCTCCCTGATTAAACCAAATCATCGAGGGCCATTTCGGGCGGCGATGCTCTTAACAATCCGCCCAAACCCTCATGAAATCCAATCTTCCCTTCCCCTCAGAAGGATAGACTTTTACCTTATGGAGCATTTTCCAATCATGCAACCCCCTTAACAATAAAGATAAAAAAGCGGTGAAGCATATCTATTTGCCTCACCGCCCACAAAATAGACTTGTAAAGATGTTTAGTTTGCAGTTCTTACCGCTGTGATAATCGATACACTATGAACAGTGCCCTCGCCGAGAACCTTGTTGGCCGCATCCGCCAGAACCTTTCCGGCCCTATCCACATCAAGCTCTGTTGGCGAATCCTTCCGCATTAAACGACCTGTACTGATTTCAGATAAAAATGCGTGTTTCAGGCGCGTCATAGAGCGCCTTACGGTTACAGCATTATCGTCACCTTCAACATTTACATCCAAATCAATGAAGAAGTTCCCGATGAATCTTGCCTGACCATTATGCCGCCTATAAATAGGAACAGGCATTTTTTCAAACGTGATTGATGTTAATTCAATCGGTGCTTTTTCCTCTGGCTCTTCTACAACTTCCTCACCGCCTTCTTGTGGCAATAGGAAAAACACTGCCCCACCACCAATCGCAAGCCCCGCGAGCAAGCCAACAATAAGAAGTATCTTACCGCCGCCGCCTGATTTTTCTTCTACTTCTGCATCTTCAGCCAATGTTCCAAACCTTCTTAAAAGTGCATATACCCCTTTTCCGGGGTATCTATGACGTCACCGTTCTCTTGAATAAGAAGAACACTCTTTTCCGAAGTAATATGGCCTACTCTGGTAATTAAAGTGTTAAAATCATTGGACAAGTTTGAAATTGCCTGTCGCATGGTTCGATTTGCGGTAAAAATAATTTCATAATCATCCCCCCCTGACCATAAAAGCGAAGAGTATTTGGGGTAACTTTTACTAATTGCTTTTACGCTCTCGGATATTGGAATATCAGGCAAGCTAATTTTTGCACCAACGCCAGACGCTGCGCATATATGCCCGATGTCAGCTAACAGACCGTCTGAAATATCAGCGCTTGCGCTCGCGACACCAATCAACTTGGGCCCTAATTCATAACGAACTTGCGGCCTTAAATAGCGTTCAAGAAGGCTTCTATCATCCGACGAGACCTTCCCTTGCCTGACGAGCAAACCAAAAGCTGCAAGACCAATATGCCCGGTGACATAAATATCATCACCAACCTTTGCGCCTGAGCGTTTGATCATACGGCCACGTTTGGCCGCTCCGAACACTGTGACGCTAATTGTGATTGTATCCGTTGGACTTTTTGTCGTGTCACCACCGATAAGGCTTATGCCACACGCATCCTGCATGTCCTTCAAGCCATTTGCAAAACTTGAAAGCCAATCGGATGAAATCGTTTGGGGTAAGGACAGACCTAAGACGTAGTATCTGGGTACAGCGCCTTTTGCTGCCAAATCGGACAGGTTAACAGCAAGCGATTTTTTTGCGATATCACAAGGGTCATCATCCCGAAAGAAATGAACGCCTGAGACCAAAACATCTTTAGAGATGATAAGGTCCTTACCCGCTTCAGGGCTTACACATGCCGCATCATCAAGAAGGGAAAGCCCCTCGTCACCTGCCAAGGGCTTGAAATATTGCTTTATTAGGTCAAATTCACCTACCATATGCACTTGACCCTGTTAATTGTTATCGAACAGCCTTTGCAACCTTGTCCAATACACCGTTTACAAAAGACGCTTCTATTCGATCATAAAACGCATGGCAAACATCAACATATTCATTAATGATGACAGGTGTTGGCACATCAGGACGCGCAACCAATTCATAAGTCCCGGCGCGCAAGATTGCTAATATTACCCGTTCAATTCGATCAAGCGTCCAATCCGCATTCAAATTCGGTTTAATAAACTCATCGAGTTCCTCACCGCGCTCCCATGCACCTTCACAGATATCGGCAAATAACTCAGGGTCAGCATCCACATACTGATCACCTTCAATCTCAGCCCCTAAACGATATTCCTGATACTCAGTGATAACCATTTTTATTTTAGGCTCATCTGACGATAACAGTTGATAAAGAGCCTGAACCGCTGCAAGGCGCGAGGCACTCCTTGGACCACCTTGTTTATTTTTATTGTTACGCGGCTGTTTGTGTTGCGCCATTATTTCGTTCCAAATTCTTGCTTAAGTTCAATCATGCGCAGCGCAGCATTTGCTGCATCAGCACCTTTATTTTTCTCTGACCTGTTCGCTCTAGCCCATGCCTGATCACGGTTTTCAACGGTCAAAATACCATTGCCAATTGCCATATTATGCTTGAGCGCAAGATCCTGTAATCCGCGCGCGCTTTCACCGCAAACATAGTCATAATGTGTCGTTTCACCGCGAATTACACAGCCAAGCGCCACATAACCATCATAGGAAACATTTGACCCATCATGGGCGAATTTCATCGCAGCAGGCACCTCAAGAGCGCCCGGTACGCTTAACCGTGTATAATCACCGCCTTTTGCTTCAATCGCTTCGATAGCACCCTGTGCCATCTCGTCGGCAAGGTCGTGATAAAACACAGCTTCCACAATCAAAATGTGTGGTTTTGACATAAGTTATCTTTCTATAATCGCAACGCTCAAATCAACATTCTAAGCGCTGGCGGTCAGGCAACAGGTATTGCGCGGTGTTCTACAATATTCAGACCATACCCTTCAAGACCTACAAGGTTACTTTCTGAATTTGTCAGCAATATCATATCTTTTACGCCAACATCCCGAAGAATCTGTGCACCAATACCATAATTCTTCAGCGAGTTATTCGTATTATGCTCTTCACGAATATCTGCATTCATGAGTTTTGAAGGGCGCATTGTTTGCAGGCCGGGGAACAAAACCACGACACCGCGTCCCTCTTCTTCAATCGCAGCCATCGCTCGGGTTAACTGGCCACTTCTTGGGTGATCTAACCCGAGAATATCCTCCATCGGGTTAAGCGAATGCATCCGTACCATCGTCGCTTCATTATCATCTATATCACCCAGTGTTAGAGCAACAGTTTCAAATGTATCAGCAGGGCTACGGTAGGCCATTGTTTTCCATTCTTTACCGGAAAACCGTGTGAAGGCGCTTTCATTCACTTTTTCCACCAGCACATCATGCTTTAGGCGGTAGGCAATCAAATCGCGAATAGTCGCGACCTTCAGATTATGTTCTTTTGCAATTTCAATCAACTCAGGCAGACGGGCCATTGTACCGTCTTCGTTCATGATTTCACAAATCACAGCAGATGGATTAAGGCCTGCTAAGCGGGATATATCAACGGACGCTTCCGTGTGCCCTGCGCGCACAAGCACGCCGCCGTCTTTTGCAACGAGCGGGAATACATGCCCAGGGGTTGCCAGGTCGTCTTTGCCATAGTTCGCATCAACTGCAACCGCGATTGTACGCGCACGATCAGACGCTGATATTCCTGTTGTTACGCCTGTGCGTGCTTCAATTGAAACCGTGAATGCTGTTTCGTGCTGTGATTGATTATTGGTGCTCATCATCGGAAGGCCGAGTTCTTCAACCCGTTTCGCCGTTAACGGCAAACAAATCAATCCACGCCCATACTTTGCCATGAAATTGATCATATCCGGCGTAGCCATTTGGGCAGGAATGATCAGATCACCTTCATTTTCACGGTCTTCATCATCAACAAGAATATACATGCGCCCATTACGCGCATCCTCGATGACATCTTCGATCGGCGATAAAAAACTATCTGACACTATCTTGACCTTTTCGTTCAGGCTTTTTCATTTAAGCGGGCGACGTAACGCGCCAGAATATCAAATTCAACATTCACTTGATCGCCAACTGAAGAAGATTTGTAACTGGTTACAGACTGAGTGTGGGGTATCAAATTAATAGACATTACAGTTTTATCAGCAATGTCCGTAACAGCATTAACTGTAAGCGATGTGCCATTGATGGCTGCACTGCCTTTTGACGCAACATATTTACCATGACTACCATCAATTTCGATATCCATGGCAATAGAGTCGCCAACATTTTCAAAACGAACAATTCTTCCAAGGCAATCCACATGGCCTGTCACTATATGACCGCCCAATTCGTCGCCCACAGCCAAAGAGCGTTCAAGATTGACAAGCGTGCCTTCTACCCATGATCCAAGGTTAGTGACCCGAAGCGTTTCATCTGAAATGTCAGCCGCAAACCAGCCTTCACCCTTTTCGACAACAGTCAAACAAACACCAGCACACGCAATAGAAGCGCCAATATCAACTCCTGCCATATCATAGCTTGTTTCAATGACAGCACGCATATCACCCTTCTTCTCAGTGGAGCGTACTTTACCTACGTCTGTAACGATTCCTGTAAACATATCCTTGGATTACTCTTCCTTGTCCCATGATGCAAGAATATCTGGTCCTAGTTGGCGAATTGCCGCACTTTGATATCTGGGAGCACCTTTAAGTGTTGAAACGTCCATTTTTCCAATCGCTGGCAACCCGTCACCACCAATAGCTTTCCCAGCGATAAAATGTTCGATACGATCAACGATACCAACATTGAGAAAAGATGCATGAACGACCCCTCCCCCTTCAATCAAAACTCTTGTAAGGCCCAATTTCACAAGTTCCTTTGATATCTGTTCAATGTCTCGGATGTTCGCAACAGACAAAATATTAACACCAACCTCCAATAAAGCGTCCAGTTTGTCGCCTTCAACTTGCTCAGTAACAATATATGTCGGAACTATTTTAGCCGTGCTGACAGTTTTAGCCTCTATCGGTGTCCGAAGGTTTCGGTCCAGAACAACCCGAATGGGCGAACGGTTTTCCAGACCTGGCAACCTGCAGGTCAAAGAAGGATTATCTTTAAGAACCGTATTCACACCAACAAGAATAGCGTCATGCTTTGCCCGAAGCATATGACCAAAAGTCCGTGCTTTCGGCCCTGTTATCCATTTACTCTCACCGCTCGCCAGCGCAATCCGCCCGTCGAGACTTGAAGCAATTTTTGAAGTATATAAAGGACGCGCTTCTTCAAATCGCAAAAGAAACCCTTTATTGACTTTGCGGGCCTCGTCCTCACAAACACCGACTAAAACCTCAATGCCTGCTGCCTCTAATAAATCGACACCCTTACCCCTTACGCGCTCATCCTTATCCAGTATAGCAATATAGACCCGCTTAACCTTGGCTTCGATAAGGGCTTCAGCGCAAGGTGGGGTTTTACCAGTATGAGCACAGGGTTCAAGCGTTACATAAACATCTGAGTCTCGTGCGGCGTCGCCAGCTTGGCTAAGGGCAACTACTTCTGCATGCGGGCGGCCGCCAGGCTGTGTGAAACCACGACCAACAATTACATCATTTTTGACAATGACACATCCAACGGATGGATTTGGATGCGTAGTACCAAGACCGCGCTTGGCAAGAGAGATAGCATCACGCATAAAAGTTTTATGCTGTGGGCCACCATGTGAATAAGAGGACACTAATCGTCCTCTCCATACCCCTCTTCTGTTCCTGTCATCTTACCCAGGAATTTCTCAAAATCAGAGGCTTCACGGAAATTACGATAAACCGAGGCATAGCGAACATAAGCAACTTGATCGAGACTCTCCAGGCCTTCCATTACCAGTCTGCCGATTTGTTCTGCATCAATCTCGCTTTCACCAAGCGATTCCAGCCTGCGAACAATACCATTGATCATGCGTTCAACCTGATCTGGGTCAACTGGCCGCTTTCTAAGGGCGATATCGAGGGAACGTTCTAACTTATCACGCTCAAAAGGTACACGTCGGCCGCTTTTCTTAAGTACGGTCAGTTCACGAAGCTGAACCCGTTCAAATGTGGTAAAACGCGCACCACATGCGGGACAAAAACGGCGACGGCGAATAGAGGCTTTATCATCGGTTGGGCGCGAATCCTTGACCTGAGTATCTTCATTTTGACAGAAAGGACACCGCATATTCCCTTACCTCTTTCTAGATATAATGACTGACATATTTTTATGCCAAATTGCCAACGAAAGTAAATTACCAAATACAGGTATTGGCGAATTATCTCTCATTGGCAATCAGAATAGACTTAACTTATGCTAAATCAGTATAGATTGGGAAACGGGCACACATATCCGCTACCTTAGCGCGGACATTAGCTTCAACCGCATCGTTATTATCAGGGTTGGCCGCAAGCCCGTCCAGAACCTCTGTAATCATATCCGCGATCTGAACAAACTCAGCCTCTGCAAAACCACGTGTTGTACCCGCAGGCGTACCAAGGCGAATACCTGACGTAATGAACGGCTTCTCAGGGTCAAAAGGAACACCGTTTTTATTACATGTCATGTGAGCGCGCTCCAAAGCCTCGTCAGCCGCCTTGCCGGTAAGACCTTTTGGACGCAGGTCAACAAGAACAACATGTGTGTCGGTGCCACCAGATACGATATCAAACCCGTTTTCAAGTAAACGCGCAGCCAACGCATCCGCATTCACCGCAACTTGCTTTGCATACGCTTTAAACTCAGGGCGCAGGGCTTCACCGAAGGCAACAGCTTTCGCAGCGATCACATGCATCAATGGGCCGCCCTGAAGGCCTGGGAATACAGCAGAATTAAACTTCTTCCCTAAATCTTCATTGTTCGTAAGAATCATACCACCGCGGGGTCCGCGAAGCGTTTTGTGTGTTGTCGTGGTAACCACATCTGCATACGGAAGCGGGCTTGGGTGTACGCCACCAGCAACAAGCCCAGCGAAATGAGCCATATCAACCATCAGATACGCACCAACGCTATCCGCGATCTCACGGAATTTAGCGAAATCAATTGTCCGCGGATAAGCGGATCCACCGGCGATGATGATTTTTGGATTGTGCTCTTTAGCAAGTGCTGCAACTTCATCATAATCGATTAAGGCGTCTTCACGGCGCACACCATATTGAACAGCATTGAACCATTTGCCAGACTGCGCAGGAGCTGCACCATGCGTAAGGTGACCACCAGCATCTAAGGACATACCCATTATCGTATCACCCGGCTTTGCAAGCGCGAGCATAACAGCGCCGTTTGCCTGCGCTCCAGAGTGGGGTTGCACATTCACATATGCACAATCAAATAGCTCTTTCGCACGGTCGATCGCCAAACTTTCTGAAATGTCAACAAACTGGCATCCCTGATAATACCGTCGCCCCGGATACCCCTCAGCATACTTGTTTGTTAACACTGAGCCCTGTGCCTCTAAGACAGCGCGGCTTACAATATTTTCTGAAGCAATCAGTTCAATCTGCGTCTGCTGACGCTCAAACTCTTTATTGTTAGCTGCGAGCAAATCAGGGTCAGTTTCAGCGAGCCCTTTGGTGAAAAATCCATCTTGTGTGAAAGAAACCATTTGGCAAAATCCTGTATGTAAAAAGCCAGACTAATCGTTAGAAAATGGGTTTAGTGCTTCTAAGAGAGTTTGTCGACTCGTCTTTGATGTCTACCGCCTTCAAATGGCGTATTTAGAAATTCGTGAATACAGTCTTTGACAGTTTCAATACCGCTCAACCTTGCGCCTAGTGCCAGAACATTGGCGTCATTGTGCTGACGAGAAAGTCGCGCCATCAAACCACTGGTGCATAAAGCCGCCCGAACAGCTGGGTTGCGGTTAGCCGCAATTGATATTCCAATACCAGAGCCGCAAACAATAATGGCCCGACTCGCTACACCGTCGGCAATAGCTACACCAGCAGCCTTTCCATAATCAGGATAATCAACCGAGTCTGCGCTTTCCGGGCCCAGATCTACAACTTCATGATCAAGTTTTAATAAAATTTCTCTTATTTCTTCTTTTAAATCATAACCTGCATGATCACTACTAATTGCAATCTTCATATACACCACCATTAATTAAGCTGAAGCCAACGCGCAATGCTTGTATCAATTGCTGACAAATGAGTAAACAACATTACGTATACTTAATAAAATACCGCGATAATACTGATAATAATTTACTCTTTTCTAGAAACCGAACAATAATAACAGATATTTTTAATGTCTATTCAACAATTCACAAATATTTACTATGTAAAAATCCAATATTAACGATTTATTAACCATTTGAATTCGTAAGTAATCATTATTTTTTGTTGAATTTTGAAAAATATGCTGCAATAACCATTGAAAAGAATAAATAAATCGGAGCAATAAATTAATGTCCGAAAGTATCGGGAATGAACAAGACCAAGATGAAATACTTGGCCTAGTAACAGATATAGTAACCGCTTATGTAAGTAATAACACCGTTTCGGCAGTAGAATTACCTTCAGTTATTAAATCTGTATATTCTACACTTTCAATACTTGATGTTTCCGAAAATCAGAACAAACCTGCAAAACCCCCTGTCCCGATTAAGAAATCATATACAGACGATTATATTATTTGCCTAGAAGATGGCAAAAAACTGAAAATGCTCAAGCGGTATCTCCGGTCCCGTTATGATATGACACCTGAGGAATATCGATCAAAATGGGGGCTGCCTGAGAACTATCCTATGGTTGCACCAAATTATGCAGCCAAGCGCTCGGAATTTGCAAAGCAAATTGGCCTGGGAAAACGAGGAAAAAAATCTTCTTAGAAGCAAACTCACAAACGATTTGAATTCACCAAATCTTACACCAAGAAGCCAGGCTTTTGAACCGCTGGCTCTACCTCTTTATTCATGACATATCGTAGTTTGTTAACAGCTATTGTTTGCAATTCCTGCTTCGAGGCCCGTGGATTACCAACGATACTGACTTCACGACCGGTTTTAGAACAGATTGCCGTAACCTTCACAACATTACCTATATTGATAAATTCAATAATAATGTCTTCAGGTTGCGTCATGACTTAAGCCTGCATATATTTGAATATAATCACGCGACCTTAGCCGCTAAGCCCTTTTTTTCCCAAACCGCAGCAACCGCTTCAATCAATGCATCCATCAATTTGTCATCATGCATTGGGCTTGGTGTAAACCGAAGCCGTTCGGTTCCCTTCGGAACAGTTGGATAATTAATAGGCTGGACGTAAATTCCATATTCATTCAATAGATCATCTGAAATCTCTTTACAGAGAACAGGATCACCCACAAACAGTGGAACGATATGGCTTACGGAGTCCATTACAGGTAAACCTGCGTTTTTAAACCGCTCTTTCAAAGCAGCAGCACGAGACTGATGTTGCTCACGCTCTTCATTACTGGATTTAAGGTATTTAACACTTGCAAGTGCACCAGCGGCAAGTACCGGGCTTAAAGCTGTGGTGAAGATAAAGCTTGATGCATAACTTCTGATAACATCGACCAATACCTTGGATGAGGCAATATAGCCGCCCATAATCCCAAAGGCCTTGCCAAGCGTTCCTTCGATAACGGTTAAACGATCAGCAAGCCCATCACGTTCAGATACACCACCACCATGCTCGCCGTATAGTCCAACAGCATGAACTTCATCCAAGTATGTCATTGCATTATACTTGTCGGCTAAATCACAGATCGCCTCAATCGGTGCGATATCACCGTCCATTGAATAAACCGATTCAAAGGCGATTAGTTTAGGTGCATCAGGATCAGCTTGCTGAAGAAGTTCCTCAAGGTGTTGCAGATCATTGTGGCGGAAAATATGTTTTTCTGCGCCGCTGTGACGTATCCCCTGGATCATAGATGCGTGGTTCATTTCATCTGAAAAAACAACACAACCAGGTAAAATCTTCGCAAGTGTAGAAAGCGTTGCTTCATTGGAAATGTAACCGGACGTGAATAGAAGCGCCGCTTCCTTCCCGTGAAGGTTTGCAAGTTCTTCCTCTAGCAACACATGGTAATGATTATTTCCTGCGATATTACGCGTTCCGCCTGCACCAGCACCTGTTTCTTCCAGTGCATCGTGCATTGCCTTCAAGACATCAGGATGCTGCCCCATGCCTAAATAATCATTGGAACACCAAACAGTAATAGCGCGCGCATTGTCGCCTGCATCATGACGGACAGCACGAGGAAAATCACCTTTTTGCCTGGAAATATCAGCAAACACTCGATATCGACCTTCCGAGTGAACTGCTTCGATCGCATCAGAAAATATTTTCTCGTAGTCCATCACACTCTCTCTGTGGATTGAATTTAAGCTAATTTAGCCTATATCGCACCTTTTATGCAATGAATTATAAAGAGTCGATACGCGATTTTGTCGCATACTGAAAACGATAAAATCGATCAATCGAAATTTATCGTTTCCGAAACAACTATATCAAAGGCCAAAGTGTAATTTATCTGACCAGAAACGCTCTAAATTTCTAAGATTACGGCGAAGACTGCGCATATCCTCTTCAGAGATTAGTTCGTCGTTCAAAAGCTCATCAAGATGCTTTTTATAAAGTTCGTCGATCATATCGCGAATTTCATAACCAGCATCTGTAAGGGAAATCCGTACAGAGCGACGGTCATAGTCAGAGCGCTCGTGCTTCAGATACCCCATTTCCACCAATTTCTTGAGATTGTAGGAAACATTGGAGCCCTGATAATATCCGCGGCTTTTCAATTCACCCGCAGTCATTTCATTCTCACCAATATTGTGAACCAGAAGCGCCTGTACTGGGTTCAAATCTTCCCGACCAATACGTTCAAGGTGATTTTTCAAAACATCCAAAAGTCGCCTATGCAAACGTTCTACAAGAGAAAGGATATCCAAAAAAAGATACTTAGGATTATTAAAATCATAACCGCTCATAACTATTCCGCCTGATAATTCATTTTATGTATGGACAAAAATTCATAGATTGCATTTTGCTCGATTTGTCTTAAAGCTTTGTTAAAACTAAAATTGTTGATAAATTTCTTAAAAATCACCAATCATTGACCCGCAAATATCCACAGCCAATATGGTAGAAATATGATGTCCAGTTTTCCAAATTCACGCCTCCGCAGAACTCGCTCAAGTGATTGGTCCCGCAGCATGGTGAGGGAAAATCAGATCACACCAAGCGACCTGATTTGGCCGATGTTCATCATCGAGGGGCAGAATGAACGAAATGATGTTCAATCAATGCCTGGTGTTTCAAGATTAAGTATCGACCTTATTATAGAGCACGCAAAGCGCGCTAATTCACTTGGCATCCCCTGCATTGCCCTGTTTCCAAGCACGCCCTCTGAAAAGCGATCTGAGCGCGGGGACGAGGCACTAAACTCAGACAACCTGATCAACAGTGCCATGCGCGCCATCAAGGATGCGGTTCCCGGCATTGGCATTCTGGCCGATGTTGCGCTTGATCCCTACACAAGCCACGGTCAGGACGGTTTGGTTGAAAATGGTATCATATTGAACGATGAAACCGTTGGTGTGCTTGTGCAACAAGCCGTTGTTCAAGCAAAGGCTGGTGCCGACATTATTGCCCCCAGCGATATGATGGATGGCCGTGTTGGCGCAATCAGAAGCGAACTTGACAAAGCCGGTTTCAACCATGTTCAAATCATGGCTTACAGCGCAAAATACGCATCATCATTCTATGGCCCGTTCCGCGATGCGGTCGGCAGCAGCGGCACTTTAAAAGGTGATAAGAAAACCTATCAAATGGATCCAGCAAATCGCCTGGAGGCCATCCGTGAAGTTGCTCAGGACATCGAGGAAGGCGCTGACAGTGTCATGGTAAAACCGGGCATGCCATATCTTGATATTATCCGCGAAGTTAAGGATACTTTTGCTGTTCCAACCTTCGCTTATCAGGTATCCGGCGAGTACGCGATGCTGATGGCTGCGGCCCAAAACGGTTGGTTATCCGAAGAGGCCGTGATTATGGAAAGCATGCTATCGTTCAAGCGCGCAGGCGCTGACGGCGTTTTGACATACTTTGCGCCAAAAATTGCAGAAATACTTGGGTAACTTGAATACGCAACAGAAAAGGAAGAATAGTATAATAATAGAACTCTATTCTTCCCAATAGTGTTAAAGAGGCCGCTTCGCCGAGCACACTATTATTGTAGTGGAACAACCTGCGCCATAACACCCCAACCACCAAAACCTTCGCTTACAGCCATGATGATTTCATTTTTTCCTGCTTTCAGATGAAGTGGAATGCTATCAAACAGGCCAATGGTACCAAGATAACGATGATCTCGTGATCGCCAGCTATTGTTGCCGCTATATGCCAGTTCGCCGTTCACATAAACGCGTACGCGGTCACTATAGCCAAAATTTAAGGTCTTAATTTCAGCCTGATCGGCCGAAACATTTGCTTTCGCGAGTACAAGGTTGTTGCCTCGCGTTCGCCCTGTCAACCGCGCAATATTAATTGCACCCTGCTCTTCCACAAAAAGCTCCTGCCAATTCATATTCGCCAAATCAGTGTTATCGAGATTAGCCTGCCCCTTCAGCGCATTCGACGCCATAACCTCAGAAACCTGCCATTTGCTGATCAAACCTTCCGGTTTTTGCTGCCTTGGCGCGGCAGAGCCGGATTGTTCGGATGGCAGTAAAGCATCAATATTCGCGTTCAATTTTGGGCGATAAAAATAGGGTATCAAATCTATATTCTTTTCTACTAGACGAATGTCCTTGATCTTTACAGAGGAAACCCGAGATTTAAAACCAATACGCCCGCTTTCCTTCGCAAATTTCAAATAGGGAACGCGGATAATCGGCCGACCATCCATTAGAAAAACTGCGCGCCGCCCATTCAAAAGCAGTTGCACATCGATCCAACGACCTCGCTCAAACAAGGCATTCCCCCAGAACCCGTCACCCGCGTATAATTGCCATCCCGATAAACCGTTGAATACGGGTGTGTATTGAACAGCATCATCACCGCCACTCAGATGATGCCGAATATAAAATTCATCATAATTATTATTGTCTTCGCCGTGGAACATAACACCGGAAAACCCGCGCCCTGCCCCAAGCCACATGGAAAAACGGATTTCGCCATTTGCAAAATCGCTATTTTTCAGCCACAAATTACCGTTCTGAAAATATAGAATTTCTGTGTCACCATCCTTTTCAATTTTGAAATCTTCGGTACTGATATCCCAGTCCATACCGCCAAATTCAATATCATCCGCTCTTGAACCACCGACATTCGCCAGTAACAAAAGGGATATTACAATCCATCCGAACCATGTTTGCATGATGCTCTATCCTCGCTTATCGTGTTTATTATGAGATAAATACGCCTTCTCAAGCCAAAGCATCAATGCCCAAAGCGGATATTGATTTGTCTATTTCGGAGATTTATCGAGTGTTTGCGAAGACTCTATTGATACTGTGTCTGCTGACGAAAGCGGCTTGGGGTCAAACCGCTTACTCGCTTAAACGATTTTGAAAAATGGGCACTATCCGCATACCCAAGGTCATAAGCCATTTGTCCAAGGGACATATCACTGTGCCTCAGCAATCGTTTTGCTTCCTCGACAAGGCGCCTTCGAATATAAACACTCGCAGAAAGACCAAGTGTTTCATTTAAAAGGTGATTCAGGTGCCGCTCAGAAACGGCAATTTCCCGCGCATAAAATTGCACTTGGTGTTGGCTGCGAAAGTTTGTTTCTACAGCCTTGATAAACTTGGAAACGATGGGATTTTGCGACTGAGAAAATGTTCGGTCATCACCAATGCTTGATGCGATATAGCGTTCTAACTGCAACAATATTTCTGATGCACCAGAACGAAGTAATTCGTCAATCAACAGTTCCTGTTTATCCACATCCCGCGCCAATACCTTTAAACGCTGACAAAGCGTATCAAACAACTCTTGATCGGGCTTTAGATACACAGGTTTATTCAGTAATGAAAATACCTGAGTTTCATCGACATCGCGCCCATCATATATATACGGCGGCAGAAAATCACTTTCAAAGGCAAGGCAAACACCATCCAGATTTCTGGCACTCCAGGACCGAATAGAATACGGCCTGAACACCAAAACCCGACCAGACATAACAGTATATGTTTCGCCGTTCAGGTTAACCTGCCCCTCTCCTTCAGTGATGAAAATAATCTCATAGAAATGAAGCCGATGCGGCCGATTATCAGTAATGAAATTTGGTCTGTTCTTGATGCCACCAATATCAACGCCGCGCGGCATACCATATTTATCCGACCAGAAATAAACATCTTCAATCATATTCATTGAATTATTCACCTATGGTCGCCGTATGATATGCCCTGACTGATCCGGAATTTACGTGCAAGATTGCTCTTGCAAACTAGTTGGCTTTCCCTTCACGCAAGAAAGAATAAATCCCCGCACCAACAACAATCACACTTCCCAAAATGTTATATCTGTCAGGATATTCTGAAAACATAACGATACCCAGGATGATTGCAAAAACAAGATAACTATAAATAAATGGCGCAACGAAACCAACTTCGCCTTGCCTGAACGCAAGCACACTGAACAAATAGCCGAACAAAATTGCAACAGCCGCCAGCGATAGCATTGAAAAATTATATACTGTTACAGGCTGCCAATCTTCAAACACCATTCCAACAGCCCCCATTATCGTGACCCCAAGCGATGTAAGGAACGCAACCAATTCTGAAGATATTTCTTCTTTCATCATGCGGGTCGCAATATCCCTTACGACAAGGAAAAACACGGCCCCCAGCGCCACAATAAAATACGGTGAAAAACCGTCACTTCCAGGCCTGATAATAATCAGCACTCCAACCAAGCCAATAAATATTGCTATCATTCTGGCTAACGTCAAAGTTTCCCGCAAGGCAACTGCGGCCACAAGCGTCACCATCAAGGGAAGCACCTGTAGAATGGCACTTACATCCGCGAAGGACACATAAAACAGCGCAAGCAGGAAAAAGATCGTTCCCCCCACTTCACCGACAACCCTTGCAAGCACGAGCCAACTTAGGCTTTTACGAATATCTGCAAATCCACCTTGCCTGTAGGTTAAACCACCAAGCAACACTGTCGCGACCAGACCGCGAAGCAATGTAGATTGATAAAGCCCCATTTCATCAAAAATAAGCTTCATGAAGGCGTCATTGATGGCAAATCCGGCCATAGCCAGCGTCATGAAGGCGGCGCTTTTGATGTTATCTGATATCTGCATCACTTACGCCCCCTTTAACCATACAGGATACATACGCATTATTCGCTACGCGCCAGCGATTTAATGATACCCCGCATAGTCTGAACTTCCTGACTGGAAAACCCTGCACTATGCATCAGGTTATGAAGCATCCGGCGCTGGCTATCGCGCCGCCCCGCACTTCTAAAGAAGCCCTTGGCCTCAAGCGCGCTTTCTAAATGCTCAAGAAGGCCCATAAATTCCTGTTTGCTTGCTTGGCCTTCCGGAAACGCAGCCTGATAGGCTGGGGTTTCATCACGCGTTTGGTCAAATTCGTATGCGCACAGAATAACCGCCTGCGCCAAGTTTAAACTTCCAAACTCAGGGTTTACAGGCACGGTCAGGATGGTATCCGCAAGCGCCACATCATCGCTCGTGAGGCCAGATCGCTCTGGTCCGAAAAGAATTGCAGGCTTTTCGCCCGCATCCAGCTTAACACGCATCTGCGCCGCTGCTTCTTTCGGCGTTGCAACGGGCTTGGGCATATTACGGTCACGTACCGTGGACGCGAAAACAAGCGTACAATCAGCAATCGCATCTTCAACGGTATCAAAAACCTGCGCGTTATCAAGAACCACATCAGCACCTGATGCCGCAGGTACCGCAGCAGGGTTCGGCCACCCGTCACGCGGCGCGACAATGCGCATATCGCTCAAGCCAAAATTCAACATGGCACGAGCTGCCTTACCGATATTTTCACCGAGTTGCGGTCGTACCAAAATCATCGCGGGCTGATGTACGGCCATACTTAAGCTTTCCGCCAGGTTGTTTTACCTGCTGCGTCTTCAAGGATAATCCCTTTAGCAAGCAGTTCATCACGAATACGATCAGATTCTGCAAAATCCTTATTGGCCCGCGCTGTATTTCTGGCGCCGATCAAAGCTTCGATTTCAGCGGCGTCAACACCATCAACAGCATCCCCTTGGAACCATTCGGTTGCGTCCACATTCAATAGTCCCATGAAGCGCAATCCCGCTTTCAATTCAGCGGCAGTTTCAACATTCGCAAGCGCATCAAGCGCGGCAAATGCTTTTGGTGTATTAAGGTCATCCGATAAGGCATCAATAACAGTTGACGGAACGTCGGTTGCGGCTTCTACACCGTCCGTCAGACGGTACCATTTATCAAGCCTACGCTTCTGTTCCTTAAGGGCATCAAGACTAAAATCAACGGGTTGCCGATAATGCGCCGACAAAAGCGCCATTCGAATTGCCTCGCCCTTATACCCATCACCCAATAAGTCATGAACCGTGTGAAAGTTTCCAAGTGACTTGGACATTTTTTCACCGTCCACTGTCAGATACCCATTATGCATCCAGTATTTCACAAAGGTTTCACCGTGGGTACATTCGCTTTGTGCGATTTCATTTTCATGGTGCGGAAAAATCAAATCCTGACCACCGCCGTGAATATCGATGGTTTCGCCAAAATGCTTTTCGATCATGCACGAGCATTCAAGATGCCAACCAGGCCTGCCGCGTCCCCATGGACTACCCCATCCGACCTGATTTTCGCTTGATGGCTTCCAAAGCACGAAATCAGCCGGGTCCTTTTTATAGGGCGCCACCTCAACCCGCGCACCTGCAACCAGTTCATCACGCGAATGATTGGAAAGTCGGCCATAGTTTTCCATTGAAGGCACATGGAACATCACATGCCCCTCAGCTTCATAGGCGTGGCCTTTTTCAATGAGCGCACGCATCATCTTTATCATCTCGGGGATGTGCTCAGTGGCTTTAGGTCGTAACGTTGGGTTTAGAATACCAAGTGCGCCCATATCCTCAAGATAGGCTTTCGCGTATCGATTGGAAATCGTGCGAATTGAAACCCCTTCATCCACCGCCTTTGCCATAATGCGATCGTCGATATCCGTAAAATTGGCAGCGAACTTAACCTGATCATCGCCGTAAGTGTGGCGAAGCAGGCGAAAAAGCGTATCAAACACTACAACCGGGCGCGCGTTCCCGACATGGGCATAATCATAAACCGTTGGCCCACACACATACATGCGAACGTTTTCTGGGTCTATGGGCTCAAACTTCTGTTTCTCGCGTGCGAGTGTATTGTATACATAAATACCCGTCATGCGGCCTCACCCTTCAACCTCGCGGTGACGCGGTCACGGCCAATCAGTGGCAATAGAACACCCATATCCGGGCCATGGTTCTGACCTGTTAACGCTTGACGAAGTGGCATAAACAGCGCCTTACCTTTAACGCCAGTTTCAGCTTTCACACGGCCAGTCCATTCACCCCAACTATCACCTGTCAGTTCACCCGCAGGCAAGAGTTCAAGTGTTTTGGCAATATGGTCAGCGTCTTCAATAACAGGCGTAACCGGTCCATTAATAATGGAAAGCCAGTCTTTTACATCCGTCAATTTATTGATGTTTGGCTGGATAGCATTCCAGAACGCTTCATCGATGCCTTCAAGGCGATCCTTTAGATCAGCATAAGGCGTCATACGCAGGATTTTTGTATTGAGCCACTCAAGCTCATCAGGGTCAAGCTTCGCAGTTGCGCGGCCAAATTTTCCGAAATCAAAGCCTTCGATTAATGGATCAATCGATGAGAACGCTTCAATTGGTTCGCTTGTACCAACACGTGCGATTAAGGATATGATCGCCATGGGCTCGAGGCCCGCGTCATCGCGGAATTCGCTGATAGACATGGCACCATAACGTTTTGAAAGGCCTTCACCACCTTTGCCTGTCAGCAGCGCAAAATGTGCCATCTCTGGTGCCGAGCCACCAATCGCTTCAAAGATTTGAACCTGTACGGCAGAATTGGTTACGTGATCTTCACCGCGAACAATATGGGTAATCCCATAATCTATATCATCAATCACACTCGGTAGTGTGTATAGGTAGCTACCATCACCCCGGATCAGGATCGGATCAGATACAGACGCCATATCAAAGGATACGAAACCACGAATTTTATCGCTCCATTCAATCCGAGACGGAACGTTTAACTTAAAGCGCCAGTGCGGTGTGCGACCTTCCGCTTCATAGGCTGCAATTTCGTCCGCTGTTAGGCTTAGGGCTGCACGGTCATAAACCGGCGGCTGACCACGGCCAAGCTGGATCTTACGCTTCATATCCAACTCTTCCGACGTTTCATAGCAAGGGTACAGACGACCATCAGCTTTCAGTTTTTCAACAACAGCATCATAGCGGTCAAAGCGTTCGCTCTGGCGGAATGTATCGTGCCAATGAATACCAAGCCAATTAAGATCAGTCTTAATAAGGTCTTCGTTTTCTTTTGTGGAACGCTCACGATCAGTGTCATCGATCCGCAGGATAAACTCACCGCCCTGCTGGCAACAGAACAACCAATTCACAAGGGCAGCACGGATGTTACCAAGGTGGAGTTTACCTGTTGGTGATGGGGCAAAACGAACTTTTACAGACATGTTCTGTTATCCTTAAAAACCGCTATTTCATCTGAGCGGAGCATTTAAACTATTGTTTTTTAACGTTCGGCGCTTCTGAAGCCATTCGTGATCGGATAGCGACGGTCACGGCCAAAGTTTTTCCGGGTTATCTTAACCCCCGGCGGTGATTGCCGACGTTTATACTCGGCGATATACAGAAGGTGTTCAATTCGCGCAACCTCTGATGCATCGTGGCCACGTTCCACAATCTCAGAAACTGGCATTTCTTCGTCCACCAAACACCTCAGCATATCATCCAAGGCTTCATAGGGCGGCAGGCTGTCCTCGTCCTTCTGATCATCCCGTAGTTCTGCGCTTGGCGGCTTGGTGATGATATTTTCAGGAATGACAATACCAGCAGGACCAAGGCCGCCCTTGGGCACGCTTGTATTGCGCCAATGGGAAAGTGCAAAAACATCCATTTTATAAACGTCTTTCAAGACACTATAGCCACCACACATATCGCCGTACAGTGTCGCATAACCAACCGACATTTCTGATTTATTGCCAGTTGTAAGCACCATTTTCCCAAATTTGTTCGAAAGCGACATCAACACAAGCCCACGAAGCCGCGACTGGATATTCTCTTCAGTCGTATCTGCATCCAGCCCTTCAAACACAGGCCCAAGCATGTCATCAAACGCGTCAACACCCGGTTTGATTGCAATCGTATCATATTGAACACCAAGCGCCTTCGCGCATGCTTCAGCGTCCGAAATGCTTTCACCGGATGTGTATTTCGTCGGCATCATCACACAGTGAACCTTATCAGGGCCCAACGCATCCACCGCAACAGCCGCGGAAAGTGCGCTATCAATACCGCCAGAAAGGCCAATCAAAACACCCGGAAAACGATTTTTATGCACATAATCTGTAAGCGCCAGAACCATCGCCTGATAAATATCTTCCATGCGCTCAGGTACATAGCCATCAGATTTCGTGACGCACGTTAATTTATCATCTTCCTTACGCCATTCGGTTAAGCAAAAACCCTCTGCCCAACTATCCATCTGCACTGACTGGCTGCCATCAGCTTCCAAAACAAAACTTGCACCGTCAAAAACAAGCTCATCCTGACCGCCGATCTGATTACAAAACACCAGCGGCAGTTTCGTTTCCGAAACACGCTCCCTCGCAACTGCAAGGCGCTCATCATATTTATGCTCGTGATACGGACTACATGTTGGCACGAGAAGGATATCCGCGCCATTATCAGCTAGCGATTTCGCTGCGCTATCGAACCACATATCTTCACAAACCATGACACCAAGCTTAAGCCCGCGAAAGTCCATCGGAAGCGGTGCTTCAGCCTCAGTAAAAACGCGCTTTTCGTCAAAAACACCGTAATTCGGAAGCTTGTGCTTATAGCGAACTGCCTGAACCTCACCGTTTTCGATCAATAACGAAGCATTCCGGAGAATATCACCGTCATATTTGGGAACACCCACAATCAATCCCGGTTTTCCCTCACCTTTTGTAATTGTCTTCAAGCGCTCAATTGCGCTTTCAACCTTGCGAATAAAGAAAGGTTTCAGGACCAGATCTTCGGGTGGGTATCCGACCACGGAAAGTTCAGGTGTTAACACAAGATCAGCCGATAAACGTATGGCATCATTGTATATTTCTGATATTCGATCGCAATTACTATCGACCGCGCCAACCGTCGCATTTATCTGCGCTAAATATATTTTGAGTGCATATGTCATGGCGCTCTTTTACATGGCTATTAGAGACTGCACAAGCCTTGTTATCTTGTGCGTACCTCAAGAAAAAAGCGGCTGAAAACCAGCCGCTATTCCGAACACCAAAATGGCTATACCTATTCAGCGGCCTGAATATTTAATGCATCACGTTCTTCCTTTAATGCTTCCGCAAGCAAGAAAGCGAGCTCAATCGACTGATCGGCATTCAAGCGCGGATCGCAGTGCGTATGATAGCGCGAAGCCAACCCTTCTTCCGTCACGGCACTAACACCGCCCGTGCATTCGGTTACATTCTGCCCCGTAAGCTCCAAATGAATACCGCCAGCATAGGTTCCCTCTGCCTTGTGGCAGGCAAAGAACTGCTTCACTTCGCTCATCACACGGTCAAACGGTCGTGTTTTATAGCCTGTTGACGTTTTCATTACATTACCGTGCATCGGATCACACGACCAAACGACCTTGAACCCCTCCGATTTTACAGCACGCAATAATCGTGGAAGATGGTCCTCCACATTATCAGCGCCAAATCTGGAAATTAATGTAAGGCGGCCAGCTTCGTTTTCAGGGTTTAACTTCTCTATCAACCTCAACAGGTCGTCTGTATCTGTGGATGGGCCAACCTTTGACGCAATCGGATTAGCAATCCCGCTTAGGAATTCAACATGACCACCATCGACCTGGCGTGTTCTATCACCGACCCAAAGCATATGGGCTGACGTGTCGTACCAATCGCCTGATGTTGAATCGATACGGGTAAGCGCCTGTTCGTAACCAAGCAAAAGCGCTTCATGGCTTGTGTAGAAATCAGTGCCGCGAAGCTGCTGAACGTCAGCAGGGTTGATACCGCACGCCTGCATAAACTCAAGCGCTTGACCAATCTGATCCGCAAGCTCACTGTAGCGCCCGCCAGCGCCGCTTTCACGCACGAAATCCAGATTCCATTTATGAACCGACACAAGGTTTGCATAGCCACCCTGCGCGAAGGCACGTAATAAATTGAGTGTCGCTGCCGATTGGCTGTACGCGCGTTTCATACGCTCAGGGTCGGGGACCCGCGCTGCTGCATCAAAGGAAATACCATTGATGATGTCACCGCGGTAACTTGGCAGTTCAACACCTTCGATTGTTTCTGTTCCGCTTGAGCGTGGTTTCGCAAACTGGCCCGCCAAACGACCAACTTTCACAACCGGGCAACTACCAGCAAATGTGAGAACCACTGCCATTTGAAGAAGAACACGGAAAGTATCGCGGATATTATCCGGGTGAAATTCCGCAAAACTTTCTGCGCAGTCACCGCCTTGAAGCAAAAAGGCCCGTCCTTCCGCAACTTCACCGAGCTGCGCCTTTAGGTTTCTTGCTTCGCCTGCAAAAACAAGCGGCGGATAATTTGAAAGCTCTTGCTCTACTTTATCAACAGCAGTTTGATCCGGATACTCTGGCATCTGGATTATTGGCTTTGATCTCCAGCCGTCTGGCTTCCAATCAGTTCTCACTATATTACTCCTATCCACACGACTATAGTCGAACTGGACTTTTATTGACTCTGTCTGGCATCTGTTTCGTTGGTTTCAAATGAAACCGTCTTTCCAAAGATTTCAAACAAAGACGAATTTATGAAATTAAATTAGGCACTATAAATCATGCTCTCAAGATAATCTCAAGTGATTTATATAAGAAATTGTCGCTATTACAGAAAAAACAAGATTTATATTTACTGAAAGTTTCGAACATACTTATTTAATTTTTTTATCTTTGCTATATAGCCCGTTGATAAGGCAGTACAATCAAACCAAATAAGAGTATCATCCATGCAAACGAGTGCCCCTTTTCGTGTTCAGAAAATCTTGTTCGATCTTGACGGAACACTAGTTGATTCTGCACCAGACCTTCATGCGGCCACCAACCATGTGATGGATCATGTGGGTCGACCACTTTTGAAACTTGATCAGGTCAGGCACATGGTTGGGCAAGGAGCTAAGAAACTGATCGAGCTGGGCCTGAACGCAACAGGTGGGAGTGAAAATCATAATATTGACGACCTTCTTCCCGTGTTTCTGGATTATTACCGTTCCAACATTGCAAATGGCACCTATTTTTATGACGGTGCGCTGGAATTGATTAAAGCGCTGAAAGCAAAAGGCCTTGGCGTTGCGATTTGCACAAACAAACCTATCGGACTTGCCAATATATTGCTGCATGAACTTGGGGCGCACGGTCTTTTTGACGTGATAACTGGGGGCGATAGCTTTGCTTTTAAAAAACCTGACCCAAAGCATATCATCGCTACAGCAGACATGATGGAAGGCGACGGCGAATGCCTTATGGTAGGCGATACATTCAACGATATTGACGCCGCGAAAGCGGCCAATATTCCAAGCATTGCGGTAAGTTTTGGGTACTCGGCAACACCAGCAACCGAACTTGGGGCCGACATAACTGTTGACCACCTGATCGACATTCTAAAATACATAGAATAATGATAGCTTGAAATACCGTATAGAGCGCTTTCTCTAGCATTGGGTATCAGGCATTTTTTCTGGCAATCAAGATAATACCTGCTGAGCATAAAATAAGCGCAGCACCGTGATAAATGGTGAACTCCTCGCCCAAAAAACTGATCGCGATCATACTTGTGGCAATAGGCCCCACAGTGCCTGAGATTGCTGTGCGCTCGGGCCCAATCCTTGCGATAGCTTCTGAAATCATAAAACTCGGTATCACAGTACCAATCATCGAAAGTGCTACTAAAATCCAGAATGCATCGACGCTTGGTATATCAAGGCTATTGCCTTGTGTTAGAGCGTAAAAAATTAATGTGTGAAGCACGATAAAGATTGTCGAAACCGTCCAAACGCTACCAGTATAGAAGGCACTTCCATACGCAGCTATAAGGTTTTTTGAAACCAACACACTAACGGCAAAAACAAGCGCTGAAACACCAACCATCAAAGCACCAAATATAACATCGTTACCTGACGATAATGCATTGCCACCACCGGATAGAAATTCATGCCCGAAAATTATAAAAACCCCAAGGTAAGTCAGGATAGCGGCAACAATCATTTTAAGGGTTGGTAGTTTGCGGGCGAGGATGGCTGTCCCCAATACAACAAGTGCTGGATAGCTAAACAAGATAACGCGCTCTAACTGAACAGAAATATAATGCAAACTATAGAAGCTTAAAAAGCCCGCTAGATAATAGCCCATAAACCCACAGAAAATTAGCTTAAACCGATCCATATTAGATATATTTTGGATAGATCGTCGGCGAACTGCCCGGATTGTTATAATGATAAACACAGGTACCGATAAAAGCATTCGGTAAAAAAGAACAAGCTCGGTTGATAATCCATACTGATAGGAAAATTTAACAAAAATCCCCTTGCTGGAAAATAGCACAGCACCAAAAGTCGCTAATATAAAACCCCACAAAAGGCTGTCTTTATCATTCATTGATTTTAGCATTATCTGGCTCTTGTGAGGGACTAGGAAATGGGGATAGTAGAAACAACCAAGGCAGCGTCAACCGTATAATTTCAGGGAAACGAATATAAACAAGAATATTACGGTCAAATATCCCGGTTCATCCGAATAGATTATTATCAAGAAAATCCTTCGGAAGTTTCTTCTCTGGCTTTCTGAAGGCCTTAGTCACTAAATGCTTTAGCAACATGAAAAACGGCATGCGTAACCAGTGACCACGAAGATAAAGCCATAATTTCGCAAAACGACAAAAAGTTCCTTCGTCAATTCGAGCGTTCATCACTTTCGTTAAAATCATAACGGAAGCAGGTATTTTCACATCAGAGCTCACCTGCAATTGCCCAATAACTATCCTTGCATCAGGATGATCAAAATAGCGCTCTAACATAATCAACGATACAAACAGCGCCCTTTGTGCACCAACCGTTTTAGCACGTTCGGACAATTGCTCTCTCTCATCCCTGGTTAATGCATCAAACAAATAATAGATTTCTATCAAGCTGCGGGCGGGCGTATCTAGCTCGCCGTCGTAAAACACATGATAGGATGCATGCAAAAATCGATCAATTGGAGTGAACGTGCATAAATTCCGGCCTTCAATGTTAACTGCCGCTTTTATCATTTTTTCATGCGCAATTTGAACCCTGGCGGTTTTGGGTGTCAGTCTATGATGAACATCTATCAGTGTGCGGCGTCGTTGATGCCGCATTGGGGGAAGTTCATGCATCCATTCACGGTAATAGGCCTGATCATAATCATTGTTTGTTGTCTCATCACCCTGCCACCCTGCTAATGTCAGTGCTTGCTCGACTAGTTCCAGCTTGTTTTCAACGACCATAATGTCCAAGTCACTGACCCTGCGCCCGTCACTGGCGCGGTGTTCTGTTACTACGTAACTTCCACCCTTCAGGAGGATGGGACATACCTCATAACCTAAAAGAGCGCGTTCAATACGGTTTGCCTCAAATTGCAGCATACGCGTATCATAGTCTGCACGAATGACAGCATTCTGAAACAACTCGAAAAGCTTTCCATCAGTTTCAGTCATGTGCCTGTGGGCAACTTGCGCCATAATATGCTCACGTTCAGCAAAATTGATGAAGGCATAGAGCTCTTCTGCACTTTCTGGCAATTCACCAAGCCCAACAGCAATTTTCAACCAATTGCGCTTCATAGGCCCATGTCCGTAGAAATTTCGCCAAACAATCTAAGCGCATCTTCGCTTGAGCCATACACCATCTCATAGGCTTCCGCCGTTGATGACAGGTCATTAAGCGCAGTGAAGGCCTTTTCTCCAATCACCTGATAATTCGTAGAGCTTGCTAAAAGCCGCATAACCGTGTCTGCATTTTTGACTTTTGTGAGTGTTGCCACCGCGCCTTTCTCGAATTTCGGGAACAGAACCAGCTTTGCTGAGGCATGTATATTGCTATTTTCAATATCGTTTGGACGTGCGCGCCGATAGGCAACATCCCCTTTTGGTCCATCTTTAATAATATCACTGATCCAGTCATCGCCAGCGATTTCACGAACGACCTCTATCGACTCATTCTTTAACGAAACAGGTCTTGGGTAAGGCCTTAGCTTTACTGTTTCCAGATCAACAATACCAAACTCGTCAGAAAGTAATCGAAACCCCTTTTCCATCAAAAGCGACGTTAGGGTGCTTTTGCCGCCGCCCGAGGCTGCGGAAATAATTACACTGCCCTTTGAATTCGCAACAACACCTGCATGGAGAATAAGATATCGATATGTCCGCAGTGCAACTGAAATATTCAGTCCCATTTCAAATGCAAGGGCTGCCATTTTTTCCGGTAACGGCACCGCAGGAAACTGAAATCCGGGATCAGGGACGATTTGTTGTTTTATCAAACCTCGAAGAACATTGGGGGCACGGATATCAAGATAATGATCATGTAACTGCGACCCATGATCTGCAAATTTATAATCGCGGTACATATCATGAAGATGATCAAGAACAATCGATGACTGTGCTTTCAACCGTGCAGAAAAATCGCCGATATGCAGCAGCAATTCACCCTTTTTAATATGCTCTTTAATTTCGTGACTGTTCATGCGCACTTATAGCTATGGTCAAGTGGGCTAATCAAGCCGACATTATCCATATCATTCAATGTATGATCTATCAGCGACAGTGGGCAATCTTCTTCCGTCAGGTCCAGAGCTCGCCAAACTGTTTGCGCCAACTCTGATGACTTGAGAGGGGTATCGCAAAGAATTTCAAAAATTTCATAGGAAAGGAAATTAAGAATATGGGTTTCACCCGACACCCGGTGGTAAACATACCAAGTCTCATCATAGGGTCGAACGAGGCAACATGATTTATCTGCTGTCCAGACAGTATTTTGATTACCTGGTCCCGCAAGCATTTAATTTATGGCTGATTGACAAAATCAAGAATGGACACAAGGCATGACACGCCTGGGAAACCACTGTTTGCCCCGCCCTGGTCTGCAAACCGTGCAGCAAGAACCAGATAAAGCCCAGTATCACCAGATACATTGAACTGACCCGTTGAATCTACAAACTGGCCAGGTTCAAAGGTCGTATTATTATCAAAGCGATAAATAACATACTGGCAATCCAAAGTTACATTTGGACCATTGCCATTATCATCGCATTCGCGTGGGCGATATTGCGCTGGTACTGTACCCTCTGGGAACACATAATCTGCCCGGCGTTGAATTCTGCGGACCCGGCCATTAGTGACGCGGTTATTACGAATATTAACGCGGTCGGTAACCCAGGCTGCCCCGTCTGAGTTCACCAGAATAACCAGCCCGCGTGGGATAGTTATTGTACAGTCCAAGGCAGAATTTGCAACAGACTGCGCCGATGCGCGCAGACTTAGCATCATTGGCATGCCGGCAACGCCTAACTGTAAAACGCGGCGGCGCTCCTTCAGGCGACGTTCTTCCTCAGACATATTTCCATGCTCAGCGTTTGGACGATTTGTTTCATTCTTTTGCAATGATCATCAGCCTTTAGTCATACTCAGTAATAGATTTACTATGTTTAGTGTACAGCAACTATAAATTTTCACAAAGCTATTCAGTTTATTTATAACAGTTTCTTTAATGTAACGTGAATATTCACAAAATTCCTTCTATAACTTCATATTAATGCAACAAATATCGATTAATGGGCTCGTTTATGGTTAATCTAACAGTAACGAATTAGATTGATACCCTGAAGATAGTTATTCAACCGAGATAAATCATATGGCGACAACTCTTGCAAAAATTCGCGAAAAAATCAGTGCCCGCCTTGCGCTTGTTTTTATCGTAATCGTAATGGCGCTATTGTGGTTTTTTAATCATATTGATCTTTTCGCAACTGTAATTCTTAGCTTGAGCGCGGCCTTTATTCTGTTTCAAATGGAAGTGAAATATCGCCGCAGAACATTAAAAAAGAAAAGAAAAACAGCGCAAAACGATCGACGCATAGAACAAGAAGGCATTATGTCCTTGAGGACGCATGCCCTAAACGGTTTACCCTCACCAACTCTATTGATTGATCACAAAAGGCGCATATTGTTCGCCAATGACAGTGCGAAAGAATTACTAGATGACGAATTGAACGGCAAAGACATATCACTGTTTCTTCGCCAGCCTAAGTTCATTGATGCCATTACCAAAGCCTTGAACGGCGAAGTTGATACAGAAAATGATAGTTTCATCCGCTATACATCAAACAGCGAAAGAAGTTTTGATGTAACAATCGCCCCTATCAAACCGGACAACAGTACGGAAAATCATCAGGCAACGATTTTCTTTTATGAAGTTACAAGCCTTCTGAAAACTGAGCAAATGCGGGTTGATTTTGTCGCAAACGCAAGCCATGAACTCAGAACGCCATTGACGTCCCTTATGGGTTTCATCGAAACACTGCAAGGCCCAGCCAAAGAAGATTTAGACGCACACCATAGGTTCCTCGGCATCATGCAAAAAGAAGCTGACCGGATGGTGCTTTTGGTTGATGATCTATTATCCTTATCAAGAATTGAAATGGCACGCTACCAGGCGCCGGAAACGCCCGCTAAGGTAGAATTGATCATTGGCAATGCTCTTGATTCTATTGAAAAACTGGCAGAAAAACGCGGAATTACTTTGCGTACAGAATTTGAGGCAGATCTACCTCTGGCTATTTTAGATACCGGCCAGATCACTCAGGTTCTTCTAAACCTTTTGACCAATGCAGCAAAATACGCAGATCAGGACAGTACGGTTCATATTGTTGCCCAACGAAACAACGGCAATCATATAGAAATTATTGTCCGCGATGAGGGCCCTGGCATCCCACCAGAACACCTTGCGCGACTGACCGAAAGGTTTTACCGAGTAGATACAGCCCGCTCGAGAGAAATGGGCGGAACAGGCCTTGGTCTTGCAATTGTGAAGCACATATTGCTGCGCCATAATAGTCAACTCAACATTCGAAGCACAGTCGGTGAAGGAACAAGCTTCAGTTTCCGCCTTCAAATAGCAGAGCCAGATAGTAATGGTACAGATCAAAAAAGCAGCGCCATTACCGAAGATAGCAACGCAGTAAGCGCTGAAAACAGGAATGATTAAACGATATAGTGCATGTAACAAAATTGTAGCTATACTGTAATAATCGTCACATCCGTGTCATATACCTGAATTATTAACAATAATGCTCTGAGTAGACTAAGTTTATTTGCCAAAGTTTATGGAGACCTTGCTTGAACCTTTTGCAGCAAATTATATCTTTAGGACTGACTTCTATTCTTGTGCCTTCAGCATTGCTTGCTCAATCTGCGTTTGTTCAACCTGAGGAAGGTCAAATTCACATTGCAGGTTCTTCAACGGTTTTTCCTTTTGTCACTAAAGTCGCAACTGAATATACCGAGAAAACAGGGAATGCCTATCCCACTATCGAAGCAACGGGCACGGGAGCAGGCATCATTCAGTTTTGCAGCAATACCCCAGACATTTCGATTGATATTGCTACGGCCTCCAGACGCATACTTACCAGCGAAATCCAACTTTGCTTCAACAATGCTCATTCAGAAATTATTGAGATTAAATTGGGCTATGACGGTATCGGTTTAACACGGTCACGACTTGCGAGCGATATGGCACTTTCGCTCAAAGATATATATCTGGCCCTTGCCGCAAAATTACCATCAACGGACAGCAATGGTAACGTAATCCTGATCGATAACCCGTATAAAACATGGAATGAAATAAACCCTTCACTGCCTGAGGAACCAATACATTTTTTTGGCCCTCCTGCCACATCAGGTACGAGGGATGCATTTGATGAATTAGTATTATTTGAGGGTTGCTTGAACGCTTCTGAGGGCGACGCCGGTGAAGTAGAACAAGCCAGCAAATGCAGTGAAATCAGAACCGACGGTATTTATACTGAAATCGGCGAAAATGATGACCTTATCATCCAGCGCTTGCAAACCAATGATACTGCGGTTGGAATTATAGGGTTCAATTTCCTCAATCGAAATAACGCGATCTTACAAGCAATCCCTATAGCGCATATTGGCTCTAAACCTCAATTGCCAACAAGCGATAATATTAAAAACGGTAATTACCCGATTTCCAGAACATTATATCTTTATATCAAAAAAGATCGGATGGAATCCTCAGACGCATTGCAGGCTTACATCAATGAATTAACCAGTGAAGCAGCCTTTGGCGATGATGGATATTTGGCGAAAGAAGGCCTAATACCGCTTAGTATCAAAAATCGAAACGCTACGGTCGAAACGCTGGAAAAAATGAGAACTCTGAAACGGGATATTGATATCCCGGCAACGACATTACAGTAGAAATTCAACTAAATAAACAACTCTCAAATGGCAGAGTTTCTAGGAGTGAGAAACGTGAAAACTCAAGTTCTTTTAATCGAAGATGATATAAGCATCACAGAGCTTGTTCGTTACAATCTGGAAAAAGCTGACTTCACCATTGAAACAGCAAAGGATGGGGAAGAAGGCCTTATTTTGGCAACAGACCAGACCCCAGATGTTATTCTGCTTGATTGGATGCTACCAAACCTGTCAGGCCTTGAAATTTGCAGACGCCTGCGCAGGAACAATAAGACAGCGAATGTACCAATTATCATGCTAACGGCTCGCGCTGACGAACCGGACCGTGTTCGCGGACTGGAAACTGGGGCTGACGATTATGTCACGAAACCGTTCTCTCCGAAGGAATTAATCGCTCGCATCCACGCTGTTCTACGGCGTGTTCGCCCTGCCCTCGCTGCTGAGTGCCTGACGTTTGAAGACATCACACTCGATAATGTTGCACACCGTGTTACACGCGGCGAAAATCCGATTCATTTGGGGCCAACCGAGTATCGCCTTCTGCGCCATTTCATTGAAAATCCCGGTCGTGTTTTCTCCCGTGAACAACTATTAGATTCGGTCTGGGGCCATGATATTTATGTGGAAGCACGAACCGTTGACGTACACATCAGACGTCTGAGGAAGGCAATGAATGAATACGGTGACCCTGATTATATCCGAACCGTAAGGTCAGCAGGTTACGCGCTCGATAAGAAACGATAGATCAGGATACTTGAAGCCTCATAAGCGAGCGCTCCAGAATTAAAAGAGACCACAGTATTTGCTGATGGTCTTTTTTCTTTGCCAAATGTTCTGACACATAAGTTTCAACTACACTAAGGTCTATCAACCCTGTTGCTTTCAAGACATCACTTGTTGCTAGATCTTTCACTTCTGCCAGCAAGTCAGTTCTCAGCAAATCTGCGACGGGAAGAACAAAACCCTGTTTTGGTCTTTTAAAAATGTCCGCAATTCCAAGCCTGTCCAGAACCCCACGTAATGGCGCCTTACCCTTACCTTTGTTGAAAAACGAATGGCTCTTTTGCCCCAGTGTCCATTCAACAAATTCATGATCGAGAAAAGGGACTCTGGCTTCCAACGAACAGGCCATACTGGCGCGGTCTAGCTTGGTCAGGATATCACCAGGTAAATAGGTTAGAAGATCAATCATCTGAACCCGCCGAAAAGGATCATCAATATTCACTTGATCCGTAATTTTTTGAAACGTTTGAACCGGATGGTAGCCATTCAATGCGGTTTTCATCGCTGGTGTATAGAGGCCTAACCGATCACGATCTGCGCATTTACTAACGCTGTTGAAATAGGCCTCAATATCGGTTTTGGCCAAACTTTCAAATGTTGATTTCGCGCGAAGAAAACGCGGCCAACGATCGAGTTTTGGATACACGCGTCCCAAGAAACCAAATACGGGCCGCCGTAACCAAAGTGGGATTAATCGTCTACTTTGCTCTTCCAGTAAGTGCATCCTGTAGCGCCTATAACCGCCGAGCAATTCGTCAGCGCCGTCACCAGACAAGGAAACCGTAACCTTTTCCCGAGCAAGCTTACTGACATCATAGGTGGGCGCAGCAGAGTGGTCAGCAAATGGTTCTCCGAAATGGTCGATGATTTTATCGAGGACATCACCATGAAGGGAATTGATGGTTTTAACCTCGTGCTTCAGACCAAAATGCTTGGCTATATCGCGGGCATGGTTCGCTTCATCAAATCGGGGATCATTCGAACCGATTGTACTTGCCTTGATTGGTTTCGTGCTATTTGCGCTCATTACACCTACGATAATGGACGAATCTACACCGCCAGATAAAAATGCCCCAAGCGGAACATCGGCAATCATTCGCCTTTTTACAGCACGCTCAATTCGCTCAAAGATACCAGTATTCGATTTTGTTCCTTCTTTTAAGAAATCAACAGGGTTCCAATATCTTTCTATCCGAACTTCTTTGGACTGTTTACTAAAGACCAGGCTGTGCCCGGGTAATAGCTTGCTTGTGCCTTCAATGATTGTTTTTGGGTCAGGCACATATCCAAGTGCCAAATAGTCTTCCAGTGCGTCAGGGCGAATATCTCGGGTAATTCCCTGATGGCACAGTAACGCATTAAACTCGGATGCGAACACAAAACTCTTCGAACCATTATCGCCGTCAACTTCAGCGTAATAAAAGGGTTTGATACCGAGCCTATCCCGTGCTGCAAAAAGGGATTGCTCTTCTGTGTCCCAAACTACAAAGGCAAACATACCGTTCAATTTATGGAGGCACTCCCTACCCCATTCGATATAGGCATATAAGAGAACTTCTGTATCTGATTGGGTTTTAAAGACGTAACCACAATCTATAAGGTCTTCCCGCAGGTTTTGATGGTTATAAATCTCACCATTAAAAATAATCACATATCTACCGGACGCATCCAGCATTGGTTGCTGACCCGCTTCGACATCAATCACTGAAAGCCGCCTATGTCCCAATGTTGAAAATTTATCCTGATAGAAACCTTCGCCGTCCGGCCCTCGGTGCGTAAGCGCATCCGCCATCGCTTTTACGGTCTTATGGTCTGACGATTGTACCCCAGATAAATTTATTATGCCCGCTATGCCACACATCAGAAAGCCCCCTCAGCGTGATCAATATTAACTTCAGCGAGGTAACGCGTCAGAACCGAGCGCGCGTACTCGGTATTATCGTCAATTTTTGTCGCAGCAACAATAACTGACGCTGGCGCTTTGCCTATACCTAGTCGTGCAATCGCACTATATAGCTTTACCTGCCAATCGCTGTTTCCAGGCCACTTCCCACCAATTTCATAACTATAAAATACCAGCAAGCGTTCATCGCCGCGCCATAAGGTTTTCTCATCATATTGAACATCTCCAATCTGATGTTTCACCTCGTTATTTGATGGGATTAACTGCCAACCATCCACCAAATATGTATCATAATAACCAAGTAGGCTTTTACTACCCGATTGATCGCTGTATCCACCCTTGAAAGCAAATATGAAATCAGCGCCCCGGCGCAGTGTTGCTGATTGCATATCATCTAACTCAAAAAATTTTGGTACATATGTAATGGTGGAATTTTCAAGCTGACGATAACCACAATCGTCACAAATTAATGATGATAGTTGAATTTCAGCCTTTGGGGCTTCATCAACCTTTGACGTATATAGTCCTGAAACTATTGGTAAAAAAACGAATATAATCACAAGGTAAGCAAAGCCTTGCTTCTTTTGGTCATCCGGTAAATTACCAACATTTTCTCGCCCCGTCTTTTGCGCTCGTAGGTCAATATCCGAAAACCGATATGCAATCGGCAATCAGGATAACCAGAACAACCGAGAGAAACCCCCAACCATAAACAATATGATCGACGTCTTTTGCGAAAGATTGATCTGTATTTTCAGCGATCAATAGGATTGTAAGAACACGGACAATATTCGCAGCAACCGGCACAATCATAGATGCGATAAGAATAGCAATTCTACGCCAAACACTTTCAAACACCAAATGGCTCAAAAGTACACCTGTCACCAAACTCGTGAAGAAAAACCGCACCCCTGCACAGGCTTGCGCCACCTCATAAAGGCCGCTGGACAGTGTTATCAACACACCTTCGGCTTGATATTCAATACCCAGCAAATTCAGTGACGCAATCACCATTTCTGCTGTTATCAATTGTAACGGCGTAACAATCGACTGCCCAAACGGGATCATCAAGAAAAGAAACAGGCTCGGGAATAAAATCGCTTTATAAAATCTGACCCCAAACGCAGAAATTATAATTCCCTGAAGTGCAAGAACGAGGGCAATATGCTCAAAAAGCCTAACTTCCGCTGCAGTTCCCATCAACCAAAGGATGGTAGCTACCATAAGAACTACACATCCCCACAATGAATAGCCCACAGGTATCTTTTTAAGGCTAGTCCTTCTGCTCCAGATCAAAGCCGCAGATATGAAGGGTACAAACAGGCCGTGTGAAAAAGTATCGACAGTCCATATAATATGGAAAAGGTGCCCAAGGCTATCAAACCAGCCAATGCAAAGCGCAATCACACCCAGCATAAATAGCAGATAATGCTTTTGCGGGCCTTTCATCATGCAGGTTCTTTCAAAAGGTTTGAAATAGTTTTATCGAGCTTCGCAAAGGTTCGGACCCAAGCAAATTCCGCTTCAACAAAATTACGCGCATTTTTGCCAATTCTCTGTGCCTTCTCCGTGTACTCAATAAATTCAAGAACCGCGTCAGCATAAGCGTGTTCATCGTCAGCAATAATAATCGTATTTTCAGATATCGCTTCAATGCCTTCGTTAGCAAGGGTGGTTGCAACAACGGCTTTTCCCATCGCCATGCCCTCTAAAACCTTATTTTGTATCCCGCGGGCCGTTCGCAGAGGAGCAACAATCACATCAGCCTTCGCAATCTCTTGGGCCATATCTTCCACGTAGCCCGTAACATGTATATTTGACTGACTGCCAAGTTTCTTAACTTCGGATGCAACCGGGCCGCCAGCAATCCGGAAAATAGCCTCGCTGTATTTCTCTAAAACATACGGCCAGATACTGCTCGCAAACCATAATACGGCATCAACATTTGGCTTGTAATCCATTGCACCTGTGAACAGCACAACAGGCGTATCAGCACTTTTGGCTTCCTTATAGTTTTCGGGATCAAATTTCTCTAAGTCCACACCATTTGTGAGAGCATCAACTTTATCCTCAAGACTATCATTGGTTAGCCTATTGAATAATGCCGCCTCTGCTGAACTTACGAAAAATGTCTTCCATGATTTCTTTGCAGCGTGTTCTTCATAGCGTAACAATGTTTTTGCTTCACGGTGATAAAGTGCTGATAAGGGAAAAATGCTTGTGCGTGCATAGTCAGCCCATTTGGCAGAGTCCACATCAACCAAATCAACAACATAGGGGATATCAAACTCCAATGCGCTATCAACAAACTCCATCATCGCGCCTGAGAAAACATAGATAAGATCAATTTCCTGAGTAATACACAGTTCGCGTACATATGCCTTCATCTTGGCTTGTGGGTAGGCCACAACTGACTGAGGTTTACCTGTTACAAATCCACGAAGTGATCTTAAAAGCTGACCCGGTTTAGAGACCAGTTCAAAATGCATACTGGCTGCATGCTCGTCCAAAAAGGATGTGTGAACCATATCCTTTTTATCATCAATGAAATACCCCAAATGTACCGTATGGGATTTCAAAAGATGCTCGAGAATATGCCATGACCTGATTTTATCCCCCTTATTGGGGGGATAGGGAATTCTGTGCGCCAGGAATAGAATATTTGCCATAGCTTACCCCAAATGCCGCGAAATATACGGACCAATTAGGTTCGCGAGGCCAAGTGGCAGTTTTTTCCAAAGGTTACTCATCAGTCCGTATTTACTATTACCGGCAGACAAGTCAGGAAGTTTCGCATCACCAAGCAATAGATATTCATACTCAAGCGGTGTGGGTTCAAAACCCCAATTTTTTTTGAATTTATAGGGCCCGCTATCAATTTTAGAACGCCCGAAATCGAACAATGTTTTACCGCGCTCTAACGCACGTTCCATTGTATGCCAATACATAAAATCATGTGCGCCAAATGTGCGATGCCCTTCTGCTGATCCCGCGTAATATGGTAAAACGCTGTTCCGTCCGTAGAAATTCAACAAGCTAGCAATAGCAGTATTTTCATTGTTTCGCACAATCAACATTTCAGAACTCGTGCCGAAAATATCTAAAATCACTTCAAATAATTTCTTGGGGAAAACAGGCGTTCCTAATCGGTGAACACTGCTAGCATAAAGCGCATAAAACACATCAAGGTCGTTCGTTTCCTCAAGCGTTAATCCAGCAGACAAAGCTTTCCTGACGACCGCACGCTGCTTGCGCGGGATCGCGAGCATTCTTTGTTCCTTATCTGTCACTATCGGCTTTACAAATGTCGCGGATTTTCCCCTGTCAATCTGCCACCCCGCTGCTGCATATTGTTCCCCGTCATGCCGTGCACGCTGGTTTCTATATTCGATCACATCAATGCCCATGCGTTTTGCGATATCTGTCGCTGCTGCATCCAATGTATCATAATGCGCCTGATCATAAGCCAGCGGACCACCATAAACAGCAAACATCGATGACGTTACTGCCTTTCCAAAGAGCAAACTGTTCCTAATCGTTAGCGGCAAAACGCCAAAAACCTCGCCTGCCTTTTCCGCAATCAGATAGATGCATTTATGCCCTGCCCCTTTTTCGACCACATGCCGCCAATCATAATTATGAAAAAAGGTGGCATCAGGGTGGTCAGCCACAAACGCATCCCATCCCGCTTTATCACGGTCATTTGCTTCACGAACAGATACTGTCATGGCTTATTCCCATACTGATCTGTCACTGGACGGTAAATCACATCCTCCATGGTGCCCCATTCATAGTCTCTAAGGAGCTTATGAAGTTTTTGCACCATACTATTTTGACCGACATGATGCCGGAAACGAGATTTAAAGGGCGCCTGTTTTATTGTTGGTTGATCCGGGTCATATTCCCAAGGGTGCGTATAAAACACGCCGGGTGTCGCTTGTTGGTTAGCACCTTTTCTGAAGAGCCGATTCCCCAAAAAATATGGCAATAAACGGAAATACCCACCACCGGATACTGGGAGTGTTTTACCCATAAGTTTATATGTCGTCATTGGAATTTCGAGTATATCCAACCCGGCGTTTGGGAAAAAGGGCCGCTTGGGTGCTGCCGGCATCCCATAATGATCATGTTCAACTGGATATATACTCGAAGAATATGAGAAACCCATTTCAGCAAGGTCTTCATAAACCCACCATACATTCTCTGATAACGAAAAACTGGGTGCACGGTAGCCTATGACCGATTTGCCAGAGATATCCTCAAGAATTGATTTTGCTTTGTGGGTATCGCGCTTAAATGCGTCGCTTGATAAGTTAAATAGTCTTTTATGATCAAGGCCATGACAAGCAAGTTCATGCCCCGATAAGGCAATTTTTTTAATGATATCAGGGTGCCGTGCCCCCACATATCCAAGCGTAAAAAAAGTGGCCTTTACGTTATAGGCACTCAGAATATCCAAGAGTAGAGAGACCTGATATTCGACCCTGCTTTCTTTATCTGCCCATTCGTTTTCATGAATTACAGCCTCATACGCACCAACCTGAAACCATTCTTCAACATCAATCGACAAAACATGACGATGATCATAGACAATATCATCGGCTATTTCTTGAATAGACGTTTCAATTAATGGCGCGTCATTGTTCATCTGGCGCCTCGGTGCGCGAATTTTGATCAACAAGTCTTTCAACAATTTTGGTAAGTTGGCCAATCATTTGATGTTGTTGCGTAATGATTGTCTCTAACTGATCCAAACGTCCACTAGATTGCCCCTCTGGCAAGTCAACAGTTTGCGTTTCATGACTTGAGGAACTTTGCGTTTCTTCGAAATCTGTATCGCTACTCATATCAGCGATAACAGCGCGTACAGTTTCACCCGAAATTTCATGCAATTCTTCAAGAGCACCAAAAAGCATAACCCGTGAACACAGGGTATTCAGTTTGCGCGGTACGCCTGCCGCATAGTCATAAATGGCCGCCACAGCATCAACCGTAAAACCCGGATCTCCCTTCCAGCCGACAAGGGATAATCTATGTTCAAGATAGTCAGCCAATTCTTCTTTTTCCATTGGCCCCAAATGGTGGGTTGCGATCACACGTTGACGAAGTTGCTCAAGTTCTGGCGAACCAAAAATAATATCCCGAAATTCAGGCTGACCAACAAGGAAGCTTTGCAGCAATGCATTGTCACCTTCCTGAAAATTTGAAAGCATTCGCATTTCTTCAAGTGCAGAAATTGATAAATTCTGGGCCTCGTCAACAACAAGTAGAACCCGCTTGCCATTTTTATAATTGTCCCGAAGAAAACGCTCTATCCTGAGCAATAGATGCCCTTTATCACCCTCAGCACTCAACCCAAATGCAGAGGCCACACCGCGCAACAAACCAATACCACCAAGCTGCGTACTGACAAGCATTGCAGCTACATATTCGTCGCGGTCCAGCGTATTGAAAAGGTGCCTTAGAAGCGTTGTTTTCCCTGTACCGATATCGCCAGTGACAACAATAAACCCTTCGCCCTGATGAAGGCCATAGGTTAAGTAAGCCATCGCTTTTTTGTGTGTACGCGAACTAAAATAAAATTTAGGGTCCGGCGTTAACTGGAAAGGTCGCGCGTTTAAATTATAAAATTTCTCGTACATGCGCGTTAGAACGTCCCTCTGATGAAAGCAGAAACCGCGTTTTCCCGAATATCTTGCCCTGCTTCGTTTGATAACCTGTCAGAGTAATTATAAGATACAGAAAGATTAATATGTCGTGAAAGGCGGCGCGTCCAAGAAACCGATCCTAAAATAAAATTATCAACACGCGCGGAATTTTCAAACTCTGTACGGCGGTAACTGGCCGCCACCCGAAGGGTTGTCTTGCGATCAAGGTTACGATCATACCCAACAGAACCGCCCAAGGTTCTTGCTGTACCGGTATTATTATCAAAGGTTCGCCACTCAGCATCGCCAGTAACAAACAATGTTGTCCGTTTTCTGAACCATTCCAAGCGCACACGGCCGAAACGTCTGCGAAAATCAACATCAGACAAGGTAAAGCTGGGATCAATATTATTCAGCGTACGCCCATTACCGTCAACAATACCGAATTGATTGTTAAAATTAAAGGTGTCCAGATTGTCGTTCAAAATCAGGCTGTTTGTTGATAATTCGTCAGTATAGCTCGCTTCAATATTCACCCTTTTACTAAGGCGATGAAAGAAACTACCAGATACTGTTGTCCGTTCACCGTCCTTACCCGCACGCGCAGTAAGCGTTAATCGGTCGCTTGGTGTCCACAGGAAACCAGAGTTCCAGAAAAAACCGTCATTATCCAATAAGAATATATTGAAATCGTTATTTGAAACACCGGCCGATCCAACGAGGGCAAACTCACGCGTTAGCTTATAGGTCAGGTCAACGCCAGCACGGTCGTCCCGAAAACTTCCGGCTTCGTCGATTGATCTTGAAACCCGCCGAGCATTTGCAAACAATTGCCACCGTAGATTACTAAATCGGTCGCCAGAGTCTACCAGTGCCGTCACTTCATGCGAAACAGAGTCAGAGAAGAAAGTGCTGAGGTTTTCATTATCCAGGTCATCAGCGGGGCTAAATGTTAACCCCAACTCATAACCGATTGACCAATTGGCAACATTGTTAAATCGGCCCTGAAGACGCGCTTCCCCCGTATAGGTTTGCACGACTTGTCGGTTCGCACTTCTGTTCGCAATATTACCCGAAAATCCTTCTTCACGGTCAAGGAACGTTTCCTGAATAGTCGCCCGCCCTGACAGGAAAAAATGATCCCTGACCACCTCGGCATTCGCCAAACCAAAGAGATTGTGTCGAATATCAGTATCGCCATCGTTCAGGAACCAAAGAAAATCTGCTGAATAATCAAGGGAGCCCTCGAAACGGCGGCCATTACCGCGAAGGTTAATACCCGGTGAGGCACGAAGTACTAAATCGCTAACCCGATCATTTTCCTGAAGGTTTACATTATCAGAGAAGGTTGCACCAACTTCAAGGCGGGGTTCAATCGCATAATCCTGCTGACGTTTCGTATCATCGTCATCTTGCGACCATACAGATTGAGACGCACCAAGACAGGCAAGCAAAACACAGCTTTGCTTCAGATAGCTAGAGAATCGGCAATTCCTGCTTTCCTTCTGCACGGGTTATCTACCACCATATCCATAGTAGGACGCGAATTTTTTATTGCTGCCGCTATAATGGGTTTTATTCAAAACCAGATTAATGTTTTCACAAGCACTGATCATATTCAGGCTCTCTTTAATCTGTGGTTCTGTTGTTTTCTCAGCTTCAATTACGAATACGGTTTGTCCCATATAAAGCGCTAACACTGACGCGGCGGAGCTTGCGAGAACCGGCGGACTATCAAAAATAATGATCCGATCATTATACCGGCTGGATAACTCATTCACCATTTTTTCCATGCGGTCACTGGCAAGAAGTTCTGTCGTTAAGTTGTGTTGGCGCCCCGCTGGTAGAAGCACAAGATTTGGAATACTGGTTCTTACCAAGCAGTCACCAAGGTCTACTTCCTTGTCAGCAACTGCATCCATAAGCCCTTTTCCGCCGGCAACCCCTAACCTGTTCAACACTTCAGGTTTGGAGAAATCAGCATCAACCAAAAGAACTGTAACATCCTGTTCGGTTGCAATCGATAGTGCCAAATTAATCGCCGAGAAGGTTTTTCCTTCACCAGGGCTTGAACTGGTCACAAGAACAATATTGCTATTTTTCTTGTCCTCGTTTCCTTTTGCAAAAGCGTTTAACAAAATGCTGCGCTTAATAATCCTGAATTCTTCCGACATTAGGTTGGGTGGCATATCAGGTGTGATAAAACCAGCGTCCCTTAGGGCCAGAAGGTCGATATCTTGCGCCTTTGATTTTGCCTGATCGTTAGAACTCTTTTGAGGATCAGCTTCGGCCTTTTGGGCAGTTTTGTCTTTGGTTACTGCATCATTATCGACATCAGATGCATCATCAGCATTTTCATCAGGCTGCGGTGAAACTTGCTGAGCGTTTTTGGCACCTGACCCACTTAAACCACGAAACGATGATAAATCGTCATTTGTATTTGCATCTGTCGATAAAGCACTAGGGTCTGGCTTCTCGCTAACCTGTTTGAGAGACGATGGTTTCTCCAGGTTTTCTGCTGCACGTTCAAGGAGTGATGCTTTCTTTTCTTCTCGCTTATCAGTCATGAATGATCCCCACTTATCCTAAACTCGGACCGCCGAGAAAATCGAATGCCAAAAGAGCCGCAAAAGTTCCAAACAAGAGCAAACTCGTCCCGACGAAGAAAACCAGTTCAATACTACGTTTGCGATTTTCCTCATCACTAAGCGTTTTTGTGACATTGCCTAACACTGGCAAATCAAATTGTGCACGCAATTGTTCAACAGTGATAATCACTGGCCTCAACTGCGACATCATGAAGGCGACACCAATACCCGCAACGATACCGCCCAAAAGACTACCCACCATATAAAGAAGCCTTGGCGGGCCGCTTGGCCTCGATGGGCGTGTTGGTTCTTCAACAACGTTTAAGGCAACCGCATCACCAGAGTTTTCAACACCACGGCGGATTTCCAAATCCTGCTGCTGATTGACAAATTCATTATACTGTTGACGAATAGAATTATAATCACGGCTTAAGCGTTGTTCTTCCGCTTCAATTTCCGGCACACGTTTCGCTTTTTCTTCCATTTGTGCGATCAATTCGCTTTGATCATCCCGGCGTTTTTCCAAGGCAGCGATCTCTGTTTTCTTGGTAATTAACTCAAGGCTTAGGCTTTCATAAAGCTTATTGGGGACTTCAATGGTCAAATTGGATTTCGCACCTGTTTCAGCAGTATTTTTCAATTCTTCTTCAACCGCACGGCGCTGTTCTTCGTATTGCTCTTTCAAGGTAGATATCTGACGCGTCACATTTACAACATCAGGGTGACGGTCAGTATAGCCAATCGACTTATAATCATCATATCGCTTCTCAAGCTCAGCAATACGTTCTTCAAGCGGGTCGCGTGCCGCACTGTTGCCGCCATTTCTCGCGGAAATTGGTTCACGCAACGTTGGGGGAACGCTGCTTCTTTGTTCATCCAACGCGTCAATCGTCGCATTCAATTCTGAAATCGCATTCAAAGTCAGCTTTAAATTATTTTTACTGTCTTCCAACCTCGAAAGGAAACTTCCCTGACCACCCAAAAATTCAAGATTGTCTTGTTTGAAGGCTGCATGTCGACGCTCGGATTCTTCAAGTCGTTTTTGATATTCCTCGACCCTTTCGGCGATAAAGCCCTCCGCACTTGCTGTCTGCAAAAGGCCCTCTTCCGAATTCCGTTCAAGGAAATAAGAAACCAAGTTCACAACAACCAACCGTGCAACATCAGCCCGCTCACGGTCATTCAATCGTGGCTCATCGATCTCAAACTGGATACGGAACAAACCACCTTCCAAAGAGCTCACCCTAATGTTTTGACGCAAGTAAGCGATTAACTCGTCTTTCTCGACTTCCGTTGTCGCCAACTTTTCCAAACTGAGGATACGTTGAATAATTTTCTCAAGGTTGTTGCGCGTAACCAAGGTTCTGCGAACGACATCAACTTGTCTCGTAACATCAACATCAATTCCCAGATTGCGCGCAATTGAAGGCAATAGTGTTTCTGCGTCAACAAAAATACGTGCATAAGATTGGTACTTATATGGCATCGCGAGCACAATCGCCCAACCTAGCAAGCAAATGATCCATGCAGTCACTAACATCCACCAACGCTTACGCCAAATGCCGTAGGCAGCGGCTGTTAATCGCTGTGTTAATTCATGTATGCCAAGGGAAGTTGCCATTATTCTACACTATCACCAAATCAACAAAACTGTTGGGTTTAAAAAATACTCTCTGGAATAATGAGAACATCGCCTGGAAGAATTTTAACGTTCGAACGAATATCGCCGTCCTTTATCAAGGATTCGATCCGAACCGAATATTCCTTCTGCTGACCATTTTCAAAGCGTACCAAAGTCGCCCTGTCGCCAGCTGCGAACTCGGTCAAGCCACCGACATCGATCATTACATCCAAGAGCGTCATATTTGCACGGTAAGCTATTGACTGCGGGTTGGTCGCTTCACCAACTACACGCACCTGCTGTGAGAACGGCCCAACAAATCCGCGAACAATCACGGTTACAATTGGTTGCTGCAAATAGTCAGCAAGTTTTGCTTCAATATCACGCGCAAGCTGACTTGGTGTTTTACCTGTTGCTGGCAAATCCTCCACAAGCGGCATTGAAAAGCGACCATCGGGCCTCACTGTGATGCCGAGTGAAAGCTCAGGGTTACGCCATACGAAAATTTCAAGGTCATCACGTGGACCAATTAAATAATTTTCGCCAGGTCCTTCCTCAGGTGGAACAAAAGGTGCAGGAGGAAGTTCAGGATATCCAGAACCACATGCTGCAACGATAAACGATGAAATCATCAGCGCAGTAACAGTCTTAAAATATCGTTTTGACTTTCGAACCAAATACATGATTGAAAACTTCATCTAATCCTCCAATTTCACCGCCCGGATGAAACTCTTTTATTCGTTACAATAAACTCATAAAATCTAATATAAATAAAAACTTGATACTAATTTATTAACAAAATTACATACAATTTTAATCAATATAAGACACTTTACAACTAACAATCTTCAGATCGTTATTCAGTGACCTATATGACTGCTAAACGCTGCGTTAAAATCGTTCAGCATTCTTGCGTTGCTTTTTGATTTCATCTGTATGGAATTCTAAGTGATCGTCAAATTTAAGGCTATAAACAATCACAAAAATAATCAGCAAACAGAAACCAATATAGTATAGTGTTTCAAGCATACTCTAACTCTTGGCTCCTTTATTATCATTTCGTCTTAACAGAAACTGAACGATACCAACGATATGCTGTTTCGATGATATCTTCCAGATTATTATACTTTGGCGACCAATTAAGCGTTTCTTTTAATTTGGCTGTATCCGCCGTAACCGAAGCGGGGTCACCCTTTCGCCTCTTACCAACGGACACCATAAGCTTATTCCCCGTTACGTTTTCAACTGCATGAATAATATCAAAAACGCTATACCCTTGGCCGTAGCCCAAATTCAACGTATGTGAAGCGCCTGTATCCAATATATTTTTCAGCGTCGCAACGTGCGCGTCAGCCAGATCATTCACACTAATATAATCCCTGACACCACTGCCGTCCTTCGTACCAAAATCATCACCAAAAACGACTAGGGGTGTTTCATTTTCCAAGGCATGAAAACAACGGGCAATCAGATGCTTGGCATTAACGTTCATTGAACCATGCCGCATATCAGCGTCTGCGCCAGCAACATTAAAATATCGCAGTATTCCGCATGGCATTTGCGCGCTATCGCATGAATTACGTATAATATTTTCCGCGAAAAGTTTTGACTGACCATAAGGATTGATAGGGCTGCATCGCATGTCCTCACGCGCCGCATGTTCAATATTCCCATATACCGCCGCTGTTGAAGAGAAAATAAAACCACGAATTCCCACCGCAACAGCAACATCCAATAACGTGTTTGTCGCAATTAGATTATTATCATAATACTCAAACGGCTCTTTTATGGACGCATCGACCTCAATCGACGCTGCAAAATGCATAACAGCATTAATCTCATTCTCAAGGAATATCGTTTTTAGTAGCGATCTATCCTGAACCTTACCTTCATAGAATCTGGTATTAGAGTGGAAGCTCGCCCGTTGCCCTGTTGACAAATCATCGAGAACTATAACCGAATAGCCACTATCGAGAAGAGCAAGCACAGTTTGGCCCCCTATATATCCAGCGCCGCCGGTGACTAATATTGCAGGCATTTTCCCCATTTTAGCTCACAGCATCCCTGAATATTTCATATTGTCCAAGCGATGTTGCATCCCAAGAGTATTTACATGCATGTTCGCGAACCAAATTTCGATCAACATTGCTGGATAACAAACTTTGAACCGACTGTGCGATGACCATTGGGTCATCACCTTCGACAATGCGGCCAACATTCTGGTTAGTCACAATATCCCCAGCTGCCCCCACATCACGTGTGACGACGGGAGTTCCGCAAGCCTGCGCTTCCAGAAGGACATTCGCCCACCCTTCCCGGTCAGATGGCAATAGTAATACATCCGCAGAGCTGTAATATTTCGCCATCTCTTCTGGCTTTTTTTGCCCCAAGAACACGGCTCGGTTCATGATACCTAACGCATTAGCCTGTTGTTCCAGCTTGTCTCGCTCCGGGCCCTCACCGACAATAAGTGTCGTCAAATCTGGAATTTTCAGTGTAACTTCCAAGACAATATCGAGGCGCTTGCGCGCGATCAACCACCCCGCATAAATCATAGTGTTACCAGTGAGGTTCAGGTCATTTCTAATCTTATCGCGTTCCTGTGGGAAAAAACGGTCGGTATCCACCCCATTTCTAAGCACAGTTATTTTTTCAGGGTCTGCACCCTGCTGTATCAGTTCCTCCCTTAAGGAGCTACTAACGGTGATTGTCTTGTATGATTTATCGATCGCTTCAAGAATTTGCTGGCGGGCAACAGGGTCTTGCCGGGCAATTTGGGTTACATCGCTGCCGCGCGCGGTCAACGTAAACGGCTTACCCAAGGTTTCAGCTAATTTCATCGCCGCTACACCGTCAGGGTATAAATAGTGCGCATCAATTATATCAAAATCAAACCCGTCTGAGATCAGTGTTTCTAACCTACTGATTGCGGATTTATAGAGTGCGGTTGGATTAAACCGCTCACCCAGTTTTGGTATCGTTAAGAACCGTGGATGATAGATATCAATATCATGTCTTAACTCCCGTTTTGGGACGGCACCAGCACGACCGTAGCGGCCAAATATTTTATTCTTAAATGGAAAATATGGAACGGGCGCAACCACCTTGGCTTCGACATTCTCGGTCGCTACCAAATGCCTTAACCTGTTTTCTACAAAAATACCTAATGTTGGCTCATATTGATGCGGAAATAAACTCGAAAACAGCAATATTTTTATATTCTTATTATCCACTTCTAATGCATCACTTTAAAATAGATAATTGCTGCAAAGCATCTTCACGTCCGAAGAAAGGTTCGCTGCCTTGCAATGCTATCTCCAGCTCGCGAATAGCGCCGTCCTGGTCACCGTTCGCCAGCAATGCCATCCCATAATGGTACCTGAGCTGTGAGTTATCCGCGTCTCTTTTCAGTGCGCTTTCAAAGGCCTGAATGGCACCATCTATATTTCGCTCCACCTGCAATAAGATCCAGCCATAGACATCAAGAACATAAGCGTCATTCGGGGCAATCAATCGGGCTCGATCAGCAAACAATGTCGGCTCGCCCGTTCCTGTTTCCTGATAGGATCGCGCCAATTTCGCCAAAATCAAAGCAGAGGTGTTCCCTGATCGGATGAGAGTCTCGTAATGGGGAATAGCCTCGCCAAATTGCTCGTTATCAAAGAAAAGGTCTGCCAGCCGTGATTGAGCAAGCATATTTTGTGGGGCTCCCTCTAGCAACTGCTGGATCAGTTCAATCGCCCTTTCACGGTCACCGCTGCTTGCCCGAATCTTCAAGGCCTCAGCTAGGGCCAAGTTAATTTCAGTATTTTGCTCGTTTTCGGCATTTTCAATCAATCCTGTGTAAATTGTAATTGCTTTACTCATGTCCCCCAGCGCTTCATAGGCTTTCCCCAGCACAGCGAGAGACATATCCGACGGGAGGAGCGATGGATCGAGCTTTTGCTGACTTGCCTCAACTTGCTCAAAATTTAAGCGTCCAACGTTCGCCGCAAAACTATACCATTCTATCATCTTCACCGTATCATCGTCAGGCGCAAGTCGACTCGCGCGCTCAAACGCATCAATAGCGCCAGCCCTTAAGCCCGATTTCAAAAGCGCACGGCCATAAAGAATATTCGCGCTCAATGGGTCAATATTAGAGACCCTATATTTTGAAAGAACTCGCGCTGCCGGGGCATAGGATTGCATCGTAAGTAACTGTTCACCCAACCTTCCGAATTTCGCAATTTGCTGCGAACTCCGCCCAATAGATCTAAGGTGCGATATCGCCTGTGCTCTCGCCCCTGAGCGATCAAGAGCCCTTGCGTAATCAACCGCCAGATCAATATCCGTAGGGAACGCTTGTAAAACAGCTGAAAACAATGAAATTGCTTCGTCCAATTTCTCATTATCATTCTGTTCCAACAAAGCCTTTGCGAGGATCGCAATAGCACGCATGTCACTTGGATTGGCGCGTATGAAACTGCGCAAATCATCCTCTACAGCCGCAAAGTTGCCAAGCGCCATATTGGCAAGCCCTCTATTCTTAAGGGCTGCACCGTAATTCGCATTCAGGGAAATTGCCTTGTCAAATGCAGCAATCGCTTCGACATGGTTTCCCATCCGATAATTCAAGCTGCCCAACATATTCTGGCCAAAGGCTCGATCAGGGGCGATTGTCAGGATTTTCTGAATGGTTTCCTGAGCACTATCATAATCTTCTGCACGCATTTGCATACTTGCCAGAATACCAAGATTCTGAAGGTCTGCTTTCTGATTACCAACAAGGTTTTCAAACGCCGAAATTGATTGGGTATCCTGATTAAGAACATAGCCACTCAGGATAGAACTCAGATTGATTTGACCGCCTATTGCTTCATCAACCGCTTTGCCGTCAAACTTGGCTTGTTCAAAGTATGTCCTGGCCTGCTCGGCTTGCCCTAAACCCGCTAAGGCCGCACCTGCGATCACCAGATGATTATTGGTCCTGTCTTTTGACGCAATCACGGGACTAATCGCTTTGTAGGCTTCTTGGTAACGTTCGCTCCTTAGGTAGGATGCGGCAAGCAATGTCCGGATCTCTACAGCCGTTGGAAGTGCTGTTAAGCCGCGCTCGAGAACATAAATTGCCTGTGAATATTCACCGAGCGCATATGCCACAATCCCGCGCAGGTAAATTGCAGGCAAAAACCTTTCTGTCAGCCTTCGTGTTCGTCCTAGCAAATTATCCGCGAGCTTATAATCACCATTCTGCGTTGCAATGACCGCACTCATGTAAAGCGCAAGCGGATGGTTGGGCGTTCCTTCATAAACCTTATCCAAATAGGCTTCTGCTTCTGCAAATTGTGCCCGCGCTATATTCAAACTCGCTAGCTCAAGGTTAGCTAACAGATTACCTGGAAATAATTCCACCGCTTTTAGAAAATACCCTTCTGCGGCCGCTCTTTCACCTTGATATTGTTTGATCAAACCGCTTGTGTATTGCACCATTGTGTTGTTTGGTGCTCGAACTTCCGCCAAACGAAGATATTCGTCCGCGCGGTCAAGATTGCCCGAACGAAGATCAAGACGAGCCAATCCCAAATACGCAGAAAAGCCTTCAGGAAACCGTTCCTTTGCTTGCTCGTAAATCAACCTTGCAGCATCAAACCGTCCTTCGGCAAAATTGGCGTCTGCCATGACGATCAAAGCTTCTGCTTGCTGATTTTCCGCGATTTCCGCGCCGCTTAGGATATCAATTGCTTTTGCATATTGCCCTTGCACCAAGAATGATTTTGCATAAGGAACTGCAGTTTCGGCATATGTGGCACCAAGGGCTTTGGCCCTATCGACTGCGGTCTCTGCCGCTATACCAGCGCCCTTTTCCAGGTAAATACGGGCGAGCGTCAAATATGAGTTTTTATCTGCACGCCCTTCAGCATTATTTTTTTGAATGAGGGCTATTGCGGCATCATAATCGCGCGCCTTCAAAAGCACATCTATTTGTGCTTCATCACCATCCTGCGCAAAGCTCGTTGTTGACCAAAGCGAACCGAACAGGCCAGCGGTCAAACCAATCAATCGAAAAGGCCTGTATTTCGACCTGTTTCTGTTCTGACTTTTTATGCCTACAACATGCCCCATGATTATCTTGCCCCTGATGGAAATAAAACAACACGAACGGTTTGAAGTATAATCAGCAAATCAAATACAAGCGAATAATTCTTGATATAATATAAATCAAACTCAAGCTTACGGCGCGCATCATCAATCGAAGCACCGTATGGATATTGGATTTGCGCCCACCCCGTTAAGCCCGGTTTTACATAATGCCGCTCTCGGTAGAATGGGACTTCGCTTCCAATTTTCTCTACAAAATACGGTCTTTCAGGCCTTGGCCCCACAAAACTCATCTGCCCTCTAAGCACGTTGACGAGTTGAGGAAGTTCATCGATCCGCGTCATTCGAATAAAGCGTCCTATTGTCGTGATGCGAGGGTCCTTTTCCTCTGCCCATTTCGGTGCATTTGCGTTTTCTGCATTTACAATCATGCTTCTAAATTTCAATAATTCAAAGCGTTCACCAAACTGGCCGATACGTTCCTGACGATATAACGCTGGTCCTCGACTGGTCAGTTTCACAAGAATTGCCGTCAACAATATGATCGGAAATGTCAGAACCAAGAGAATGCTGCTCGCCAACATATCCAGAATACGTTTGCCAATCAGTTCTATATCGTTGGTGCCCTTGAACCCTTCGGAATAAATGATCCATTCAGCGCTCAATGATTCCAGTTTGACATATCCACGAACGCGTTCGTTGAAGGTAGAAAATTCCTGAACCTCAATACCCTGTAATTTACAGGCGATCATTGCCTCCATGGGCAGCCGACTGTCAGCATCATCGTTCGCAACTATGATAAGTTCAGCCCGTTCCGTCAGGGCAAACTTATCAAATTGTGAAAAATTATCGATTGAAACAGCACTATCAATTTTGACAGCTTCGCCAGGGATTTGGCACACGGCCACCACCCGCAACCCCGCTTCACGAGCGGACGCAATATAATCATTGATATATTTCGCTTTGCTACCGGCCCCAAGAATAATAACACGCCGGTTCCATCGTCTTTGCCACAAAACTTTCAAAAAGAACAAATGGCCGATGAAAACACCCACGGCGCCGATAAACAATGCCAGGATCAGTATGGAACGCCATAAAGGCAAAAACGGAAAAAGATAAGCCGTCGCAAATAGTAAAAGGCTACTGACTGCAAAACTTATAAAAAGGCGGATGAAAAATACTTTGGAAGCGCGAACGCTATCACTATGGTAGCATCCTACACTGAACATTACAGGTACGATGATTAACGGGAACAACAGCTTGGCAACCAAGGCCTCTGTTCCCACTAACAAATCGATATCAAGCGCGCTCAAGCGGAGCCATTCAGCCAGAAATATACTCGCTGTCAGAACGGCCACATCCCCTATGGCCAGCCCCAGTTTTACGGGAGAAATATAATGACGAAAAAGCCGTACCATAATCAACCTTACCTCAACGATGATGACAGTACGCTTAACCGTTTATTCATTCAAGATATTGTTGTTAAGGCAAAAGTTTCTTTTTAGGCCTGACACACCCCCTCAGACATCGGGGACATCTAAAAGAGTAGCAGCACCAGAAATCACGCCGATTGCCAATGCAATCCCACACCCTTGACCAGTACCAACATATTCGCCAACAACTGGGTTAATATTCGCAAAAGACAGGGTATCACGTTGCTCTATGGATGAAAACGAAGCAACGCGAACATGATCCACATAGCTATTATCAATTGAGTGCAAAAGAACAAATGCCGCTAGTGCGCCCCACCCTTCGACCAAAACAGGAAGTCTTCTGCTCCGCGCCGCAATCATTGCGCCGATAATTGCCGCAATCTCACGACCTCCATGTTTTTGGAGCAGCTCAAGATATGTTGCGGTATTTACGGCATCTCTAGTGTCTTTCAGCAAATCTTCGCAAGCCTTGATAATTTTAATCGCTTGCTGCTGATTGCCGGGTGCCAAATCACTTAAGCCCAATATATCGCCGCCTGAAGCCGTCGCTTCCATTCCAAACGCTATTGCACCCATGCAATCACGCTCGCTCCAATCCTGTGACAAGTCATGAGGAACTTCGGGCGCGAGTTCAAGGATGCGCAGGCCAATTCCGTTTTTGACACACATATGGTTAACCGGTGTCCGTCCCTTCGATGCCCTTTCAATATAGTCTTTCACGACATCAATATCTGATATGCCTTTGTAAGCAGACGCCAAAATGCATATGTGCGCTTCCTTAACAGAAAGCCTTTCGGCTTCCTGCCACATCGACAACCAGGATAACAACCCCTTAAGGCCGAAACTATCCGTAACTGGCTTAGTCGATAACTCGTTCTCCAGCTGAGTACATTTTTCGGTATCACCAGCAGGCAGCTGGGATAACAGATGATCTAGATCAGCAAATGGTGACTGTTCTGAAGACATGTAGGGAACCCTTATAATAAGAAATTTAATACGGCTTTATGCATGGCTTGGATGACAAATCAACCTTTTCTCAATACATGTTCATTATCTGTACATGTGATAACCCGCTTAATACTGGTCATTTTACTTGTAATCGCTTATAGTTAGGCAAAGTTTTGTATTTGTTTCGTGGTGTAACTTATGTTCGGCAGTAGTAAATCAATGATTATGACAACCCTAGCAACAGGCATTGTTCTGGCTGCGGGTGTTATCCTATACGGTGAATATCAGGGAATTTCAGACAGTAAAAACAAAGAGTTACCAATATCAAGTTTTTTACCCCCTGTGTCTAGTGATGTTATATTACCGCCCCCAGCAAATGTTTTTGTAACGACGACACCTCAAGAAACAATTCCTGGCATTCGGCGCTTAAAGCTTGTTCGCCCTAACCTAAACAAAACAGAAACTGGCGAACAAAGCGAAGAAGACGCACGCGATTATTACCTTACGGGCACCCGCAGTGCTGATTTAATCAGAGAACCGGTTGATGCCCAAATTGAAACATTTCCCAGCGCTTCGCTTGAGGACGCAGTTAAGGGTGCATTATCAGTTGACGAATGGGGCTTTCAAGCGGTTCAAAATTATCTGAACCAAGCACTTGGTGATGAAGATCAATTGAAGCTGCGCATGGATGCGCTGTTAACTCGCCTCGGTGAAATGGCACCAGATTATGATTTGGCAACGGTTGCTGACGCGGCCAATCTAATCATCGAAGCAGGTTCCAGAACATATTGGACTGCCTTTATGGTACCCGTTGTTTTAGATCCGAACTTTCAGTTAACCGATAACGCACAAGGTTGGGATTTAGGCCCCGCGGGCCTGGAACCCTATCCTGAATTTATCCGAGTTAGTCCCGCAAACAAAATCGTTGTCGGTAGACAGATGCGCCAGATAAACACGGGCGATGAACAGTCAATCCTGCGCCAAGGTATCCGCGACATTCAAACGTTTAGTGTTAGCGGGCTTGAAAATGGTCGTTACCGAGTCATCGTTTTATCCTCGCAAATGAATAACAATGTCGAACCTCTTTACCCGTTCGGCGTAAACATTAAACGCAATGGCGCGACAATTAATCTGGTTGATACACGGGCAACCGATGAATTGGTCCCCGTGATGGTTTTGGCCACAAACGGCCCCGGTCGCCTATCGGATACGCCAAATATTATTGACGCAAGCTTGAATGGCACCCCACCTGCAACGGGACATATGTTGATCACTAGAGCCGATATTATCGATGGCAGCCTAACGATCAATTTCAATCAGCTTGGCAGGCAAGATACGTATGTGACATCTGTTATTATTTATAACGAGCCTGAAACAAGTATCGAGGAAGAACTCGCGCTTCAAATTGCAGAATTCCTTCAGGATATTGCGCCTGCCGCCGGTGGAAATTTAACGCGTGAACAAATTTTAGCGAACCTGCCAATTGTAGACCCGGTGTTAGTCTTCTCGGATGGTGGTAATGGCCTTCCGGTTCCAGGAAGTAACAACCCGCCACCTCCAGGGCAATTCCCTGATGATACAGGTGGTCCGGGTACTGGCTTCCCCCCTCCTGGCGGCAATCCTCCTCCTGGCGGTAATCCTCCTCCTGGCGGCAATCCTCCTCCTGGTGGTAATCCTCCTCCTGGCGGTAATCCTCCTCCTGGTGGTAATCCTCCTCCTGGTGGTAATCCTCCTCCTGGTGGTAATCCTCCTCCGGGCGGTAATCCTCCTCCAGGCGGTAATCCTCCTCCGGGCGGTAATCCGCCGCCAACTGCAACAGCATCATTGGTTGCGGAGGCTGGGGTATATGATCCAATCGACCTTGGTGAAGATTTCACCCTTGATGCTTGTGGATCAACCTTCAATTCGGCGATCCTCTGCTCCATTACAAGCTTAGAATCATTTGAGCTGACATGGTTACTTGGGGAAAATATTTTAGGTACGGGCCAAACGGTTCTATTAAACAGCGGTGAAGGTACATTATTCAGTGCAACAGGCGACTATAATGTAACCCTACAAATTCGCTTTGACGGTACATTGTTGGGTGAAGGTGAGCTGGTAAACTTGATTACAGGTGGAACCATATTCCTACCGGGTGACATCATCCTGACTAGCCTTGATACTGCGATAATAAGTATTGTCGCCGCATCAGTTCCAGAACCCGCAACCGGATTAATCCTGATCCCTGGCTTGCTCTTCATGGCACGAAGGCAAAAGCGTAAAAAGCGCCAGCTTGGAACCATATGAAAATCATAATGATTTCGAAAGTATGGTAAAAATAATAAAAAACCCTCTCTAGCATTTTGCCAAAGCGGGTTTTTATATAAATTAGCTAGGTATAATTACATACCGTATTCGTCAACACCGCTTGACAACAAACGAGCCAAGCCAAGGACTTTCTTACGAATGCGAGGGTCAGCAATTCTGTAATATGCTTCCACAAGTTCTTGTGTTTCCTGTTTTGTGAAAACGTCATCGTCAAGAACACTTGCTTCATCGTACCCTGGTAGCTTTGTCTCTGCCCCTTCAAAGAAGTAAGCTACAGGCACGTCTAGCGTATTAGACATTTTGAACAATCGGCTTGAACCAATACGGTTAGTACCACGTTCGTATTTTTGAACTTGTTGAAAGGTAACTCCCAATTCATTACCAAGTTCTGTCTGCGACAATCCAAGCATTTTTCTGCGTGCACGAACACGCTGCCCGACATGGACATCAATTGGGTCTGGCGTTTTTAACATTTACTTTTCCTGGGTTACGATCATTATTTTTTTGATCTTTGGTTACGATTATTTTTTTACTCGCATCCATTCATAGTGGACACATATTTCCAATCGCATTTTATTACTCAATCCCTAAAATCGTTATATTGCAGTTTTTCTGAAAAGACAACAATTTACAACCTTAGGCAGGCATATACTTATACTAAATTTTTCTTTTTATTTAGAATTATAACTGATTTTACCTCCATATTCCTAGTAAATCGTTTTAGTTTAAAGACTTTTCCAACAATTCTCTGACATCATCGCTCAGCGAATGTTTTTTCAACAAGTCATCTAGTAGAGATTGTATTTTTAGCTGCCTTGCATGATCCAAGCGTTTCCATTGCCCAAGCGGAGCAACCAATCTTGCCGCTGTTTGGGGGTTAATACGATCAACCTTCAATACAACATCCGCCAGAAATTCGTACCCTGCTCCACTCTCATCGTGAAAACCAGCTTGATTTAAAACCGAAAAGCTAGAGACCAATGCCCGCAAACGGTTCGGGTTTACAAAAGAGAAGTGTTGATGCTTTAGAAGCGAGCGAACTGTCGACAAGACATCTGAGCGTTTACTTACTGCCTGCACCGCGAACCATTTATCAATAACCAACGCCTCATGTTTCCATCGCTCAAAAAACTGCGCGAGAGCAGTGTTTCTATAGTCAAAATCACTAGATGACAGTAACCCGAGAGCAGCGATCTCATCCGTCATATTCTGCGAGTTGTCGAACTGTTTACTAAGGATATCCTCACCAACCGACGTTCGGGCCAAGTATCCAAGCAATGTATTTTTATAGCGCCGAACACCTTGTTGCTTTGGCCTATTGCATTCATCAAATGCTTGCAGTTCATTATATTTATCAAGAATTGGCTCAAAATAGCGATTTGCAATCTGATCGGCAACAAACTCGCGCGCTTTATGTAACGTTTGCGGCCTTAGGGGCTGCATATGCTGGCCTACATCAATTTCGCCGGGAAGCGTAAGGAGTTCAGCGAGAAAGGCTGGGTCCGTATCATCATCGCTGATTAACCGTTCAAATGTAGAATAATAGCTTTCCGGAGCGTGAAATTCCTCATTACTCTCAAGCTTTTGAGCCGCAGTTAGAATAATATTGCGGCCAATTGTTTGCAAAGCATCAGAGCGGACAAAAGGATCGATATCAAAAGATGCGAGTGTGAGCAATTCCTCAGTGTCCAGATCATGATCAATATGCACGGGTGCGGAAAATTCACGCATTATGCTTGGCACAACGTTTTTTCCGACACCTTCGAACCTGAATGTCTGCTTAGCGTCTGTTAAATGTAATAAAGTTGGCGGCGCGTTATTTTCGCTACTTTCACCATTGACCGAACGTGCTTTATCAACCCAAGCAATCTTTATAGGAACATGAAGCGGGTCATATTCAATTTCGGCCCCATTGATTGAAATCGATTGCTCAACAGTCAACAAAACATCATCGCCGTCACACTCTCGCGTGAACGAAAGTTTGGGTGTCCCAGCCGTTGAATACCACCTTCTGAATTGCCTGAGGTCAATATCAGAAGCAGCCTCCATTGCACAGACAAAATCTTCACAGGTAACCGCCTGACCGTCATGACGTTCAAAATAGATATCCATCCCGCGTCGAAAAGCTTCGGCCCCGAGAAGGCTATGCATCATACGAATAACTTCAGCACCTTTATTGTACACTGTTGCTGAATAAAAATTATTAATTTCTATGTATTTTTCCGGGCGAACGGGATGCGCGAGCGGCCCTGCATCCTCAGGAAATTGATGCATTCTGAGAACACGAACATCATCCAGGCGCTTAACAGCCCGCGACTGCATATCGCTTGAAAATTCCTGATCCCTGAAGACCGTCAGTCCCTCTTTCAGACTTAATTGAAACCACTCGCGGCATGTAACCCGGTTTCCGGTCCAGTTGTGGAAATATTCATGCCCTATTACGCCCTCAATATTATTATAATCCTGATCAGTCGCTGTTTCAGGGCTGGCAAGCACATATTTGGTATTGAATATGTTCAATCCCTTATTTTCCATCGCCCCCATGTTAAAGTCAGCGACTGCAACAATATTATATATATCCAGATCATACTCGAGGCCGTATGTTTCTTCGTCCCAGCGCATCGAATTTTTCAGCGATTGCATCGCGTGATCACATTTCGAAATATCTTCCTCGGCAGCATAGATATTTAGTTCGACAGACCGTCCAGACATCGTCGTGAACTCATCGGACAAACATGCCAATTTCCCAGCGACCATTGCGAACAAATAGCTGGGTTTAGGAAACGGGTCATCCCATTCGGCGAAATGAAATCCATTGGGCATCTGGCCTTTTTTTATAAGGTTTCCATTGGATAAAAGAACAGGATAGTCCGCTTTGGAAGCTTCTATCCGAACCTTATATTTCGCCATCACATCAGGACGATCCAGGAAATATGTAATGTGACGAAAGCCTTCCGCTTCGCACTGGGTACAAAAGTTACCGCTCGACTTATAAAGCCCTTCAAGGCGTGTATTTTCAGCAGGCTTTAGTTTCGTGACAATCTTTAATGTAAAATCAGCAGCCGTATCGTGAATGATGAGAGAGGTTTCATTCTTCACATAATCATCGGGCTTTAAGGGAATGCCGTCAATTTCTATGGAAACCAGTTCCATAAACGGCCCACCATCGAGGCATAGTGGCTCTGTGCTGGCCGCATCAGACCGCGTAAAGTGCGAAAGTGCTGTAACGAGCGCGTCGTCACCGCTTAGTTCAAATAGCAAAGACACCTCATCGATTTGATAAGGTGCCGGTTTATAGTCTTTTAGGTAAATTTCAGTTTTGGAATTGGCCGTATGAGCATTCTGGTCCAATTGTTCAGTCATCTTTGCTTTTCCTGCGCCGTGATCTTCCTTTACCATTGAATGCATACTCAAGTGGCAAAGCAGTTGTATATTTAATGCGTTCCATAGCAAATGAGGAGCTTACATCGCTCAGCTCAACGCGTTTAATCAATTCCTTATAGAATTGATCATAGGATGCCATATCAGGTACGACAACCCGCATTAAATAATCAACTTCACCGCTCATGCGGTACAATTCAACAACTTCTGGAAACTCGGCGACAACTTTCGCAAATTCTTCCAACCAGTTCCAATCATGCTCTTTTGTTCTGATAGAGATAAAAACATCTAGGGGAACATTAATTTTTTCACGGTCAACCAAGGCAACCCGGCGCGTAATGTATCCTTCGCTTTCCAGCATTTGAATACGCCGCCAACATGGTGTCGTCGAAAGCCCAACAGTTTCTGCAATATCAGCAGTACTTAACGTTGTATCCTTTTGAAGAAGGTTAAGGATTTTGCAGTCAATATCATCCATGTTCATTCCCTGGCTTTTATAGGTGGGTGGCAAAAGCCACCCACAATTTCTGCAAACAAAGCACTCGGCTTTGAATTTTTATAATTATTTATCGCCGTATATTTTTTGACGGATAATATGGTCAAAGGATGCTTTGCCTGGTCCCATTGTGAGGACAGCAAGAAGGGCAAAAACCCACGCAATATTTGAAAGCATATCATGGCCAGAATATGAGATATTGATGACAATAGTCATAACTAGCAAACCTGCAGCTGCAAAACGGCCACCAAGACCTAAAGCCAACATGATTGGCAAAAATGTTTCGCCGTAAAGCGCAAGCGTAGCTGCTGTTTCTGGTGACAAAACAGGAACGCTATATTCGCTTTCAAACAATGTTACCGTGAACGACCCAAGATCAAAATATTCGCCGCTGAACGGGTCTGTGCTGGCAGCTTTACTTCTGCCTGAAACATAAAACGGATGAGCAACAGCTAAGCGAGCACCCAAAAGAGCTAAAAAACTTTTACCCGGAAGGCCTTCCAGTAAATCAATAATCTTTTTTATGAACAACATTACCAAGTTCTCCTATATTTATTAGGCTGCACGCGTAAACATGCCACGTTCCGCCATTTTTTTTATCTCAGCATGATGAGAAGCATTTTCACCCGTTCCTTGCAAGTTGCCCCTGTGAAAATCCTTAACTAACGCTAACTGAATATCATTGATTGCTTGAAGCTGAACCGCCCCATCAATACGAATAACAAGGGCATTTTGCCCTCCCTGGTCCACATGCACCGCTTCAGGAGGCATTTGCCCAGTTCCGACCATCCATAAACTTAAAATAGGATGCTCACTGGAGATTACCTGCATCTGTGGTACCAAACATAACGTTTCATCGGATAATGCAGCGTCAACATCATCCGGCAAAATCGCAGTCTGTTCATATGAATTCTGAATAACATGCACGGCCCATTCCAGTCGGAGTAAATCCGCGATATAGGGAACAGTTTCCGCATGTTCATAAGTCTCAAAAAACTCAGCCAAAGCGCCGCCATATTCAACCAATTGTGCTTTTTCGGGCGGGGTATTAAGCACAAAGTGCTTAGCCGCCGCCTCAAAAAATGCTTCACCAACAAAGGCCTGCACCACTGGGAAAACAGCTTTCAAACTCGCGGTTAGAGTTTCTTTGTAATTATTGCGGTGAATTTGCATGCGCTGCGACGGCTTCAAGCCATTACCAATAATAGCAGAGCTAACATCATCAAGCGCATGATCATCACCAAGGATTGCACGTTTCATATCGTGCTGTAATTTCGCTAAATCTGACATAACTTATGCCGATTCTTTTAAACTATCGTTTTCAATATCAGCCATAATTGCCTGCGCTTTGCTGGCTTCATTATGAAGGATATCAAAATCAGGGATATTGTTATCCCATTCAATCAAGCTTGGCTTTTCACCGGACCGTTCGATCAAGCGACGGTATAGTGCCCAGACATCATCCGAAACTGCGCTTCCATGATCGTCGATCCGCAGTTCAACACCGTCAACGTCTTTGATCAGGTGGCCTGCAAGGTGAATTTCACCAATAAGATCTACCGGCACACTGTCAATATAGTCCTCAGGTGACCAGCCCATATTACGGCCGGAAACGAAAACATTATTCACGTCCATTAATAGACCGCAGCCTGTTCTTTCGCTGATTGCTGAAAGAAATTCGACCTCAGGCATCGTTGTAGCGTTGAACGCCATGTAACTAGAGGGATTTTCTACAAGAATTTTACGGCCCAAGGCATCCTGAACAGTGTTCACATTATCTGTGACGATATTCAAGGTTTCTTCATTTAACGGCAACGGGAGTAGATCATTCAAATAATGACCGCCTTCTACCGACCAGGCTAAATGCTCTGAAACAAGCGTAGGATTATAACGATCAACGAGATCTCTAAATCGTTTTATATGATCTTTGCTAATTCCTTCGGCGGAACCAAGCGACATACCAACTCCGTGAATGGAAAGTGGGTATTTTTCAACGATTGCCTCAAGAAAACGATGGTGGGCCCCACCATCTACCATGTAGTTCTCTGCATGGATTTCAAAAAACGCAATAGAAGGAGCACGTTCCAGAACCATTTGATAATATTGGCTCTTCAAGCTAACACCAACAGGCAAAGCGCCCAGAGATCTCAATGATGTTTCTGCTTTATACATACGTGCCCCATCTATCACTTTATAAGAAGTTCGCTACGAGAGCTTATTTCTTCTTTTTACCGCCTGCGATACGCTCGCAAAGACCAGCTGGAACGTAAACCCACTCTTCTGGGTGGTTGTCTACTTTAGCCTGGCCAGCACATGAGTGTGCAGATGTACCACAGTCGTTTTGACCTTTAGCAACGATACCGAAGCATTTTTCTTGTTTCTTGTCAGCTGCATTAGCAACGCCAGCAGTCATAGTCATAGCGAACGCTACAGCACCAGTAGTTGCAACAACATTTTTTGTAAGGTTATTGATTTTCATGTTCCATTTCCTCTTAAGTAGGTAACTGAATTTTCATGCATTGGCATAGCCGCCGCTGCATAAAAGATAATATAGTACTTAATCAGAAAATAAAAAATAATATGAAAATCACGAGTTAGTGAGGTAAAGTTTTTCTCAATTCACAAGGAAGATAGGAATTTTTTACTAATATCAAAATTCGTAGAAATCCAAAGTCCATAGAAAAAAACGGCAGAAAACAAAGGTTACCGACCCGAAAAATCGTTCCGGTAATCACGCATAAATGTTTGTAATTTTTCTACGCTTGCAATTTGACTGGCTATAGACCCCAATTCACGACCAGAAAGTTGTTGATCGCTCGTGAGCAATGTGAACGCTCGTGAGAAATCTCCGTCCCGCATTTGGTTACCATAACGACGACGCGCCTCAATCAGGCCAGCACGATCTTCTGTAAATGTCATCGCAATAGCCATGCGAATAAGATTAAGCTTTTCGACGGCTTCAAGCTGGGCATCATTACGCCAGCCGTCGCCTAAGAGACGCCGCGAAACCGCAATAAAGCGCTGCCAGTCTTTTGACGCCCAGTAAATATCTGCACGCAAACGATCAGCGGCTGCACTACGGTCGCTCTCAATCAGGATTTCGGCTTCTTCAAACCGTGCACTTTCAATTAAAGCGCGGCTTTCGATACGCATCCTCTCAATCTCGATATCTTGTGGCAGTCTTGGCTCTCTGGTTGCGCGCAGCATTTCAAGAGCCTTCTGTGGATTCTTATCGAGCAAATATATCTTGGCCAAATTACCCGCAATTTGTGCCCTCGCCGCTCCTTCCAATCGTTCAGCTACTTGATATTCAAGCAACTCCGCCGCACGGCCTAAAAGGTCCAACGAAACCAAACGATCTGAAAGTCGCCTGATCATCAAATCACCACGTGTGCCAAAAGGAGCGAGTTCTTCAAATTCAAAAAACAAGGCAATCGCGCTCACCGGCGGTAAATCATCCGCCTTTCCACCCAAAAACAGGTCGGAAAAAACAGTTCCCATTCTGGAGGCCACGGAAAATTCACGTGATAAATCCGGATAATATGTCAGTGTTAAACGTAGTAAGCTTAAGCCAGCTGCATAATTTTTTGTCTTGAAATAGAGATCAGCGAGTTTACTCATTATCTCGACTTCAAGCCGATCACCGCGCCAGCGATACCTAAGGCGCTCTAATTCTTCAATAGCAACACTATCAGAAATTTCTTCTTTCTCTAACTGGCCCAGAACCTTCTGGAAAGTGGCTCCCGTCGCGATGTCATGCTCAAGCGCGCCGCTTAGATCTTCATATTGGAGAAGCGATACATCTGTGTTCCCCATCTTTTCCTGAAGCTGTGCACTTAGATATATAGACTCGCTAAGTTGCCTTTCGCTCAGGTTCAAACCATTGAACAATTGTAATTCTTCTCTCGCCAGATCAAGATCGCCATTTTCCAATGCGGCTCTTATCACTGCGAGTTGAATGTCTGCCTTGTCTCCATCGTCATAGGTACCAATAACATCCTTACCTAATCTGTAATGCTCCAGAGCTTCATCGAACTGCCCTCTCGCTTCAGCGATTAAGGTTTTCCAAAGCTCAATATCCTGCTCGGAAGAGAGTGCCTGAATGGATAGATCGCGATCAGCGGCTTCCAAACGCCCTTGTTTGAAGTTAGCGACCCCCCTGACTGCAACAAATTCTGCATTTTCCCGCAGTGTTGGGTCAAAATCTTCCATCAATGCCAAAGCACCAAGAGCTTCGGCTGCGCGGCCATGGGCCAGATAAAAGCGCGCCAAGCGCCACCGAAGCGCATTTTTCTCTTCACCCTCGCTAATTGAAATTTCATAGAATAAACGCGATTTCTGTTTTTGGTATTCCCAATCTTCACCTTCACGCCATGCTTTGAAATCAATCAAGCGTTTGAACTGTGTATTACCTGCATCCTCATTGTTGCGAGCAAAACTAATATCCCCTTCAGAGATCGAGACCCCTTCACGGAAACGCTCTACACGAACGGTATCTGTCTGCGGTATAACTGCAATGCCCTGCGATGTTTCAAGTACACTCGCCATCGCATAATCATAATGCTCTGGCACACCCCGGCCTTGGTCCAAAAGCGGTAATATGGCGAACACATCACCCACAACCGGATCTTCAATTTCTATTTTCCGCCCAATATTTGCAACAGGTATAAAAACCTGCTGACCACTTGATTCGACGCGGCGGATAGGGCTGAGCGGAAACCGAGGTTTCGCAATATTGTCCTTGAAGGCAATCGTCCAACGGGCCCCGTCTTTTGTAACAACCGTGCTTTGATTATCCAGCACATCCATGCGGATCACAGTTGCGTCGATATTTTCGTCCTGAACAAAACTATTAATCCGGGCCCCTGCTGTTTGTAATACGGTCCCTATTTGATTGGCCGGAACGGTAAACGGGCGATCAAATATGACCCAAAGTGTTTGTGCGCGTTCAAACACAGCAAGCCCAGCGTTGCTTGGAATATCAAAATTAACTTTCAACTCTTCAAAGGTAGCCGATGCGCTTAACGTAAGCGGAGCGCCATTTTCTACGACAGGGTTTAAAGGTGCAGTTACGTCTTCTGCGTTCGTATCTTGGTTAGAGAGGTTATCATCAACATCAGCAGCCGTATCGGAGGTTTGACCAGAAGAGCTTTGATCAGAAGTATTCTGATCATCAACAGTTTGCGGAACGCTTGCTACGATTGCTTGTTCTGCTGTCTCCAGCGCATCAATCACAATGAAGGTGTTGGACCGAAAGTGCTTCAATCCTCCGCTTTCTGGTACAGTGAAGCTTACGATCGTCAAACCAGCATCTTTGGTAACAACCGGTGCCGAAATAAAGGTCAGGTTCGTACTGTTGAACGCAGACAAGTCAGGATCAAAATTGGCGTCAAATGTAACTGTAATTCTATTACCATCTTTGATTGCCCGATAAGGAATTTCGACGGGAAAATCAAACACAACACGCGAATAATCAGGATGCTGGCCCAAACGAACATTAACAACAGGAACGTCCTGCAAGGCAGCGGATTGCGAGCCCATAAAGAAAAGGCCAAACATGGCAATCACACTAATCATGATTATTCTAAAAAATGCCATATGCGCCTCTCACCTGTTTGTCGGTGACTATAACAATATCAATACGTTCGGATAGGTCATATTTTTGTTGTAAAGTCAATTGATCGTCAAGCTGTTGCAAGCGGGTATCAGCATATGCAGTAACCCCAATGGGCAATTGATATCCTGCCTCAGTCATCAGGCCTGCCAGCACTCTGGCACGCGTCAATGACAATTCCCAGTTCGAAACAAATTTGGCGTTTTGAATTTCACGGCGATCAGAGTGACCTTCAACAATGATTCGATTCCCCAATCGTACCAAGGGTTTTATAATCGCTTCTGCAACCAAACCAGCCGTATTCGATTGGGTAATATCCTTATCGTCAAAAAGGAGCGATGTCGGCAAGGAAATGATAAACCGATCCGCAAGCATATTCATTTGAACGCTCGCTAGCGAAGGTTCGTTTTCAATTGCCTGACGAAGCAAACCTTCAACATAACTGAGTTTAAATCCCTGTTCTTGTCGTTCGCGTTGCAGGTCAGGGGTGTCGTGCGGTGTTTCCGCAACCTTTGCTCGGCTCGGATTAAATTCGCGGTTCATCGTTTGAACGATTGGTTCCCACTGTTCAAACTGAATGGCATTCATTGAAAACACCATCACAAAGAATGTCAGGAGCAGCGACAAAAGATCAGCAAATGTGATCATCCATGTTGCGCCCTGATCACCCCTTCCATCCACTTTCAGAAAATCAGCCATCGTTCGCTCCCTGTGGTGGGGTCGAATTCGGCCTTAGCTTCAAAGTGTTTCTGTAGGCTTTGGCTTCGCGGAAAACAGCAATGATCTGATCATCGTCAATGGCTGTAAAACCAGTCGAAAATTGTCCTGCTCTAATTCCTTGGGTGCGCAAATAACGGGCAAGTGCCCCTGCCCGCCTAACTGCAATTTCCTGCGACCGTGTTAAGTCCTTTGAAGCGAGCGTGCTACCGGTTCCAAACATGAAAGCAACATCCAATGACCCGCCCGCATTCACATTGTTAAGGTCATTAACAATTTCTTGCAGGAAACCCTGCCTTGCGGAACCAAGTTCCAGTGCCCCGCGCTCAAACAGATAACGAACCGGGAATTGAATCTGTAAAGCGCGCCCACCCTCATTTGAGAAACGACCTTGGATTTCAAACTCGGCGTAAAATCGTCCCTGAATTTTTGTCAGCAAGTCATCAAGCGGCGCGCTTACAATCTCATCAGATTGTAAATCAACATCACTCGCCGGGGACGGGTTCTGGTTTGAAAATGTATTATTCACACTCTCAAGTGCGGCGGATGATTTCGCCGTCGCCTGATTTGAAATAGAATTCAATATAATAAAAAAAGCCAAAAGAATGAGATACAAAGACACAAAAAGGCTCATGGTGGTATCACCACCCATGAGCCTTTTACCATATGACTGTTCTTCGTACATGCCTTCTATCAGCCTTAAACCAATCCCGGCACCCGGGATTAGCCATTAGTTCCCATTAAAAATCAAAACTAGCCAGAATTGCGTCAATTTCATCCTGACTGTTTCCTTCACCTTCAAGCTGAGGACCATTTAGAAGATCATCATCCTCTATGGCAACGCCTTCATCGTCCGTTTCAACTTCTTCAACCGGTTCAATATATTCATCACCAATTGCATCTGCGAGAGCATCCAAGCGTTCTTCCAAATGCGCGAGAACTTTATTTACCTTTGTAATACGTTGTCCAGTAAGGTCCTGAAAACTTGACGCTTCAAAAAGTTCGGTAGAAACCTCTTCAAGGCGCTTTGCAGAGGCTTCATCAACATTTTCAGCAACCTCAGAGATTGCTTCCGCTGCATCCATAATTGTACTGGCTGCTGACTCTGTCGCATCAACAATTGCATCCAGTTGCTCATTCGCATCTGGAATATCACGATTAGAAATTGATTTGGCATTAATACTTGATAGCTCGCGTTTCGCTGCACCAACAAAGCGAACCAATTCATGCAGTTCATGTGCTAATTCACGAACATCTTCATTATTGGAACCGTTGATCATACTTCCAACAACATTGCCGATATCCTCAATTGCAACGTTTTCACCGTGATTTTCCTTAAGTGCGTCAACACGGTCCTGGAGGCTAACAGGGGTTGCCTGCTTATTCATTCCCATTACTCCTGTAGCTCAATTGCAGCATATTATGCATACTGGCCTGAGCATATTATTTATACTGACGATTAATATCACCGGAAAAAGTTAATTTCTTACCAATAAACAAAGATTTAGATCGTATTTTTGTGGATACAATATTATCGGCCACTAACTTCTAAATCTTCGATACTTGGAGGCTGGGCGAACTCAGCTAAACTGGTCGTTAAATCACGCGCCTTAGAGGGGTCCATAGCAGCCAGGATCAACGCAAATTTCGCTTCTTTCATACGTGTTGCAATATCAAGCTGAACCGCATCAGGAAGGTTTTCAAAAATCGGCGCCGCAGCCTTTGGCTTCATGGTTTCATAGATTTTAACAACTTTCGCAAATTCTTTTTCTTCACGCTCATTAAAGATACGAAGCGAAGATTTGATGCTCGCTTCCAATTGCTCCAGTTGGGCAATCTTATCATCAATCCGTTTTTCGTTGGCTTCAAGTAACCGTTCCTGAAGATCAAGTTGGGTTGCACGCTCATCGAGTTGAAGGCGGCGTGCCCTTAACTGGGAATTCAAATCTATTTCCGTGCGGCTAGGTAAACCAAGTGACGCTGGATCAAGCGTTGGTGTTGAGGGAACACTCGCTTCTCCTTCTGACTGGTCCTGGACATCCTCTTGTGCGCCGTCATTTTCCTCACCTTCGGTTTCCTGTTCCGCGGCGACCACCGGCGTATTTAAAAGCTCAATCCCCGTATAAACATCAAAAACACGAACACTCAGCGCTAAAAAAGCAACTGCGATCAACAAAGGAAATAATCTTACCCGACTTATCAGTGCATTCATCATTCTATTCTATCCTTCAAGAAAACAGTTATTTCTCAGCGGGCTTCTTTCAAAGCTGCAAGAATTTCTTTTTGCTGTTTTCCTGCTTTATCTGCTGGTTCAGATTTCTCATTGCCGTAATTTGCAATATTGCGGTCAATTCGGTCCGCAAGGTTATTCCCGGCCTCAGTAATCAGTGTTAGTTCGTCAACTAACTTGTTCGCCTGTGCGATTTGAACACCCATTCTTTCTTCCACATCCTTTGAAGAAGAAGAAATATCTTTGACACTCTTTTGGGCCTGAAGAACAGAAATATTTAAGCTGTCCATCAACTCTCGCATTTCCACTTGCCCGTCCTTAATTGTCTGCAATCGTTTGTAAACAATCATACAAACTACAATCACCGCAATTAAGAGTGTTGCTAATATCCCATCAACGACAAGTTCCATAACAGGTGTCATACTTTAACCTATTTACTCTTCGCTTACTGCGTTGCCCTGCAAGCGTTCCGCAGTTCTGCGAACCTGAACAGCAACATTTTGCCCAGCGCGGCCAATCGCACCACTAATCATCGGAACATCACCGCATTTAATAACGACCTCGTCCTTCGGGGTCTTATTAAACATAACAGTTTGCCCGACCTCTAAATTCATCACGTCATTAAGTGACATAGTGACTTCATCCATCACAACATCAAGTTCGACATCAGCACTCCAGAGTTCAGTCGCAAGGTGTGTTTCCCAAATCGAATCTCGGCCAAATTTTTCACCCATGAACCGCTGAAGCAGAAGCTCACGTACGGGTTCTAATGTAGCATATGGGAACAAAACTTCAACACGACCACCGCGGTCTTCCATATCAACGCGCAATTTGATCAAAACTGCTGCGTTCGGAGGCCTTGCAATGGTTGCAAACCGGGGGTTGGTTTCAAGTCGGTCAAAGGTGAAGTTCACAGGGCTTAATGGCTCAAACGCACCGCACATGTCCTTCAATATGACCGAGATCATCCGTTCCACAAGGGTCTGCTCAATTGTTGTGTACGGGCGACCTTCAATACGCATTGCCGCAGTACCACGCCGACCACCAAGCAGCACATCAACAATAGAATAAATAAGACTGGAATCGATTGTCATCAATCCATAGTTATCCCATTCCTCTGCACGGAAAACGGCAAGCATCGCAGGCAGCGGGATCGAATTCAGATAATCACCGAAACGAACCGAGGTAATATTGTCAAGCGAGACTTCAATATTATCAGATGTGAAGTTCCGAAGCGATGTTGACATCATTCGAACCATGCGGTCGAAAACGATATCAAGCATGGGCAAGCGTTCATAGGATACGAGCGCACTATTGATCAAAGCTTGGATGCCGGTTGTTTCACCGCCATCACCGTCGCCGTCAAACCCTAAAAGGCTATCAATCTCATCCTGATCGAGAACGCGGCCGGGAACGCCGCCGTCATCTTCATCATCTTCATCATCCGCCATGGCTTCCCATTCAGCAGCCATCGCATCCTGGTCTTCACCGCCATCTTCACCCTCTTCGGCCATTGCTTCCCACTCGGCAAGCATTGCCTCTTCATCAACGGGTTCGTCATCATCAGCCATGATTGTATCCAAATAAAGCTGTTAATAGGTGATCAAGCATAAAATACCATATGAATAAATACGCTGATCATTTCCAGCGAACTAATAAGCAAAATTCAAACCAACTTACACTTTGTGTTACAGAGGTTTGAAAACATACCCCATCATGATCCTTGAATTATAAATTCCTGAAACAGGACATCCTTCACTCGGGACGGAGCGACAGACTGGTTTATCCGCGACAGTAATTCTTCCTTCACATGCAAAACACCACGCGCACCATCAATATCCTCAGGGCGAAGTTCCCGCATATAGACATTGAATTCATCCATAATTCTCGGCAATTTTGCCTCAACATCGGCCCGAAAACTTTCACGGTCAATCTCAAGGGTAATCTGTGCGCGCAGGAAGCTACTGCCCTGTCCACCAGTATTTAAATTATAAAGTTGGGGATCAAGTTCGATGAAAAGCGTCTTTAATTCTTCAGGAGTTTTTTCAGCTTCGGCCTCGGCATTTGCATTTTCGTCAGCCACACTCTGGGATAACTCATCAAGCTCATCAACTTTGGGCTTTTCTTCTTCACCGCCAAGTAAAAACACAAGAGCGACAATGATTATTATAAGAACAAGAGCACCTGCCCCAGCGAATATCACCAGCTTTTTGCCGCTTAATTTCTTCTTCTCGAGACCTTCTGTTAAATCATCGGTCGCATTTGCTTCTTCATCTGCCATTTAATAAAGCCGCCATTTCATTGCCTGTATATAATATATCGGCGTTATGCCTGAATTTTATATCAATATTTTTCACATCTTATCTTTATTTATATATAGTTAACAAGGTGTAAAAATCATTAAATATCAGTGGCATAATCGTAAAACAATTTTCTGGCGGAAAAAGCTGCCAACATCACACCTAAATATACCCAAATTGTATCGGCAAAAATGGTCGCCCTCCACTAAGCATTACGTGCAAAGACGATAAATTATTGTAATATATACAGAAAATATTTGGCACACTTTCTGCTTACACAAATACAACAAAAATAATAACTGCGTTAAAAGCAAAAAAATAAAATGCTATTTGCAGGAGAAGTAATATGGACACCGCATTATATGTGGGGTTAGCCCAAAGAACTGCGCTCAGAAGGCGCATGGATGTTGTTGCACATAATGTTGCAAACATGTCGACAACAGCCTTTAACAAAGAAAGAGTGGTTTTCCGCCAGCATTTGGTGGATGCACCCAACGCTGCTGCCACAAGAGGCGGCAAGATTTCCTATGTTTTGGATCATGGTATTGTCCGGAACCTAGAGGTAGGCACACCTGTAACAACCAACAATCCGCTGGATATTTTCATTTCCAAGGGCGGATACCTTGCAGTTGAAGGTCAGAACGGCGATACGTTGTACACACGTAATGGCCGTATGCGTGTTGATACCGACAATTTCATTACACTATTAAGCGGCGAACGGGTGCTTGATACTGATGGCAATCCTATTCAATTAGAAAACGGTGATACTCGAGTTGACATCTCAGAAGATGGTACAATTTCGAACGAGTTAGGTACCGTTGCACAGCTTAATATTTCAACGTTTGCAAGCGAGCAATCATTGCAGCGAGTTGGCACATCACTTTATGAAACTGATCAAGATCCACTTGATCCAGTAAATGCCCCGCGTGTTGAAATTACCCAAAAAGCGTATGAAAGCTCCAACGTGAATGCGATAGAATCAACTGTCGAGATGATTGATGTTCTCCGCACTTACCAACAAGCAGAGCAGCGCGCAAAAGATATAGCGGACCTCCGTGAAGACGCACTTCGTCGTCTCTCCAGAGTTCAATAGATAGTCCGGTCAGAGTTCAAGAAAGGATAGTTCCATGAGAGCACTTAGTTCCGCAGCAACAGGTATGCTGGCACAGCAGCTTAATGTTGATACAATCTCAAACAATATTGCCAACCTCAACACAACTGGCTTCAAGCGCCAACGTGCTGAATTTCAGGATCTGCTCTATGAAAACATTGAGCGCGCAGGCTCTAACTCATCGGACGCTGGTACAACATTGCCTAGCGGTATTCAGGTTGGTGTCGGTGTTCGTGCGGCAGGCATATATCGTATTGATGAGCAAGGTAGCTTAGAGAACACAGGTAATACATTCGACATAGCGATTAACGGAAACGGGTTTTTCCGTATCCAGTTACCTGACGGTCAGGATGCCTATACACGCGCAGGATCATTTCAGATTGACCAAAACGGACAGTTAGTGACACCGCAGGGTTTTATCGTCCAGCCACAGATTACGATCCCACAGGAAGCACGCGACATCTCAGTTAATGAGCAAGGCGAGGTTTCTTTCAGCCTGGCTGGGCAGGTTCAGCCTTCGGTCGCTGGTCAGCTTGACCTTGCAATCTTCCCGAACAGTGTTGGTCTGGAAGCGATCGGTGGAAACTTGCTGCTTGAAACTCAGGCATCAGGTGCTGCAAACATTGCAACACCAGGAACACAGGGTTTTGGAACCGTTCTACAAGGATTTCTGGAGCGCTCAAACGTGAATGCAGTTAGTGAGATTACAGCCCTTATATCTGCACAGCGCGCATACGAGCTGAACTCACAAGTCATTCAGACCGCTGACGAAATGCTCAGCACAGCCGGCCAGCTTCGTTAATTTTAACATTTAACCTGAAAACAAAGTGATAAGATCATGAAAACCTTAGGGAATAAGATAAATAAGATCGTCAAAGCGGGACTCGTAGCATCCATTTTTGGACTATCACCTTCCGTGTTAGCAAACGATCTAATCTCGAACCTGAGCGTAACCGACGACATGGTAAGATTAAGTGATCTTTTCACGGACACAGGAGCGAAAGGCGAAGAAATTGTTCTAAAAGCTCCTGCCCCCGGTAAAAGCATGCAAATATCCAGTTATCAACTGGAGAAAATTGCCACCAAATATAGCCTCGACTGGGAAAAACCTGAGTATCTCAAGCGCGTAAAATTAACCAGAGAAGGAACCGCGGTAAAAATCGGTGACATTCAACAGATTATAAAAGATCAATTGGACGCAGAAGGTATATCGGATGATGTTGCGGTTAAGATTTTTGGTCACAGAAAAGGTGTTTACCTGCCTGTAACAGCGGACATTTATGATATTGAAATCACCGAAATGGAAGTTTCAGACCGGCAGGACCGTTTTTCGGCAACCCTAAACCTTCCCATTGGTAATGACGAGAGTAAAACACTCCGCATTACAGGTTCAATCGACCAAATTGAAGCGATCCCCGTGTTCGCCAGAACCATCAAGCCCGGTGAAGTTATCAGCGAAGACGATATCACATGGCAGGACGTTTCCATTAAGCGGATCAGTAACCGCACAATCAGCAGTGCAAACGCCCTTATTGGTCAAACGGTGAAACGCCCCATTAAGGCCGGAAAGATATTGGTTGCATCAGATGTTCAAACCCCTGTGGCCATTGCCAAAGGCGAGCAGCTTACGCTGATTTACAAAGTCGGGTCTATGCAACTGACGGCTGGAGCACGCGCCCTTGAAAACGGCGGCGTGGGCGACATCATTAATGTGATGAACCTGCAATCCCGGCAATCAGTGGAGGCCAAGATTACCTCACCTGGCCTTGCGACTGTATCAACACACAATGTTTTAACCCTCGCGTCCCGCTAGACAGGAATTTAAGGCACCGGACTTAATGGTGCTAACGGAGAAGAAACTATGAAACGATCTTATGAAAAGCAATTGAAGCTATTGAGCTCTGTCGCGCTGGTTTCACTTCTAAGCGCATGTGGTAGCCTGGATCGAATAAAGGATATTGGGAAAGAACCTGATTTGACGCCAATTACCGAGGTAAAGGCGCCAGTGCGTCAACGCTCAATCAGCGTTCCTCTACCACAAAACGCTCCCCAGAAACACGAAGCCAATTCCCTATGGCGAACTGGCGCAAGGGCCTTTTTTAAAGACCAGCGTGCGTCAAACGTTGGGGACTTGCTGACAGTACAAATTGACATCCAGGATCAGGCACAAATTGGTAACACGACTGCAAAAAGTCGAACGACTGCGGAAGATTCTGGTATCGAGAACTTTCTTGGTATTCCTCAAGGGATTGATAATTTGATTGGTAGCGGTGCTGCAGCGGGTTCAACACGCGCCGCAATTGCCCAAGGATTTGATCCTGCTAACCTTGTAGGTATCGATTCAACCAATAGCTATAATGGTACAGGAACCGTTAACCGCAGTGAAACCATCAGCTTAACAGCAGCCGTGATGGTTACAGAAGTTTTACCGAATGGCAATTTAGTCATTCAAGGCCGTCAAGAAGTGCGCGTGAATTTTGAAAAACGTGAGCTACTGATTGCCGGCATAATTCGCCCAGCCGATATATCCAGTTCCAATGTGATCCAACATACTCAGATCGCAGAGGCACGGATTTCGTACGGCGGCAAAGGGCAACTCACCGACGTACAGCAACCACGTTATGGAACACAGCTGTATGATATTATTTTCCCATTTTAATCAAGGAGGTGGAGTATAAGTATCTAACTTTTTATACTTCTCAAAAAATAGCAAACTTTATCGGCCAAACACCAGACGTGGGTTTGGCCTTTTTTTCGCAAAATCAAAAGATCGTAATAAAAAAGCCAGCAAAATATGCTGGCCTTAATTATTACAAATTACTTCAAAAACTTATTCGTCACGGTGGACTTTTTCCGCGCGCTCATGAGCCTCCTGAGCTTCAATCGTCATTGTTGCGATTGGCCGCGCATCCAAGCGTCTTAGGCTGATAGGATCACCAGAGACTTCGCAGTAACCATACTCGCCCTCTTCGATCCGGCGAAGCGCAGAGTCAATTTTAGAAACCAACTTTCTTTGACGATCGCGGGTTCTAAGCTCTACGGACCAATCAGTCTCAGAAGAAGCACGGTCAGCAATATCAGGCTCGCGTAAATTATCTTCTTGTAAGTTTTGTAATGTCTCCGCTGACTCACGGAGGATATCATCTTTCCAATCTTCTAATTTCCTGCGGAAATACTCTAATTGATTGGCATTCATAAACTCTTCATCCGGGGAAGGCATGTAACCTTCAGGAAGCTCAACAGCGGTATTCTCTTGCGTCATCTAAACTGCCCGTTATCTCAAATTTTTTATTAAGTTGACTTTTCTCAGTTTTCTGAGTTTGGCGTTATATAGTATCTTCACAGCACGAGTACAAGAGCGAATGGTGCATTGTAAGATAACTTTAAGATGAAGTCTTGAGGTCAAGCTGGGTTACATACCCAATTTGGCAAGCTCAACCTCTGCGCGCAATTCGATTTCCTCAAGTATTTCATTGAGTTGCTGATCGCCCTGAGTAGCTTTTTGATTTCGTGCCAAGCTGGCAAGTGAGCGAAGATTTGCCACTGGTATTGCACCCAAAAGCAATCCTTTGCGCACCTCTTCCAGAAGATCGAGCATTTCATTTGCTCTATTCAGTCCTTTTGATCGACCACCTGACACAGAATCAGGTGCTTCCTGAAGTGATAGTAATGCATCAACAGTAGCAAGTGGGCTTGGGCCGCCAACATTGCTCGCCTGCCCTGTATCCTGAGGCCCTGAGAGCGCACTTGAAAAAGCTGCACCATCACTGGCCTGCTTCGCACCTGTTTTTTTAATTGTTTTGGACGTTACCCGCCCCGAGCCTGTAATTTTCATAATGCCAATTTAATTCGATAATTCTTGTTCGGCAAGCCTTGCTGGGTATTTAAGGAAAATAATACCCATAAGGTATCGCACCTCAATTTTATTGATTAAATACAATAACTTATATGCAGCAAAAAATGGCATGAATTTCGCTTTATCTGAATTGAAATAATTCCATATGAAAATAAAGGGAAAAAACGCCATGAAAACACTCAAGCAAGACAAGATTGTCACGCAGAATGTTAGCATGTTTATTATCGCGCTTATTGTAGCCGTCGTTTTTGCCCTTTTGACACCCTCCAGCTTACTTGCATCATCACGCATCAAAGACATTACATCTGTCGAAGGCGTAAGAGAGAACCAACTGGTCGGTTACGGATTAGTCGTTGGCCTAAACGGCACAGGAGATACTTTCCAGAACGTCCCCCATACTGAGCAAAGCCTTGTTGCTATGCTTGAGCGTTTCGGCACTAACATTAACGGCGAACAACTAAGGCCTGAAAATGTTGCAACCGTGATTGTAACTGCTGATTTACCAGCCTTTGCACGCCCAGGAACACGCATTGATGTCTCTGTTAGTTCAATTGGTGATGCGGATGACCTTAGGGGTGGTACCCTTGTTGTGACACCGCTACAAGGTGCGAACGGCGAAGTTTATGCGGTAGCTCAGGGAACTGTTGCAGTTGCAGGATTTAACGTCCAAGGCGCAGCAGCACAGATTGTTCAAGGCGTTCCAACCAGTGGCCGCATTGCAAACGGCGCGATCATTGAAAATGAAGTAAATTTTGAACTCGCGAACCTATCATCCGTAAAACTATCGCTGCACAATCCTGATTTCACAACAGCCAAAAGAATTGCTGCTGCCATCAACCAGCACCTTGGCAGCACGCTTTCAATTGCCCTTGACCCATCAACAGTAAGAATTAGCCGACCTGTTGGCTATAAATTACCGATGTTTAATCTTTTACAGGAAATTGAGCTTTTGGAAGTTGAACCCGACCAACGAGCACGCGTTTTAATTGATGAGCGCACAGGCATCATCGTTATGGGCAATCAGGTACGGATCAACCCCGTTGCGATCGCACAAGGTAACCTGGTAATTAATATTCAGGAAGGTGCTCAGGTTTCACAGCCAAATGCCCTCGCTGAAGGGGATACAGTTGCCGTACCGCAGACAGATATTTCAATTGAAGAAGTTGGTACAGAACTTCGCCTACTCCCCGACGCTGTTACACTGCGTGAACTGGTTGATGGCCTCAATGCGCTTGGTGTGTCACCGCGAGACATGATTTCTATCCTGCAAGCCATAAAGGCGGCCGGCGCCATGCAAGCCGAAATCGAGGTGATATAATCATGACGTTTCAATCACTAGATATATCAAGCGGTGCGAGCCAGCTATTTGCAAACGGGAACATCCAGTCCCAAGCATCAAAATTATCAGCAGCACGGGCTAATATTGAGCTAGCAAAAACAAACGGCGAAAGTGAAAAAGCAGCCCGCGCAGCAGCCGAGCAGTTTGAAGCTGTTTTTATTTCACAATTTCTCTCTCCAATTTTTGAAACGCTTCCAACCGATGGCCCTTTTGGTGGCGGCCACGCTGAGAGTGTTTACCGCGGTTTTATGGTTGAAGAACTTGGCAAATCCATTGCTAAAAACGGTGGATTTGGAATAGCGGACACAGTCTACAAAGAAATTTTACGCCTACAAACCGACGGTGATGCAGCAATAGCACAGCCATCACAATCAAATGCGTCTGTCGCATATCAAAATGCCAATAAATTACAGGAGGTATCCAATGCCGCTTGATGCACACCCGAGTGAACTTCATAATAACGCGCCGATTATCACGGGCCCTGGTGAAAAGCTTGTAAAAATTACTTTGGCACTGACAGATTTAATCAAAAGAGAAACCTCGTTTCTGAAAGCGCACCGTAACAAGGATGCCCAGGCCCTTCACGGTGAGAAAAGCCGTTTGATGGCCGAATACCGTGATACATTGAATAATCTTCAGGTTAATGAGCACTTATTAGGGTCAAAAGATTCACGCGAGCGCAAATATATAAAGTCCATCACCGAGCCTTTCCGCGAAGCGCTTAGGGAACATGCCAGAATTGTTCTCAGGATGAAGGCCGTTACCGAAGGATTGATTAAAAGTGTTGGCGAAGAAGTGAGCAAGAGGAATCCGTCTGTGACCGGGTACAATAAAACCGCTGCATTTGCAGTTCCGCAAAACCAGCGGCCAACATCACTAAGCCTTAATCAGGTTATATAAATCATGGCTACTGTTGGCACCGCGTTGGCGCCTTCCCTACTCCAGCCAGCGCTGCCAGCATCTAATATTTCAAATACAATTGGTTCGCAACAGATCGCAAATAATTTTGCTGCTTTGTTACAGGCCAAACTGAAAGCAAATAACCTATCGCTTCCAATTGCCGCGCGCACTCCAACGTCAACCAGTGGCACAGCCAATTTATCACCGACACTCTCTCAAAATCAGCTTATGTCAATTACTATCATGAATAGTAGTATGAACGGCACAAACAATGCCGCGAAAACAAGTGATAAAAAGAAACCTCACGGTAAAACTCACTCCCGTAAATAATTACGCCTCGGGCAATTATTCATTCTACATTCAGAATACGGCAAAAGATTCCTCCATCCATATCGGCAGAATCTGCAACAACCCTAAATCAGCTAATTCAATGATTCCGAGGAAAGATAAATATCGTTCAATATCTTTAATAGATATTTTATTTTTTATTTATATTTCAAATACTTGACAATAAAAAACAAACTGGCACACCCTTTGCTTAATACAGATCAAAGGCTCGAAATGAGCTAAAATTGATTGTGAAAGAAAGGAGAGGTAAAATGGCCTTTTCAGTTAATGTAAACGAACCAGCGTTACTTGCACTTCGCGCTTTAACAAACACGAATAATGATCTTTCCACAACACAGGAGAGGATCAGTACAGGGCTTGAAATTGGGTCCGCACGGGACAACGCAGCGATCTTCTCAATCGCGCAACAGTTGCGCGGCGATGTCCGTGGTTTGAACGCTGTCAGACAATCGCTTGATCGCGGCATTTCCACAATTGATGTAGCCCTTGCAGCCTCAACAGCAATTTCCGATCTTCTCTTGGAGTTAAAAGAACGTGCCGTGGCAGCCGCCGATGCCGGCCTCGATCAAACAAGTCGGGATGCTCTTTCAACAGACTTTGTCACACTGCGTGATCAAATTTCTCAAATTGTAGCAAATGCAGAATTCAATGGCTCAAATCTGATTGATGCGGGCACCGACCAAATTGTCGCCATCACAAACGCCGACGCAACACAAACATTAAACATTGCTCACGAGAACCTTACACTTGGTGGCGGTGTTATTGATATTGGTCCAGCACAGGATATCGATACTCAGGCTGAGGCAGCAGCTGCCGTTACTGATATCAATAATTCCATCGACCAACTTAATGAAGTTCTAACACGCTTCGGAGCAGGTGCTACCGCATTGGAGCAAAGCCGGACATTTAACGAGCAGCTTCAGGATGTTGTTGAAGTCGGTATTGGTAACCTCGTTGACGCTGATCTCGCTCAAGAAAGTGCAAATCTACAAGCACTACAGGTTCGCCAGCAGCTTGGCCTTCAGTCACTTTCGATTGCCAACCAGGCACCACAAGCAATTCTATCTCTATTCCAGTAATAGTATCGAGCCAAGCTTAAAAGCTTGGCTTTTACTGTTGTATCTACTAATTATATCATTTGATATTTCGAGGGTAAAACTCACGAGTTGAAACACAGTCTTTATTGTCGGTTAAAGAATTAATCCGCCCATGACAGGAGGTCATTATGGCATTAAAACTATCGTTAAAACCTAATGAGAAACTTATCCTGAATGGAGCGGTGATTGCCAATGCAGACCGCAGAGCAACCTTAATTGTTCACAACAAAGCCTCTATACTTCGCGAAAAAGATATCATGAAGGAAGAAGATGTAAATTCACCTGCAAAACGCATCTACTTTCCTATCATGCTAATGTATATGGACGGCTTCCAAAGTAAATATTACGATGAATTTGCCCTTCGCATGACCGAATTTATGAGCGTGATTTCAACCCCTGAAGCCATAGCTGACTGTGTTAAAGTTAGCAAAGATGTGATGGATAAAAACTTTTATAAAGCTCTTGTTAACTGTAGAAAGCTTATAAAGTTCGAAGCAGAGCGAATGGGACAGCTCGAAAGTTAAGGCAATATAGAGCATAGACATGTCGTATCAGGCGTATCAAAAAACACAGCAAGCCTCAGAAACTCCTAGCCAGGTTGAATACCGACTATTGGCTAAGGTTACGACTGCCCTGATGGATGCGGAAAAGCTTCATCATATGGATCAGGCAGCTGTTAAAGCACTCGATTGGAATCGAAGGGTTTGGTCCACACTGGCCACTGATTGCGCAATAGAGGGTAATCAACTTCCTAAAGAAATTCGTGCCGGTATTATTTCCCTTTCTATTTGGGTTTCCAAACATACAACCGGCGTTATCCGGGGTAAGATGCAAATTGCCCCCCTGATAAGTGTGAATAAATCAATCATGGCCGGTCTTGCTAAACAAGCTGAACTTCAGCAACAAGCAGCGGCCAACTCACAACAAACCATCACTCAAACTGACACCTCTTTATAAGCAATCGCAAAAGCCTGCATCAGCAGGCAAACAGTTGCATACCACCGGTAGCAAGCAATTCCTCCATCACAAACCGCAACTCTCCAAACAATCAAATTTAAACCTTGCAAAATTTAGCTAAACAAAGGGATTTAGCGGCTCAAATTCCGGAATATTGGCACGATATCTGCTTATAAAAAGCCAGGAGTAAAAAGCTCCACATAAACAGAAGCAGATAGCTTCTAATGTGTAACCTTATCAGCGCAAAATGCTCTGAATATTCTCAGAATGGAGATTTAATATGGCTTTTTCAGTTAACACAAACGCACAGGCTTTTATTGCATTGCAAAACCTTAACACAACAAATTCAGCACTTGCTACAACTCAAAACCGCGTTAGCACAGGTCTTGAGGTTGCTGGTGCTGAAGATAGTGCGGCTCGCTTCACTATCGCACAAGGTTTGCGTGCCGATGTTGCTGGTTTAAATTCAGTATCGGGCTCGTTAAGCAACGCCAGTTCCGCACTTGATGTTGCTCTTTCAGCTACTGAAGCAATTTCTGATATCCTTATCGACCTTGAAGAATTAGCTGTTACCGCATCTGATGACGGACTTGACGCAGATTCACGTACCGCTCTTAATGCGCAGTTCGGTGAACTAGTTGGTCAGATATCATCTATCGTTTCAAGCGCTGAATTTAACGGCACTAATATTATCAGTGCCACTCCAGACAACATCACAGCTTTAACTAGCCCTACGCCAGGAGCTGCAACGATCTCCATCAATGGCGTAGACCTGGCCGCTCAAGCAGCAAACTTGGCTGCTGAAAACCTACTGGGGGCAAACGGCGATAATGCTGATTCAGCAATTACTGTCATTACAGCTGCCACTACAGCAGTTAATGGTGCCTTAGGCTCTTTTGGTGCGGGTGCTAATCGTCTTTCCATTCAAGCAGAATTCACACAAAGTCTTTCCGATACTATTGAAGTTGGTATTGGCAACCTTGTAGATGCTGATCTTGCACAAGAATCTGCAAACTTGCAGGCCTTGCAGGTACAACAACAGCTTGGACTATCGGCGCTTTCAATCGCCAATCAGGCCCCAAGTGCAATTCTGTCACTGTTTGGATAAACTCAAACAAAGTCAAGAACTCTATAAAAAGGGGCTTACGAGCCTCTTTTTTTTAAATAAACACTGTAATTTATACAGGCAAAATATTCCCTCTATTCTTACATTTGGCACAAAGAACTAGAAACTTAATGCCTATGCGGCAAATTTTGCCTAGAAAAAGCTCAAAATTATCTAAAATTTTATTTATTATTATTATTTTAAATCAATAACTTAATGATTTTTTATGGAAATTTTCATTTGGCACAAGGATTGCAGAAATCCTCCCAGAGACAAAAGGTCTCAAAAGGCAAAATGCCTTAGTATAGTAACTCCAAAAAGGAGAAAGCAAAATGGCTTTTTCAGTAAATACTAATGCAGGTGCGTTCGTTGCTCTGCAAAACCTTAATGCAACAAACACAGCCCTCGCAACAACTCAAAATCGTGTTAGTACTGGTCTTGAAGTATCAGGCGCACAAGATAGTGCCGCCCGTTTTACGATTGCGCAGGGTTTGCGTGGTGATGTTGCAGGTTTGAATGCTGTATCTGGCTCTTTGAGCAATGCAAGCTCTGCCTTATCTGTTGGACTGTCAGCTACAGAAGCTATTTCTGATATTCTTATTGACCTTGAAGAATTAGCTGTTACCGCATCTGATGATGGACTTGATGCTGCATCACGTGACGCGCTTGACGCTCAATTTGGCGAGCTAGTCGGCCAGATTTCATCTATCGTATCAAGTGCTGAATTCAATGGTACTAATATTATCAGTGCTACACCTGATAATATTACTGCTTTAACAAGCCCAACACCTGGTGCAGCAACAATTTCCATTAACGGCGTAGATCTGGAAGCCCAAGCAACTGCACTTGCAGCTGTTGGACTGACCGGTGCCAATGGTGATAATGCTGATGCTGCGATTACAGCAATCACAGCTGCAACTACCGCAGTAAATGGCGCTCTCGGATCTTTCGGTGCTGGTGCAAACCGGTTGGAAATTCAGGCAGAGTTTACTCAAAGTCTGTCAGATACTATCGAAGTTGGTATTGGTAACCTTGTTGATGCAGACCTCGCGCAAGAATCTGCAAACTTGCAGGCCTTGCAGGTACAACAGCAGCTTGGCCTATCGGCGCTTTCTATCGCCAATCAGGCTCCTGGTGCTGTCTTGTCACTATTCTAAGATTAGTCGCAAAGCTTCGATTAAGCTGGTTCGCCAGCTTAATCAGCCTTCTAAGACAGAATAGTAACAAGAAAGGAGTTATGTCGGAGTATAGACATGGCAGAGATCAACACATCAGGAAGTTTTGCCCAAGGAGTGTCCTTGCGCTCAACAACCGCAAACAACACTAATATCACAGTACCACAATCGGTTGAAACCGACGTAGCACCAGAACTTGCCGTTCCTGAAACCAGCGTTGCAGATGCAATTTCTGACAGGGAAGCACTGCAAGCTCGCAGAGATGCTCTTGAGCTAGATGACAGCACAGACCCGCTTGCACAAGCCGCCGAAGCTATCAGTGAATTTATTCCTGATACGGAAGCTTTTGCAAACACGACACTTCGTATCGAACAAGACGAAGCTACAGGTCGGTTTGTGTATCAAAGCATTGATAATGCTTCTGGTGAGGTTTTGCGTCAGTTCCCACCAGAACAGATATTAGAGTTTTTGGCTTTTTATAGAGAACCCGAAGGTATTGTCGTAGACGACGAAGCCTAAGGAAAATAAGTACCTTCCATTTCTGGGACACATAGAAATATATCTATTTCTATGAACCCTTTTTTTCGTTCTATCGTCTTGTATATTTTCCATATCATTAATTGCACTCCGTGGTTTCTTTGCTATAAGATTAATCAGAATGATTAAGTGATAGCGGAGTCCCAAATGTCAGTTGACGATCCAACACAAAATACACGTTTTTCAGGCACTGATAATTATGTAGCTACAGACGATTTAAAAGTGGCTGTTAATGCTGCTGCAACGCTGAAGCGCCCTCTTCTCATCAAGGGTGAGCCAGGCACAGGCAAAACTGTTCTCGCGCAAGAAGTTGCGAAGGCTTTCAATACAGACCTGATTGAATGGCACATTAAATCGACAACAAAAGCCCATCAGGGGCTTTATGAATATGATGCTGTGTCTCGACTTCGCGATAGTCAACTCGGTGACGAGAAGGTTAAAGATATCAAGAATTATATCAAACGCGGCAAACTGTGGGAGGCATTTACCCACGATACAACGCCTGTGTTATTAATCGATGAAATTGATAAGGCCGATATCGAATTTCCGAATGACCTTCTGCTTGAGCTCGATCGCATGGAATTTCATGTTTATGAAACCGGCGAAACCGTTAAGGCCGTTAATCGCCCCCTAGTTATTATTACATCGAATAATGAAAAAGAATTACCTGACGCGTTCCTGCGAAGGTGTTTTTTCCACTATATTAAATTCCCTGACGAAGCGACAATGCTTGATATTATCAACGTACACTATCCTGATATTAAGAAAGAGCTAGCCCGCGAAGCGTTGAGTATCTTTTTTGATGTCCGCAACGTTCCTGGCATGAAAAAGAAACCATCAACCAGCGAACTGCTTGATTGGTTAAAACTATTAATGTCAGAAGACCTTCCTATGGATGTTCTAAAGTCCAAAGATCCTAAAACGCTCATTCCGCCGCTTCATGGTGCATTGATTAAAAACGAGCAGGATATTCACCTGTTTGAGCGCCTCGCCTTTATGAGTAAACGTGCATAGGAAACTGCTATGTTCACAAACTTCTTCTATGAGCTTAAGGACGGCGGCGTTCCTGTTAGTATTAATGAATATTTGACACTAATGGAAGCGCTGAAGGCTGGTTGCACGGACTATGAAATTGATCAGTTTTATTTTCTTGCGCGATCCACTTTCGTCAAGGATGAAAAAAACCTGGACAAATTTGATCGTATATTTGGAAAGGTTTTCCAAGGCATTGAGTTTATAGGGGAAGAAAGCGTCGAAATTCCTGAAGAGTGGCTCAGAAAAATGGCAGAGCTTCATCTAACGCAGGAAGAAATGGACGAAATCGAATCCCTCGGCGATTGGGATAAGATTATGGAAACCCTGAAAAAACGCCTCGAAGAACAGGAAAAACGCCACCAAGGCGGTAATAAATGGATTGGTACCGCCGGCCGCAGTCCCTTTGGCGCCTATGGCTACAATCCTGAAGGTGTTCGTATAGGTCAGGATAAAGGGCGCCATGGCAAGGCCATTAAAGTTTGGGACAAACGAGAATTTAAAAATCTCGATGACAGTGTCGAATTAGGTACCCGAAATATCAAAGTGGCACTTAGGAAGATACGCCAATTTGCCCGTGAAGGAGAGGCGACTGAACTAGACCTGGATGATACAATCCGGTCAACAGCACATAAGGGCTATTTGGATATTAAAATGGTCCCGGAACGTCACAACGCTGTTAAAATTCTATTGTTTTTTGATGTTGGCGGTTCTATGGATCCACATATTAAAATATGTGAAGAGCTGTTTTCCGCTGCACGGTCAGAATTTAAGCATTTAGAATTTTTCTACTTTCACAACTGTCTTTATGAAGGCGTGTGGAAAGATAACAAGCGTAGACACAATGAAGTCATTTCAACCATGGACGTGCTTCACACCTATCCCCATGATTATAAAATTATTATTGTAGGTGATGCCTCGATGAGCCCATACGAAATTGCTTATCCGGGCGGCTCCGTCGAGCATTGGAATGAAGAATCCGGGGAAACATGGCTGAGACGGCTTCTTAACGTTTATTCTAAATCAATTTGGCTAAATCCAATTCCCGAAAAACATTGGGAATACGGTCAATCTATTCAAATGATTAAACAATTGATGGAAAACCGTATGTTCCCCTTAAGCCTCTCAGGCCTGGAGGACGCAATAAAGGAATTACGGCGCTAAACACAAGAAAGGCCGCAAATGCGACCTTTCGATAGTGATTTCCTTTTCACAAAGGTTTCTTATGCGTTTGAGCCAATTATTCTGCGGTGTTAGGGCTCAAAATTTCAATACTAGCGCTTAGAGGGCCGCGATTTTGCGCAACATCTGAGCCAGTAACTGTACCTTGACGCTGTAGGCTTTTATATTCGAAATAATTATCAGCAATATGGTAATTTAACTGTACTGCAAATGTCATTGTTTCGCCTTCATAGCCTTCCGGAATTGCTGGGAAATCAGCTTTGCGAACAACAGAACGCGATGCAGAATTCAGGAAACGGCTACTTGTTTTCTGTGTACGCTTTGACTTGACGACATTGCCGTCACGGTCAATCGTTATCTGATACCGTGCTGAACCTTCATCCCCAGCACGTACAGCAAATGATGGATAGGTCATAACCTTATCAATTGAATTTCCGGCGCTCTTTGCCCAAGCTTGCAAATTATTATCCGCATCAGCAGATGCTGACGCTGAGAAGGCTGCCGCTGAAATTGCTGCAAGTGCCAAAATAGTTTTTCTAGTTTTGTTAATCATGGTTTCATCCTCGCTTTGTTTTTACACACCCAGTATTGGGCCCCTATCTTGGGTGTTCGTGTTAACTATTACTTGTTGCTATCGTTTTTATTATTCTTATCTCTGTGTCCTATTATTTGACGGACACTTAGGAAATAAGCATCGGTTTGTTCCGATAACTTATACTTAGTAACTAAAAACGAGAATGTAAGGGCCTGTCGATAAAACGCCTTAACTTTGCGTTTTTCCGCTAAACCTTTATGACTTCAGTCCCTAAACCACTATACCTTAAGTCTTAATTTGTAATATTACCTTCATATAAATGACTGTAAAATCTTGATAATTTACACTATAAATCGACTCAATAAATTATATTGACCTATTCCTTACAGGCTATATTGATTATTTTGAAAATAGTTTACCTTGCGAGAGAGGCTGTAAACTATGATTTGCAATTATTGAAATATTGGACAATGAAATGCGATTGACCCGTTTCCAAACGTTGGCAACAACATTACTATTTACTACAAGTGCATTGTGTGCACCAACCGTGCTGGCTGATGAAGATTGGCTCAATGATGGCAAGAAAGCTATCGCGGAAAGACTGGCAACTCAACCTAACACCAAACGCGCTAAAAACGTAATATTGTTCGTTGGCGATGGAATGGGCATTTCCACCTTAACTGCTGGTCGCATTCGTGAAGGCCAATTGCGCGGTGAAAGTGGTGAAGAAAATTATTTGTCATTCGAAAAGTTTCCTTACACTGCGCTTGTCAAAACCTACAATATCGATGCACAGGTTCCTGACTCCGCCGGAACGGCATCTGCCCTGAATACTGGTTCCAAAACGCGTATCGGCGTTATCAACACAGGCCCAGACCAACCACAAGGCGTTTGTGAAGGTTCCCAGTCCACGAATTTGAAACCCCTCGCCTACTATGCAGAGCAAGCAGGGTTAAGTACTGGCATTGTCAGCACTGCGCGTCTCACGCATGCGACACCAGCTGCTGTTTATGCCCATAGCCCCTCCAGAAATTGGGAAAACGACACTGCCATTCCAGAAGACCAGCGAGGCCAGGGCTGTGAAGATATCGCGAAACAGATTTTAGGCAGCCTGGACGGCGATGGATTAGAAGTTGCTCTTGGTGGCGGTAAAGGTAATTTCTTACCTGACACAGAAGGGGGTTGGCGCAAAGACGGCCTCAATATACCAGCTGAGTGGGTTTCAAGCCGCGACAATTCCCACTATGTTACAGATACGAAGAGTTTAAAAGCGATCGATCTTGATAAAACGGATCGGCTTCTAGGTCTTTTCGGCAATTCCCACATGGATTTTGACGCACAAAATAACGAAGATCAGCCATCTTTGTCAGATTTAACTGAAACAGCCATCAAGCTCCTCTCTAAAAATGATGGTGGGTATTACCTTATGGTTGAAGGCGGCAGGATTGACCATGCCCATCACGGCGGCAATGCATATAATGCTCTCGGTGAAACCGTAGCGCTATCCGCAGCCGTTAAACGCGCGATGGAACTTGTTGACCTTGAAGAAACACTGATTCTGGTAACGGCGGACCATAGCCATGTCTTTACAATTGCTGGATACCCAGAGCGCGGGAATCCCATATTAGGTCTCGTCAAGCCACCGCATAGCGAAGACGGTGATTATACAAAAGCCGAGGACGGCAAGCCATACACAACGCTCGGATATCATAATGGTCATGGTGCAATTTCTGGTGAAAGAGCGGATTTGACCCATGAAAATGTCCAAGACCCACGTTACCTGCAACAAGCCGCCATTCCATTAGGCAGCGAGACACACGGCGGCGAAGATGTTGCTTTGTTTGGCATCGGACCATGGGCGCATTTGGTAAGAGGAACCATGGAGCAAAATGTTGTTTTTCACATTATGGACCATGCACTAAACTTACGCGAACGCGCGGGTAATAAAGAGTAAAATCGGCCAATGACACCCACAAAAAAGCCTTCCAAATGGAAGGCTTTTTTCTTTATGGCTTTCTAAATTTTAGAATGAAACGATCGGTACGTCCCCTCACCGAAGGGTCCCACATAGGAATATCATGAGGGTCGCTATCGTTTGCTAAAATATCACTTTCAGCTTCCAAGACAAAACCAACCGATTTCATCTCTGCGATCACCAATTCGGGGTCAATGCGGTGTAATTTCTGAGCGACACTATGCCCAGAACCAGAAATCGCAACATGATCGATAATTCCAACGACCCCTCCTTTTTTGACGCTTTTAAAGACTTCCCGTAGCATTTTATTCACGTCAAATTCGGGCCAATCATCAGTCTGGATATAAAAGTCATGATACGCCAACGCCATGATCACGAAATCATACGTATCGTTATCTAACTTCAAGTCCGCAGGTTCCGCCTGTAACAGAGTGACATTTGCAAGACGCCTGTCATTATAGCGATCTTCCAGATCATAACTCATAATTCGGCGATAAGCCTGATTATTGTGGGCAGTTACATTTCCACTCTGACCAACAGAGCGCGAGAGGATTTCCGTATAATATCCACCGCCAGAAAAAATATCCAAGACGGTATCGCCCTCTTGAAGCCCAAGGAAGCGCAATACCTCGGCAGGTTTTCTAAGAGGATCACGGTTTTTGTCTGATCGTTTACGCTCTGGGGCTACAAGCGCGTCATCAATGAAATCAGGCGAAATAGCCAAAATATCAAAAGAAAATATAGATAGAGCAAGTGCACCAGTTATTATCGCCGAAGTCAAACCAGAAACTTTATTCATTACAGTCCTCTTTTCAACAGCTTGTGCTGACCACTCGTTACATACAAAATACAGATATAAACATAACCTATTTTGACAAATATCAATGTCTATGTCGAATATTTCTCAATTGCGTCGTTCAAACTATCGGTCAGCTTTTTGCCGATTTCTCCGCCGTCTCCGCTTACCCGGCCACGAATAACTGCCCTCATCGCATCGATATGAGATTTTATTAACTCAACCCTATTGTCTGCATAATCGCTGGAACTTGAGGTAAATCCGTACAAAGAGTCTGCAAAAGCAGTAATAAGCGGGTATCCAAATGTTCCCCCCTGCCCCTTCATATCATGCGCCATATGATTAATGGCTTCAAAACAGTCCCGGCGATCCTCTGGTGTATCAACACAGCGTCCATGTTGTTCTTGCAATTTAGCAATCAAGCCCGAAACCCAATCTGGATAATCTTCGGACATTTTGCTAAGCGCTTGCTGTGCCGCCTCTAGCGCTTCTTCAGAAATCGAGGCTTGTCCACCGCCAAGGCCCGCTGTTTTCTCGCGCAAGCGATTTTGAAACCGATAAAATCTGACAATGACAGGTTTATTAGCCACGGATAATCTCCACGCCTTCGCTTTTATCATTCAAAACACGACGGTCAGGACCATCGATATTCATCCTCCGTCTTCGTCTGTCAGGGCCAAAAAAGTCCTTTGTATGAACAAACTGGCGTGGACGCTCGATTATCGAGGTAAGCTTTTCACCAATATTTTTGATCGTGAAGGGTTTCGCCAGCATTTCAGTAACACCCATTTCACGGGCCTGAAGCACTCTCTCGGGCTCTGTATAACTCGTAATCATGACAAAAGGCACAAACCGGTCTGGGCTATCCTTGTGGCGCCTAACCCAACGAAGGAACATCATTCCATCCACCGGCGACATATCCCAGTTAGAAATAACAATGTCAATTTGTTGTACCCCCACCTTCATAGGCTCATTCTTAACTTGCTGAAGGAAATTGATGGCATCACCGCCGTGTTCAAGAGCGTATACATTCCCAACACCAAGAACTTTAAGAGAATTGATTAAGAGCGAACGAATGAATGGGCTATCCTCAGCCAAAAGAACATTCAACCGATCAAAATCATAATCACTCATAAAATACCCTTATTTCTTTTATTGTCTGTATTTGTAACAGGTTTATCTGAATATTCGTATGTCTTAGGCGCAATCGAATGGCAAGGTCAATCAATACTGTATCTTTTCAAGACCTGCTATTCGGTATCACCCTTTAAAATCAACTGTATATGACTAATCAGTTCATCAAGGCGGGCCTTTAATTCACTTAGGCAATCCAAACGAGCAGCTTCATTTTCATACGGCCCTTCCAGGAATTCTGCCCGTTCACCTTGTTTTGCTGTACGCCAAGCGCCAAGGCTACGGGCTGCGCCTTTAAGCTTATGTGCGCGCTCTTTCCAGTTATCTGCATCAGAAGCAACTAGTAATTCATAATATTGTGGGGCATTTTCAACAAACACACGCAGCGCACTGTCGCGTACATCATCATTACCACCAGTGAATTCAGACAAGTGTACTAAATCAAGTATAACGCTTTCGTCCCAGTTTGTATCCACAAGAACCCCCTTTTATTCTGATACATTGTGATTACTAGACACTCTTAAACTGCGTTCATAACAATAGCTAACTCAATATAGTACCAAACATATTGCTGTCCAGTTCTTATGCATTTCAAATCTTATGCGTTTCAAACTGGGCGATCCGAAAGAATAAACGTGGTGGTGGAATGACGTTATTTGTCGTTTTCAAATAACTTTCGACCTGCCTCCGTTAGTTTACAGACTAACCAGTCAGGTTTAAGAGGGTTATGATACCATGGCTCACACCATCCCTTGGTCATGCATGCTTTTATCGTTTGCTCTTTATAACGCTGCCCCTTTTCATCAAAAAGAGGTAGTTTCCCGCCCGGTTGGGAGAGCCCCCGCTTTAAAAACTTGTATTGGATTGAAGTTGGTTTTGGTGCACTTGGCATAATATGACTCGGTTATTTTCTAAGCTTCTTCTTTCCAAACAAGCAAAATAGTCTTTCAAGCACAGACCTTGTTCAATATCTGGATCATAATCATGCCACATCTCTGATGCAAGTTATGCACAATTTAGCGTATACTTGAATGCCATTACTCAAAATGAATTAAACGCCTATTGTCATTTTCAATTGGTATCTTGCTGAATATGATGTTTAATCATAAACACATTTGATAATGCTGCAAACGCACCATAAGGCAGCATGGATATCAAAACCGTTTGGCAGGTCGGGAAATGCATCGAAACTTCGTCTCTGTTGCATTTATTGAAGCGAATTAAAGAACACAAGCGATCATTAGAATGAAACAAGAAGATATAAAAGTTCCAGAATCATCAAAAGAGGAAAACGCTTCAAACTCTAGCGAAAACACCGCTACGCTCTCTGACAATGAAAGTACATCACGGAAGTTACCTGTTATTCTTGCAACGGTCGCAACCTTCGCATGGATCATGCTTTGTGCTGTTGGACTTTATTATTACTTTCCGCAAAACCCCGAATTTATCGACGTAATCAGTATAATCGCAGCATCCACTACGCCCATTGCTATTTTCTGGCTCATCGCGCTCGCTATTCAGCGCACTGATCCGCTGCTGGAACGGCGTTTGGCAATTGCCAATAATTTACATAAAGCAGTGGCACCGGTAGAAATTGCCGAAAACCGCCTCCGTGAACTTAACAAGTCCCTTAATAATGAGCTTGCAAACATTGAAGCGGTTTCTGAACTTGCAGCAGAACGCATCGGAAACCTAGAAGGCCGTTTTCAGGAACAGATTTCCAATCTGTTTTCAGCGACCGCAGATACTGAAGCCAAAACAACCAGCATCAGGGATATACTCGCACGGGAACGGGATCATTTGGGTACGCTTTCGAGCGATATAGAGCGACGCTTCCTAACATTAGAGAAAACGGTGAAAACCATTTCCAGTTCGCTCGAGCAGGCTGGTCATTCTGTCAATTCAAACGCGAATACTGCAAAATCAAAACTTGATGAAAGCCTGCAAAATTATAGCGAAACCGCAGAGGCACTCGAAGAACGTATCGGCAATATCCAGCAAGGTGTTGAAAATCAAGCTGATCAGATTTTGAATGCAGCCGAAACCGTTGAAGAACGCCTGAGTTCAATTAATCAAACCGTTCTGGATAGTATGGGTGACCTAAAAGAAGACATAAACGGCCTTGAGCACAGGTCAAATGATCTTACCCATCACATGAATACACAAGCGACGGTTTTGAAAGAACTAGCTGAACATGCAGCAATAGAGTCCGCTAAAATTGAAACAAGTCTAAAAACCCACGTTGCAGAGGTTAGAACGTCAGCGGATGAAGCCCTAGAGCGCACAAACACAGTCAGCGATATCGTTTCAAACCGCGCACAGGCGATGTCCAGCAAAGTCTTGGAAACCGTTGAAAATGCAAAAGACATGCTGGACCAGGCAAGTGCCACATTAGAGCAGCACTGTGAAAACGCGCTTGCGACCAGCGAGGCGCTTAATCATAAAACAAACGAACAAACCAAAGAAACGGGCGCAGCCATAAAAGCACAGGCAGAAGAGTTTGATGCAATCTTAAACGACAGTTTCGCCAGAGCAAAAGCAACGCTTGAAGAAACCTCTGCCCTGCTCAGTGAAAATTCTGCAAAAGCTGTTGATGAAGCAGAAGCAACAGCAGAACGAACACTTCAGCACATCCGTCAACTTCGCGCCGGCATTGAGGACCAAATGCACGAACTTGCGGAAGTGGGGGCATCATCCAAAGACAGCCTGATCGCAAGCGCCGATCAAATCCAAGAGAAAGCAGCGAACATTATCGAAGGCACTTCGTCCGTGAACGCTGAATTTGAAGCTGCCAAGGCGCAGATGGATGATCATAGTGATGCAATCGCGGAAACACTGAATGACACACGCATGAAACTATCCCGGCTTGAGGAAGATTTGATCGCTCAGCGCCATATCCTGCAAACGGTATCTGACGCCTCGGCTGAAAAGGTTATTGAAGCCGCAGAACGCTTTATGCAGCAATCGGATCAAATTCAACAGGCAAGTGAAACATCAAGCAAGGTCATCGAAGAACAGTCCCATGATCTCGCAAAGACGATTTCGCTGATCAATAATGCGGGTGAACTGACAAGTGAAACATTAAATTCATCGCTGCAAACATTGTCTTCCAATGCCGAACTCCTGCGCACCGAAATGGTTGATACCGGGCGGTCGCTCTCAAGCGCTTCTGATGCGTTCGCTGGAGAGCGTGAGCGTATTCAGCTTGAAACAGAAGCAAGTGTTGCGAAATTAAATCAAGCGTCTGACGCGATGAATAAAGAAGCCAGTGAATTACTACAAAACTCAGTTGATATCTCTAATCAATTGGATGCAGCAGCACAGAGCCTACTCGATCAAACGAGCCGTATTGATGAAAACCTGAAAGCTTCGACGCTTAACACGCAGGAAGAACTGGCTGCCACCATGCAGGATATTGGTGATAAGGCAGGCGAGCGGATTACCTTCCTGAAGGAAGAAATGCACGCAACCCTTAATCAGGTTCTTAGTGAATATGCTGAAAACGCGGAACGCGCGGAAAAGGAAAGCGCACTCCTTGCCATGCGCCTTGGTAACGAGGCAACACGCATCAGTGAAACTGCTGATCAATTTGTTGAAAAATCCAAAGAAATTGAAGAACGCATTGGTTCAGCAACCAAAAATGAATTTGCACGGATTTCCAAATTACTCATGGAAAGCATCCAATCCACTTCAATCGATATCAACAAAGCCCTCTCGACAGATATTCCCGATGAAGTATGGAGCAAATACATGGAGGGTGATCGCTCTATTTTCATGCGGCGTACGTTGAAAATGGGCGACAGGAAAACCCGCAAGGTTATTGCTGATAAGTTTAAAGTGGACAGTGAGTTCCGGGAAGCTGTCTCTCGCTACTGCCGTGACTTTGAAAATATGATGGAACGGGCCATGCTCGGTGATAAAGGCAGCGTTATGTCGGTAACACTGCTTTCAAGTGATATGGGGAAATTATATATATTGCTTGGACAATCACTGAAAAAATTCTCATAAAGAAACCGATGGGGAAAATGTACGAACATCAGTCGTACATTTGGGGTAAGGGATAAATCTATATGAAACGCTTCAAATCACCTTTTTTGTGCGTGATTACCATGTGTGCGCTCGCGGTCAGTGCCTGCAGCGAACATCAAGCCGAAAACCACGATAATACAAATGCATCGCTTCAGAATGTCGAATGGCGTATGACCAGCACCTACCCTTCGTCCCTGCTGATTATCGGAACGATGGGTAAACGCGTACAGGAAGAAATCGAAGATTTAACCGCAGGAACAGTGAAGATAAATTTTCACGAACCCGGTGTTCTCGCCCCCCCTTTCGAAACATTTGAAGCTGTCAGTTACGGTGCGATTGATGCTGGTTGGTCAACCCCTGGTTACTGGGCTGGAAAGGTGCCTGCACTTCAGCTGTTTGCGTCCGTTCCCTTTGGTCCCTCAGCGCCCGAATATCTGGCGTGGTATGATTATGGCGGCGGTCGCCAAATGTTTGAAGATCTTTATCACAAACATAATGTGCACAGTATAATTTGCGGTCTTAGCCCACCAGAAGCCGCGGGATGGTTCAAAAAGGAAATTAAGTCTATCGAGGACTTCAAAGGCTTGAAAATCCGTTTTTTTGGATTGGGTGGTAAGGTTCTGGAAGAAGTCGGCGCCTCACCGCAGTTGATCGCTGGCGGCGAAATTTATCAGGCCTTGGAACTCGGTGTTATCGACGCAAGCGAATATTCAATGCCAGCTGTTGACTATAATCTTGGTCTTTATCAGGTCGCTAAGCATTATTATTTCCCCGGCTGGCATCAGCAATCCACCTTTTATGAACTTATGATCAATTTGAATTCATGGAATGCCCTGCACCCAACGCAGCAAAAACAGATTGAAGCTGCGTGCGCAGCCAATATCCGTTTGGGAATTTCCGAGGGCGAAGCCCTGCAGGCTGGCGCAATTGAGAAACTGAAAGCCGAAGGTGTGCAATTTCATGATTTCTCGCCCGAAATTATCACAGAACTAAGAGCCGCTTGGGAAAAAGTGGCGAGTGACCTTGCTGCAAACGACAAAGACTTTGCAAAGGTCTGGAGTTCGCTGCAGGAATTTCGACAGCGTTACAAAAGCTGGTCAGAGCGCGGTTATTTGAAGGAATAGGAATGGACACCCTTCTTTCCGTCTCAAAAAAATTGAACCGCATTGTCACGGTCCTCGGTAAAATTGGGGCGTGGGCAATCATTGGCCTAATGGCAATTATCATCATCGATGTAACCTTGCGGAGATGGTTCGTGATTGGCTCAACCAAACTTCAGGAACTCGAATGGCATCTTCATGGTATTCTTTTTCTGATGTGCCTAGGATGGACATATCTGAAAAATGGTCATGTTCGCATCGAACTTGTAAGCGAGCGAATGACACAAAGGTCACAGGCTTGGATCGAACTCTTTGGCATCACTCTGTTTCTCATACCCTATGTGATTTCAATCATCGTGTTTGGAATGGACTATGTGGGTTTCAGTTATCAATTCAATGAAGGGTCAGCATCCCCAACGGGCCTCCCTAATCGCTGGATCATCAAATCCTTCATTATTATCGGCTTTATTGGATTAGGCCTCGCGGCCCTCGCCCGCTTGCTTGACATAATTGTCTTTCTTTTTGGCAATGACGAGCAGCGCAGCCAATCAATATTTGCATCACTCTCTGCCAAAGGCGCCCCAACCGCAGCTGAACAAGGGGGCCTGTCATGATGGAAACCCTAATCGACCTTTTGCCAATTTTGATGTTTGTGGCCCTGATACCGCTTTTATTTTCCGGGTTCCCAGTTGCTTTTGTTCTTGGTGGGGTTGGGCTAACATTCTGGCTAATTGCCGTTGGTGTAGGAATAGAAAACCCGAATAGTTTCTTCCTTGTTATATCGCGGATATTCGGCGGGGTTGTTAACAAACTTGTTCTCGTCGCCATACCCATGTTTATATTCATGGGCACTATGTTAGAGAAAAGCGGTGTCGCCCGTGATCTCTTGAATACATTACAAATCATCACACGGCGTATTCCAGGAGGCCTCGCCCTATCGGTTACTATGCTCGGTGTTATCTTGGCGGCGACAACAGGTATCATTGGTGCAAGCGTTGTGATGATGACCCTTCTTGCTTTACCTGTGATGCTAGAGCGCGGGTATGATACACCCTTGGCGACAGGCACCATCGCCGCCTCTGGCACCCTCGGTATTCTACTGCCGCCCTCCATTATGCTGGTCGTCATGGCAGATCTTCTGTCCACGTCCGCAGGAACATTATTTCTGGCTGCCATTGGCCCCGGTATGTTTCTTGTCGTTTTATACCTGCTTTATATTTTGATAACCACATGGCGAAACCCTGACCGCGCCCCTGCCCTTGAAAAGTCAACAAACAGTTCAGAAACCATTTCTATCAAACTGATTTTAAAAAGCTTTTTACCACCACTTGTGTTGATCATTCTTGTTCTTGGTTCAATTTTCGGCGGTATCGCAACACCAACGGAAGCAAGCGGTGTTGGTGCCTTTGGGGCTTTAGTTCTGGCCGCTGCCAATCGGAAACTGTCATTTAAAACACTCAGTAATGTTGTCGAACAATCAGCGCTCACAACAACTATGCTTTTCGGGCTTTTCGTTGGTGCCACAGCCTTCTCTTATGTCTTTGCCCTCCTTGGGGGACACGATATTATTTTAGAGGTTATTTCAGCAACTGGTGCCGGGCCGTGGGGTGTCTTGATTGTATTAATGCTGGCTGTGTTTCTTTTGGGGTTTTTCTTTGACTGGATCGAAATCACCCTGATAATTCTGCCAGTGTTTGCCCCTGTTATCGCTGCATTAGACTTTGGAAGTCATGTCGATAACCCCGGTCTGATGATCGCATGGTTTGCCACCTTGATGGCAGTCAACCTTCAGACCAGTTTTTTAACCCCCCCTTTCGGGTTCGCCCTGTTTTATATGAAGGGTGCAGCCCCCAAGTCGGTAAAGCTGAAGGATATTTATAAGGGCATTATCCCGTTTGTTCTTTTACAAATCCTATGCCTTGGTATTTTGATGGCTTGGCCGAAACTCGCGCTTTGGCTGCCCGCCTATATGGGGCATTAAAGGCAATAAAAAAGCCTGACAGAATCAGGCTTTCGAGGAATACATAAACTCAAAACTTCAGGATCAATGTACTGTCGTTGCTTCGTTCTCAATACTACTTAGCTTTCCGACAAGATAATCAAAGTTTTCCATATCAACATCATCTTCAACGGTTGTCAGAACACGTTCAATCATCAATTGTCTGAACATTTCCTTATTGTCACCTGCTGTCATGCTCATTTCATCAGCAACCTCAAGCGCACATTTAGCGATCGATAGATACTCATTCGGCATTTCAGCGGCCTCAAACAACCGCTGCAATCCCATACCGCCCTTGTCGTGAACCAGTTTGTAAGCATTCACCACAGGGATACCGACCCGTTTTGCAAGCGCCGCCTCAAAGAATGTTGTATCGCCCATGCATAACGCCCGAACGATCAGACTGGCTGTTAACCTGCCACCCTGATGAAGCTGATTGACAAGTTCAACAACCGTATCCGTTTTCTTTTGCCCTTCAAGCAGTGTTACTGTTGCACGCTCGCGGCTTTCCATCAAAAGGTCGCTCGCCGTACCCGGTGAAACTTCATGATGGGTCATAATATGCTGACGGAGCTGGTCTGATACCATCGTCACGAGCCGTTCTGAAACACTAATCGGAAGCTGCTTGCGCTGCACCATCGGTTCTTTAACAAGGTCACTGTCCGCAAATTTATCCAGAACTTTTTTAAACGTATGCTCGGCAATTTCAGCACCGTCGTTACCCATCAAGGTCGCAACGACATGCTCACTGCCTTGCTCTGCGATCGCTTCAGAAACCTGAGGGGACACAGATTTACGGCCCGCCACTGCATTTTGAATAAGCTCCCCGCGGGTATTCACGATCGCAACCAAATCTTCGTCGGTTAAAACATCGGAACTCATCACGATAGGAACAGAAACTTCCTTCACATCTTTCGCGAGCGTCAAAGCCACATCATGAGGAACATCAGGGTTATCTTTTAAACTTTCAGACAAAGCAGCACGAACGCGAACAGCCGCATCTTTCAGCATTAATCGAAAGATGTCTTCGGCGATTTCACGCTCATTCGCGCTCAATTCTACATTTTCAAAGGTCTTTGCAACCTTCACAGCCGCAGCGGCACGGTTATCATCATTGGTGTCTTGCAGTAATTTTGCGACATCCGCACTCGTTAATGTATTTTGATTGGACAATGCTTTATCCCCGTAAAAAGTACTTTGGAATAACGCTAAGTCAAAACCCTTAATTAGCGGTTAATAGCTAAATTTTTAGAGATAATAAAAGCCATTCTACAGGCAACAAAAAGTGCACATTTAAAGATGCTGGTGGTCACATATGATGATTTAATAACACAAATGTCATACCCACATTCGTGAATATTCGATCTTTCCGTTGTGATCTTAGGGATTACCCGTTAGCATAGCATCGCTTTTAACTTTAGGGGTGCGGCTATAAAGTATAGCCGTAAATATAATTATAATAAGGACTGGAACTGCTGTAAACGCAAACTGCTTCCTGTAACTGGTTTAAGTTTATGCATTTTCGTCATGAATTGGGATTTACTATGAATAGACTATTTGTCTTGCTTGGGGCTATTTTGGGCTGGTCTCAGGCTACTTTGGCACAAGAAAGCCAGTCATTTTCTGATGCTGTAAATGAAGTAATGACGCCTATTGCCGCTGTAATTGAATATGTTGTTTTCTATAAACTAGAGTTGGCTTGGCTAATGGGTGAAGGAACGCCTGGCATTCCGCTTATTGTTATATGGTTGCTTGGTGCCGCAATCTTCTTCAGTTTTTACATGGGCTTCCCAAATATTCGAAACTTCAAGCAATCTATGCGGATTGTATCGGGTAAATATGACAACCCTAATGACCCTGGTGAGGTCACGCACTTCCAAGCCTTAACAGCCGCAGTTTCGGGTACTGTTGGCCTTGGCAATATCGCTGGCGTAGCGATCGCAATTTCCATCGGTGGCCCGGGGGCTACCTTCTGGATGATTATGGCTGGCTTGTTTGGCATGACCAGTAAATTTGTTGAATGTACGCTTGGTGTTAAATACCGTGAAATCGATGAAAATGGCGTGGTTTCTGGTGGCCCAATGTACTATCTATCCAAGGGCTTGACCGAACGGGGTATGCCATCACTAGGTAAGGTTCTTGCTGTCGCTGCCGCCCTGATTTGTATTGGCGGCGCGTTCGGTGCTGGCGCAATTTTCCAGGTTAATCAATCAGCGACACAGTTCACTAATGAACTGGTTTCTATGACTGGTGGTGAAAATAGTTTCTTCTATGGTCGTCCTGAATATTTTGGCGTTGTGTTTTCTTTCTTTGTTGGGCTCGTGATTATTGGCGGCATCAGGCAAATCACAAATGTTACTGAACTTCTGGTTCCCTTCATGGCGCTTATTTATATTTCAGCGTCGCTCATCGTGATTTTCAGCAATGCAAGCGAAATTCCAAACGCATTCGTTCAGATTTTTGTCGGTGCTTTCTCACCTGAAGGTGTGCAAGGCGGCATTATCGGCGTCTTGGTACAAGGCCTGCGCCGTGCGACATTCTCTAACGAAGCTGGGCTTGGTTCTGCCTCTATCGCGCACTCGGCTGCAAAAACTTCCGAACCTGTTTCAGAAGGCCTTGTTGCGGTTCTGGAGCCGTTTATCGATACAGTTGTTATCTGTACGATTACAGCGCTTGTTATCATTGTTACGAACTCGGCAGAGCCTGGGGCTACTGACGGCATTGCCTTGACATCACGCGCGTTTGCAAGTGCTGTTGATTGGTTCCCGAAAGTCCTAACAATTGCTGTGATGCTGTTTGCTTTCTCCACGTCAATCACGTGGTTCTACTATGGCCAACGGTCATTCCTTTACCTCTTTGGTAATAACAAAGCCGCAGACCTCGCATTCAAGCTTCTATACATATTCATGTTGATTGTTGGTTCTGCAATGACACTAGGCTCTGTGGTTTCAATCGCTGATGCTCTTCTTCTTGCGATGGGTGTTCCAAACATTGTTGGGCTCTTCATCATGCGCAAGGAAGTCAAAGGCATGTTGGATGATTATCTCGCACGCGTGAAATCTGGCGAAATCAAACCCTACGCTGAGGAGGCTTGAGCAACTTTGCTCAATAATACGTGACATTATGGCGCATAAAGTATTCAATGTCATAAATTGGACGTATAGATAATATTCAGTATGTCGGATGGGGCTGCGGCCTCATCCTTTTTATTTCGGGATAAATGCTATGACAAAAACTATATTGATCGCTGCTTTTCTTGTTTCCATGTCTTCTCTATCAGCGCCTTATGTAATGGCTGATGATGATCCAGGTTCACGGGCAATCTCATCAGAAGGTGATGAGGCGAAGGGAAAACGTGTATTTAACCGTTGTAAAGCTTGCCATAATCTTACGGCATCACCGCGTACACGTGTAGGCCCTAACCTTGATAATGTCTTTGGCCGTAAAGCGGGCACCAGTGAAACATACAAACGCTATTCAAAGGCGCTAAAGGAAGCGGATTTCGTGTGGACAGAAGAAAAGCTTAACGAATGGCTGATTGGACCACGCACATTTCTGCCGGGAAATAAAATGGCATTTGCTGGCCTTAAAAACGAGCAGCAACGTAAAGACCTGATCGCTTACCTAAGATCAGCAACCGTTGCCGAATAATACACATCCTTATGTGATAAAGATGAAGGATAAACCGATGATCAAAAACAATCTCTTTTCTGGCTTAATGTTCGTGCTGATTTTTATTGGCACTGCTCAGGCTGGCGCTCAAAGTAACGATAGAGCTGTTGATGATGTTCAAGGGGCTATCGCCTTCATCGAAGGTTTATCTGATGAAACCATCGCTATCTGGAGCGATACAAACATGACCGCGCAAGAGCGCTCTAGCGCCTTTCGCGGCATATTTGAAGATGCAACAGATATTGAGTTACTTGCGAAGGGCATGCTTGGCAGGCACTATCGTTCTGCCTCTAGCGATCTACGCAAATCCTATATGGCTGCGATGACAAACTATATTATCTTTGAATTTGATAAGCGCATGTCGCAAATCGGATTCAAAAAATTGGCTGTTACGGGCACAACTCCGGCATCGGGCAAGCGAGGCCACTTGTTTGTACGAACCGAAGTTGACCGTGAAGATGGTGCCCCCTTGTTGGCGGATTGGCGTGTTCGTAAGAAGAACGGCAAATTTCAAATCGTTAACCTTGAAATTGAAGGCATCAATCTATTGATTACCAATCGGGAGCTTTTTTCTTCACGCATCAAAGAGGTTGGCCTTGAAGGCCTGATCCAAGAGCTTGAAAATGAAGTGAAGGAAAGCTGAGGTAATCGCTCAGACTGTTTCGACTTTACATTTTAATCGAAGGCTTCCTGCCGTATTATAAAGCGCTGTTTCAAGCGCTTTATATGTATCTGGCTGAATATTTACAGCAAAGCGTGTCCGGTAATCATAACCTTCGTCGCCTTCGCTTCGTCTACTACTCATCCGCACTATATTCGCGCTATACTTACCAAGAACTTCACTCATTCGCGCGACCAAACCGGGTCGATCACCGCCAGAGAATTCAACAACATGGGTGATCACGCTTCCCGCATCTCTGTCAAAGCCATAGCTGGCTGGTGTTAGACTGATTCTGGTATTATCAGGCAAGCCTTGAGCGCGGAGGCCCTCCTCGATCTCGTTTGCATCAATGTTTGCATTAAATTCAATCAGGCTTGAAAATTCAAACCCTGTTCCAAGAACTGCAAAGCTTGTGTCCGCTAAATTTGCACCAATTTCAAAGAGATAGCCTGTAATTGTAGCAATATGTCCAACGTCGTCAGAGCCTGTAATTCGCAAAATATAATTCATGTCGTCAGACATAACAGTTTCTCCTGAAACAAAATAACTGGTTTTTTTATATTATTTTGATAAACAAGCGCTCAGATCAACACATATTTTCTCAAAAGGGTATTTTGATGTCCGATAAACAACTTCCACACCTCGTATTTGGCGGCCAGGTAAAGGACCCTCAAACACTAGAATTCAACGACCTTAACAAAGTTGATATCGTTGGAATTTTCCCAAGCTACGCAGAAGCAGAATGTGCATGGCGCAGTGTTAGCCAAGCCAACGTGGACGATGCGATGACAAAGTACGTTATTGTACATCTTCACCGCCTGCTCGAGCCTGAGGCTTAATTCCGTTCAAACTGTTTTGGATTATGTAAATAAAAAAGTCTTGGTTATTACGGCCAAGACTTCATCAAGATATGTCGGGTATCTTCGGCTAAGTTGAGTTAGCGCGTTTGAAAGTAACTATCAATTCCATGATCAATAGTTATTCGCGTATCGTCATATACTCCCATTGTCGCAATTAAAGCACGCCTAGCTTCTTCTTTATTTGCTGGATGCATACGGTTGAGTTCGAGGGTAACCAATCGGCCCAGTCCCTCATTACTTACAGAATTTAACATTTTTCTATCCATATATTCGCTATTTATACTTTCCACTATTTCACAGGAAGAAAGCATTTTTTTGTCATTTTCATTACAGAATTATAAAATCATCCTGAACACTTATTCCATTTCGGCTCAGGAACAGAATATCCGCTGATATTAATGGGGCGGCCTTAATATGTGATTAATGGCTGGCGATTCCCTAATTCCACAAGGATATCGCTATCTAAAAGCGCATAAAACCAACCTCAAATATGTGTGCAGACAGCACGAACACTTAATAAATTAAATGTGATACACTAAAACCATACATGTTCCGATTACGTATACTTATCAATAGGTTACCAGGGAGCGCTTTGTAATCAGATGCAGCGCCTTTTTGCTGTAACTCAGCCAACTATTCGGGCTTCGAGTTAAATCGCAGCCACTTAGATTGACTTTTTGTAAAATCGAGCATAATCAGGTCGAATAGTTATGGAGTATGTGAATGGACTATAATCCACATATAACAAAAAAAGCACTGTTTGAACTTGGGCAAGTCGTAAAACACAGGTTGTTTTCATTCCGCGGAGTCATATTTGATGTTGATCCGGAATTTGCCAATAGTGAAGAGTGGTGGGAATCTATTCCAGCTGATATTAGACCCGAAAAAGGTCAACCTTTTTACCACTTATTAGCTGAGAATGATGACACTACATATGAAGCCTATGTTTCTCAGCAGAATCTATTGCCTGATGTTAGCGGTGAGCCGGTGAACCACCCTGAAATATCCGAGCTATTTGGATCATTTGACGGCGATAAATATGAAATTACTGGTATTGCCAAGCACTAAAACTTAAATACCAGACAAACAAAAGGCGGCCTTGATATATATTCAGGCCGCCTTTTGTTTTTGTTGAATGTTCTTTATAAATTAAGCAACAAACATCGCCAGTAACACAAGAACCACAAGGCAAGCAACAGTGCCTCTGATCATCCACTTTGTGAAACCTTCGAATGTGTTTTCTTGATCTTTAATTTCCATAACAAACCCCTAGTATCAAATTCTCTAGTGTACCCCAGCCGCTAGCTCATAGGTTTCTATAGCCGAATAAAAATAAAAGTCCAAGCCCCAAAGACAAACTATCCGCTATTAGGTTCAATCCTGCATGCATTCCTGCAACATAGCAGGATCAATATTACCGCCGCTGATTACACAAACCGAAACTTTGTCACGCACATCAACTTTGCCTTTAAGGATAGCCGCCAGTGACACAACACCCCCAGGTTCACCGATCAGCTTTAGCGTATTTGCGGAATAGCTCACCGTTTCACGGACTTCAGCATCACTGACCGTTAGCCCCTTGATATTGAGGGCCTGCAAAACGGCAAACGTTAAATGCCCCGGGCTTTGTGACAGGAGAGCATCACATATCGACCGCGCTTCTGGATCAATCACCTGCAATTCACCCGTTTCAAGCGATCGTTTTGCGTCATCAAAGTCGCTCGGCTCCACAACATAACCATCCATATCAGGGAAATGCTTTTTAAGCGCAGTGAAGGAACCCGAACTCAGGCCACCGCCGCCGCAATTGATCAACACTTGATCAGGTACAATACCCAGTTTTTCGAGGTCTTCAGCGATTTCCAGACCTGCCGTGCCCTGCCCGGCCATAATATGAACATCATCAAAGGAAGGAACAACAATTGCCCCGGTTGCTTCCGCGATTTCACGAGCAATCTCTTCCCGGCTTTCCTTGAAGCGATCATATAATCTAACATCACCGCCGTACATGCGTGTATTATTAATTTTAATTGTTGGGGCATCTTCTGGCATCACAATAGTGGATTTCACCCCCAACAATGCCGAGGCCTTTGCCACACCTTGCGCGTGATTACCGCTTGAAAAAGCAACAACACCGCGTTTTCGCTCCTCTGCCGATAACCGTGATATTCTGTTATAGGCACCGCGAAACTTAAACGATCCTGTTAGCTGAAGGCATTCTGGCTTTATAAACACGCGGCCACCAACACGTTCATTTAATAGCTTATTTTCAAGCAGTGGTGTCCGGTGGGCTACACCGTTAATCTGAGCAGCCGCTCCTACTACATCATCATAATTAATTGGAAGGGTGTTTGTGTCAGGCGCTTTCATACTCATCAAACCTCAAAATTTCATTTGTGGTTTCATAGCATACTATGACGAGGAGCCATCATTTTTTTTCTGACGCTGTCGTTCTTTTCTTGCCTGCCACCACCGGCCAAAACGAACCTCATTTTTACGCCGAAATCGCCTGACAAATGGAAAATCCACAGACAAAATGATCAGGCCCAACGGAACCATCCAAAACCCTAAAACTGGCAAAAACCCAAGCAATCCTCCAAAGATACAGAGTATCCCAACAATCAACCTACCCACTCTGCTCGCAGGGGTAACACGGTCAACGTATTTTTTTACCATGAAGTGCTCGTCTCGCTGTTCGTATTATTAATAGTTGATATAGGGATTACCTCAGTTCAATTACAAGGGTTCGGCAGAAAATCTACAAACCAGTAGTGAAATTACGCCTAATATACGGTGTATGCGAAGGCGATGAAATTTCATTGAAGAGCTTATGGTTGCCTATTATTGCTTCTGAAATTGCTTTTGCGCTTATCTGGGCATCCATTATCCCATATTCACCCAATCCCTGAATATAATATACTCCAGTTTCCGTTTTCCCAACATCTGGTAAACCAAGCTTATTAACCGCGATGAACCCCGCTGTTTCATCAACCTGCGAGTTCTTGATCAAACGAGGCCGGTACCGCTTTCGCAATTGCGTATCCAAAGGTCCTAAATATGCACCAGCGCAAACGATAACCTCCTTCGCAATCACATTGCCCGTGTCGGTTTTCACCCAATAATCGCCATTCTGTTTTTCAATGACTTTCACACGCGCGTCTTCGAATATTTTTCCGCCCTTTTCAGCAACCGCATTTGCTTGCCCGAGTAGGAAATCAAGTGGCCGCTCGATTGACAATTGCCCTTCTTCAACAGTCCATTGGATGTTCAATTCATCCAGTATCGTTTCTGTCAATAATCGAACCTGTTCGGATATTTTAGATAACTCAGCAATTTTCGTGTTTTCGTAAGCTGATTTCAGAATACATTTTGTCTGATTTGAAATGCGGCCACTCGCTCCCCAACCAACCTGATTTTGTTCCACAACAACCGCATCAACACCTGCTTTAATCAACTGATAGGCGCAGGCAATGCCAGCAAAGCCAGCACCGATAATACAAACATGCGCCTTTACCGCCCCTTCAAGCCTTAAAAACCCAGTTGGTAAACTATTTGCCTGCCATGCATCGCTACTAACACGTCGGTCATTATGGTATCGATCCCGTACCCGCATATTGTAACAGCCCCCTTAACAATATTTTCATTATCATAAGACCATCATATCTTGTTACAAGACTAAGTGTGATTAACATCGCTAAATACTATCGATAAGCAGGAGCACACAATGAAACCAGTTATCGGGGTTATATGTGACACCAAAATGATCGGATTACATCGTTACCATCAGGTTGGGCACAAATACATTAAGGCGCTTCAGAAAACAGGTAAATGCACGCCGTTACTCATTCCATCCAGTAAAAAGCCGCTTGAACATGAAGACTTGTTTTCCATATTCGATGGTTTCCTGATCCCTGGTAGTTACAGCAACATCGAACGACATCATTACGGCGAACCACCCGCGCCTATTGGGGAAAACCAAGACCCGTTAAGAGATGCCACATCCCTTAGCCTAATACGTGCAATCATTAAGAAGAAAGCACCCTTCCTTGCTATTTGTCGAGGATTTCAAGAATTGAATGTCGCGATGGGCGGTACGCTGCACCCCCGCCTTCATGAAATTGACGGGCGTTTCGATCACCGCGAAAACCTGCACGACCCCATTGAAAAGCAATATGGCCTCAGCCATAGCGTAAGCTTGGCGAGCGACGGCCTTTTATGCAAACTCACTGCACAGAGCGAGATCATGGTCAATTCGCTGCACGGACAAGGCGTAAAGGATATTGCCCCCGGCTTGAAGGTCGAAGCAATTGCAGATGATGATACCGTTGAAGCCCTAAGCGTTTATGATACCCACGAAGATAGCCATGATTTTGGCCTCGGTGTGCAATGGCATCCTGAATGGCGCGTAAACGCCCATGGACCTTATAAACAAATCTTCAATGGTTTTTTGAAGGCTGCTAAACGCTACAGGAAAAATCGCACTTAAAGGAAGTGGTGACCCCTACGGGAATCGAACCCGTGTTTCAGCCGTGAAAGGGCCGCGTCCTAACCGCTAGACGAAGGGGCCATCTAAAAAGAGGCTGTTGATATTTTCAAGAATGGTGACCCCTACGGGAATCGAACCCGTGTTTCAGCCGTGAAAGGGCCGCGTCCTAACCGCTAGACGAAGGGGCCATCCTGTTCTTGAAGCGCTACCCTTCGGCAACGTCATCAACGGAGGCTTAGATACCCATCCACTTCGCTCCGGTCAACCTCTTTTTATATTTTTATGACATTAAGTTAATTTAACACAATAAATGAGGCATACTGAATTGATACCACATAAAGAACGTTGCCCCCAATAGTCGCGGGGGCAACACCCTACAGGTCTTCGACTTCCCAAAGAATATCGATATCTAAACTTGCTTTAAATTCTGACCACTTAGATTGGTTGCCAGTGTTGGTAAGCGCCATTTCAAACATACTTTTAACAAAATCTGTATTTTCTAGATTATCGAAATTCTTGAAAAATATAGATTTTACTGATGGAGCAACCTTCTGAGACGATAGAGCAAAATCTTTTCGACTCAGTCCTTTAGCCATAATTATTTGGGCTAAAGCCTCGCACTCATTGGCCACCCTCTTCAGATTATCTATCAAAGCGTCCTGATAAGTAATCAGTTTGTTACGACGTTCGTCTGATAAAATACCCAATAGGTCATCTTGATCGCCTTTCAAAATAATCCAAGCAATATCCTTTTCAAATTTGAAATAGGATAGGACCTTATGGAGATGCAGATACCATTCGCCTTTCAGCTTCGCGAGAACACCATTTTCAAACCAGACGACGCCGCCTTCAATGTTTTTCAGAAACCTGATTTCCTCAAACAAAGCCTCTATAGTATCAGCACTGTGCGCCAATGGCTTAACAAATGGAACATCATACTCCGAAGCAATGGCTTCCAAATCAGGGCGGCTGCTATAAATTCCAGTTTCAGCGCCCCTGATCGCAAGTAATGTCAAAGTCGGTTCCGGGTATTCTACAACAATCCGATTCTCGGTTGAGCAATATTCAAAAATGGCGGTCAAACCCCGCGCTGCAAGGTCAATGATCATCTGCTCGTAAGCGGTACCATCATAACGCGCTTTCAACATCAAATGATAATCTTCTGAACCGCGCATACTTGCCCAATAGACCCGATTATCCAGCTTGGAAATAAAAGGAGCAATCATGGAACCATCCAGTTTTTCAAGAACTATATGGGGTTGTGTCAGATCAAGTACATCTAAGCTTGTTTCATCAGTCTCCCCAACATTGAAAAACTTATGGAATGCACGACGCGCCACTGTTCCATCCTTATGAAATAAGAGGCCACGACATTCGCGGCGTAGAGCAGCAACTAAAAGGTCATCATCCTTAAAGGTATGCGAATCCATAAGATGATAATCAACAAGATCAAAGTGCGGGCTTCCTTCACTATGGAAGAACTCGTCTTTGCCTTCGATTGCACCAAGAACTTGGCTAATATGGGTAATTTCAGGAAATTTCATCATTATTATATCTCCCCAATGCTATAGACCTGCCCATTTGAAGAGATAAAAAAAAGCGCCTCAAACAGGCGCTAAATAAAAAGAATTCATGCTACGCCAAAATCACATAAGAAAACGTTCCGTCGAATTACAAAAATCCGCGGAAGTAGAATTATTCGATCTTATGTCAAAATGTACAAACATAACGCGCAGCTATTTACACGGATAAAGAGTATCTGTCAAACGGTCATCATAAAAATGATAAATCAGCCTATTCAAAATCAAATACATACAGAAATAAAAATCAAAAAATTCTCTAACCAGGTCCGATCAGGCTGGCGTCATCCAGCGTCATCTCGACCTTAGGCCTACCCGTCCACATATCCTTCTTAAGCTTACCAGCTATGTGAAACTGCCTGCCAATGCCCGTTCGCATGATATTGCCCAAGTCTTCATCGGCCTGCCTGAAAGCCATAACCTTCATGGAAGACCCATCTTTGGATTTAAAAATACAGCGCAGATGATTTTCCCCCACCCTGTCCGCTTTTACAAGTGTCACCTCAGGGATGATAAATCTGGGCCCAGGATTTCCCATACCAAAGGGGCCAACGCGTTCAATTTCATCAAGCAGGGCTGGTGTTGCCCCAGTCATTGCGATAATGCCGTCAACCTTAAGCGATTTGGAACTGCTGGCTACCTGAACGCTTTTTGCCATATAGTCGCGCAGAAAGGTTTCCAGTTCGTCTAATTTGTCACTGGCGACACTCAGGCCCGCTGCCATTGAATGACCACCCCCTTTGATAAGGAGGCCAGCCTGCACAGCCTCTATCACAGCAGCCCCCATATCAACACCGCTGATAGAGCGCCCAGAGCCCTTTCCTTCCCCATCTTCCAGCGCGAGGACAAAGGTTGGAAGGCCATATTTATCCTTCAAACGGCTGGCAACAATGCCTATCACCCCTGCGTGCCAGCCTTCACCAGCGACAAACACCAGTGTATCATGCTGACCATCGATACCGATCTTTGCCTCAGCCTGCGCTAGTGCTTCCTTTAAGACATCGGCTTCGATGGCGCGTCGCTCGCTATTGTATGTATCTAATCTATCCGCAATCTCTCTCGCTTCGATAGGATCATGGGTTGTTAGCAAACGTGCACCGAGACCAGATTCGCCAACTCGCCCTCCTGCATTCACCCGCGGTCCCAATATAAAGCCAGCATGATAGGTATTTGGGGCTTCCGAAATACGACCAACATCAGCGAGCGCTGTTAGCCCCACATTACGGCGCGCAGCCATAACCTTCAGGCCCTGCGTAACATAGGCCCTGTTTAGTCCCGTAAGCGGCACTACGTCACAAATCGTTCCCAAAGCCACAATATCCAAGAAGCCAACAAGATTAGGCTCCCTAACTTTGTCGCCGTAAAAACCGGCCTCTCTAAGGGCTCGGTTAATCGCAACCAAAAACAGGAATGTAACGCCAACCGCCGCCAACTGCCCCAAATCACTTTCGTCGTCAAGCCTATTTGGGTTTATAACGGCAACTGCCACAGGCAATTCAGGTTCGGCTTTATGGTGGTCAACGACGATAACATCGAGGCCAATATTCTTAGCAACTTTTAGGGGTTCAAAAGATAAAGTGCCACAGTCCACTGTAACAACAAGGTCGATACCGCGAGCGCGCAGGCTATTCATGGCGTTAGCGTTCGGGCCATACCCCTCAATCATACGATCGGGGATGTAGATATGAACGGGAATACCAATCGCCTCAAAAAACCGAACAAAAATCGCGCTTGATGTAGCACCGTCCACATCATAATCACCAAAAACAGCGATCTTTTCACCCTGATGGATTGCACGAATTATCCGCCCTACCCCTTTATCCATATCAAGGATAATAGAAGGGTCAGGCATCATTTCCTTTAGGGAGGGTGCGAAATAAGAAGGGGCATTCTCAATACCAATACCGCGCGCATTAATAAGCTGACCAATTATCGGACTTACATTCAAATTATCAGCGATTGCGCGGGCCAGACGCTCTGAATACGGGCGTAACTGCCACGCCTGCCCTAAAATAGAATGGCGCACCCCAAGAACAGGGTCCGCCATACCTTTTTCGTCATGTATCGGTGCCTGTGTCACATTTAACCGATGTTGTCTTTATGGCCATGAATGGTGTGAACGCGGCGAACTGTCTTTGTCGCAGAACGCATAACAAGTGTCTCAGTTGTAATACCATTTGGTGTATTGTGAACGCCCTCAAGAAGCGATCCATCTGTAACACCTGTAGCAGAGAAAATAACGTCACCTGACGCCATTTCATTCATGTCATACTTACGGTCAAGGTCTTCTATGCCCCACTTACGGGCACGGGCTTTTTCATCATCGTTTCTGAAAAGCAAACGACCTTGCATCTGACCGCCAATACAACGAAGTGCTGCAGACGCAAGAACACCCTCTGGCGCTCCCCCAGATCCAACATACATATCAATGCCGGTTTTTGGGTCAGTTGTTGCTATAACACCCGCGATATCGCCGTCACCAATAAGCGTAACACCGCAACCAAGTTCACGCAGTTCAGCAATAATCTGGCTATGCCGCGGACGGTCAAGAACGCAGACCATAATGTCTTTAGCTTCCTTGCCTTTTGCTTGTGCCAAACTTTCAATATTTTCCTTGATAGACTTATCAAGGTCTACCACACCGTCCGGCAAGCCGCCGCCAACAGCAATTTTATCCATATAAACGTCAGGGGCATTCAACAAGCCACCTTCAACGGAGATCGCAACAACAGCAAGCGAGTTTGGCATTGCCTTCGCACAGAGCGTTGTCCCCTCTAGCGGATCAAGCGCGATATCAGCGGTGCGGCCACCGCTACCAACTTTTTCACCGATGTAAAGCATAGGAGCTTCATCACGTTCGCCTTCTCCGATAACGACAGTACCGTCGATGGGAAGGTTATTCAGTGCCTCGCGGATTGCCTTCACAGCTGCCGCATCCGCAGCCTTTTCATCACCGCGGCCAGTCCAGTCACTTGAAGCGATTGCCCCCGCTTCGGTTACACGAACCATCTCGATCACTAATTGCCGGTCTAGATCGTTTGACGCCATCTTGTTTGCTCCTTGTCAACAAGCTTCAATTCTAAGCATTGTTGGGGTCTCTAGCACACATTCCAGCTCAGTGAAATGCTTGAGTGCAGCAAGAATAGAATCTTCTGAAGTTACGTGGGTCGTCATAACAATATAGACCCCTCCACTGACAGCGCTGCCAAGCTGAAGAAGGCTACCGATCGAGACTTTTTCTTCAGCTAATACTGCTGTGATGTGGGCCATTACCCCAGGTTCATCATCAACCCGCAAGCGAACATAAAAAGTACCGCTATAGTCATTTTCTGAAACCGAATCCGATTGCGCAAGCGTATGGGATGGCAGTCCAAACACAGGGCCTGCGTTACCCCGGACCACATCCATAATATCAGCAACCACTGCTGATGCTGTGGGACCTTCGCCAGCGCCTGCGCCCTCATAAACTGTTTGCCCGACATATGAACCCTCAACAACAACTGCATTTGTTGCGCCTGCCACCTTTGCAATTGCACTATCCAGCGGAACCATTGCGGGATACACCCTTGTTTCAATACCCTTTTCGGATTTCCGTGCGATCCCTAACAACTTGATCCTGTAGCCAAGCTGACGAGCATAATCGATATCGACTGTACCGATTTTCGTTATCCCCTCGGTGGGTAGGTTCGTGATATCTGGGGCGTACCCATATGCCAGGGCAGCTAATATCGCTGTTTTATGCGCGGTATCGATGCCTTCGATGTCAAACGTAGGGTCGGCTTCCGCATATCCTATTTTTTGAGCTTCTTCCAGGATAACGTCAAAATCCAACCCTTCGTTTTCCATGCGGGTCAGGATATAGTTACAGGTACCGTTTAAAATGCCCTGAATGCTCGAAATTTCATTTCCGATCAGACCTTCACGCAAGGCTTTAATGATTGGAATACCGCCAGCAACAGCCGCCTCAAAGCGAAGATAAGCATTATTCGCTTCCGCAAGTTCAGCAAGCTCCCGCCCATGAACCGCAACAAGCGCTTTATTCGCAGTGATAAATGCTTTACCGCGCTTGAGCGTTTCCTTCGCAAGCGCATAAGCAGGGCCATCGCTACCGCCGATAAGTTCGATTACCATGTCAACATTATCGCGCTCAGCAAGCTCGACAGTATTATCGCACCAATCATAGCCGCTTAGGTCAACGCCGCGATCTCTGCGGCGATCGCGAGCGGAAACAGTTGTGATTTCGAGCGCCTGCCCGGTATGCGCTGATAGTATATCCTTGCGCTCTTCAAGGATTTTGATCACGCCCACACCGACGGTTCCAAGGCCTGCAATACCAATTCTTAACGGGCCAGTTCTTAATGGAGAAGATGAAGCTTTCATCATCTGTTTCAACCTTATTTATAAAATTTTGAAGTTTCGTTTTGTGGTTTCAGTCCTGCTTATTGCGCCACGCCGCAATATGCTGATCCTTATTTGCCATAAACTTTTTAATGTTCCGAACGGCTTGTCGGATACGTTGTTCGTTTTCCACAAGGGCAATCCGAACAAAACCTTCACCGTACTCACCGAAGCCTACTCCGGGTGAAACCGCAACCTCTGCGTTTTCCAGAAGCAGCTTAGAAAATTCCATCGACCCCATTTCCCTAAATTCCTCAGGAATTGGCGCCCATGCAAACATGGTTGCCTTCGGGCTTGGCACCTGCCACCCGGCAGCCGCAAGCCCTTCGATCAAAATATCGCGGCGCTTCTGATAGATTTGACGGTGTTCCTCTACACAGTCCTGAGGGCCATTCAGGGCCGCAGCGGCAGCAACCTGAATGGGGGTAAACGCGCCGTAATCCAGATAACTTTTCACGCGTGTCAAAGCCTCAATCAGCGTTTTATTGCCTACAGCAAAACCAACACGCCAACCGGCCATGGAATATGTTTTAGACATGGAAGTAAACTCGACCGCGATTTCACGCGCCTCTGGTATCTCCAGAATTGACGGTGGTGGATTGCCATCAAAATAAATCTCTGCGTACGCAAGATCAGACAAAATCCAGATACCGCGTTTTCTGCAAAAGTCCACAACTTCTCGGTAAAAGTCGAGGTCAACAACTTCCGCTGTTGGGTTCGACGGGTAATTCAGAATTACAGCACTTGGCGTCGGAACGCTATGCTGCACTGCGTGCGCAAGCTCTTTCATAAAGTCAGCCCCCGGCCCCATCGGCATGTGGCGCACGGATGCGCCTGCGATCATAAATCCGTACGGATGGATCGGGTAACTTGGGTTTGGAGACAAAATCACATCACCCGGCGCTGTTATAGCTTGCGCAAGGTTTGCAAGGCCCTCTTTTGATCCCAAGGTCACAACGGCCTCAGTATCTGGGTCTATGGTCACATTAAACCGACGGTCATAATATGACGCCAGAGCTTTCCTCAGTCCCGGTATTCCCTTGGACATCGAATATCGATGTGCCCGTTTATCATCAACCGTTTCCTTTAGCTTATCGATGATATGCTGCGGCGTTGGCAGATCGGGGTTTCCCATCCCAAGGTCAATAATATCTTCGCCGCGGGCTCTAGCTGCTGCCTTGATCTGATTAACTTCTGCAAACAAATAAGGCGGAAGGCGTCGGATACGATAAAACTCATTACGGGTGTCATTCTGGGACATTGCTAAAAACCTTGAGTGATAAAAGTGTAGTTTTGAATGCATTACACTTAATAGAATTACAATAAAAGAGTATTTTTTGAAATTTTATTTATCGAAACGAATAAAATAGCAAAAATACGAGTAAACAGGCCGCACAAATTTGCTTAGCCAAATAAAAATTCAATTGTAGGAGAAGTTATTTGCCGCCAATTGCGGCACGCGCTGCAGCCAGTGCCTGCTCAGCATTTTTGATCGCCTGCATCGCCTCAGCGTCACCAGCAGTATCGGCAGGCCTATTAGCGTTAGCGGACTGTAATTCATTCAAACGCGCTTTTAATTCAGCGTTCTCGGCATCAAGAATAGCTATTTGCTGCTGAAGTTGAGCAGCAAACTTATATTCAATATCAGAAATCTGCTCGGACATATTCTGATCGCGCGTAACAAATTCCTCAACAACCTGAGAACCATCCATCGCCGGGACACGGTTTTGGACGCTATCAAGGAACATACCAACACCTGCCACACGGGCTTCTAAAGCTTTAGGTGATACAAGGCTACAGGAACCATCTGTATCATGGTCAGTTGTGCTGATATCTGTCACATCGCTCGTGTTTGATGCGCTTCGTCCTATCTCAAGAACGATCGAAGAAATCCCATCCAAGGGAGCGACATCATCATCGGCATAAACGATCGACGCGGCAGAAACAGCCGCAGTAATCATCATTGTATGTCGAATTGAGTTTTTCATTACTCGCCCCAAAATCCTCGCTTAAGTGCTCGGGATGCGTTTTCTATGGTGCATAATGCTACATAATTACATATTTCGCAAGTAAACTTTTGTTATTGTTTTACCCTAGATCATCCAAACACACTAAGGGATGGCCTCTTCCACCCCTCAGTATCATGCAAAATAAACCAAAGCTTATTTTTGATTATCGTCGTTTTCTTCTTCGGCTTCTTGTTGCTCTTTGATTTTCTTCTCTAATGCCTCACGCTCTTTGCGAAGCGCTTCTTCGCGCTCTTTACTGCGCTCTAGTTCACGGGCTAAACGGTCTTGCTGACGCTTAAGACGCTCCTCAGATCGTTTCAACTTTTTCAGGTGCCGTTTTTCAAGGTTATCGAGATTATCTCGGGCTTTTGTGATCGCCCGGATTCGAATTTTCTCAATATCTTTCAAATCGCTTTCGTCAATAACTTCAATATCCAACTCATCAAAGTCGAAATCGAAGTCAAATTCAAAGTCCATATCTTCAAAGGCTTCTTCGATATCAACTCTTGCATCCGCAAGTTCTTCCAGCATTATTATCCGTGCGTGCCCAAGCTCTTTTTCATTTTCCTTTAATTGCTTCAAGGCGTCTTTGATGGCTTCTTTTCTGTCCTGTTCCCATTCGAACACATTGGCGCGAAATTCAACAATATCATGGCGACGCTCTTTCATATCCTCAATCGCTTCCTTGAGGCTACCACGCGCGCTTTCTAACGCTTCTCGTTCGAGTTCAGTGTCCGCACTGGCCATTTCTTGCTCAACACGCTCAAGTTCACGTGTTACTTCCTTGAGCGCTTCTTCATTTGCACGCGCAACGTTTACATAAAAACGAGCACTATCTTCGCCGTCTTTCCCTTTGAAGATAATTTTCTTGCCGTCTTTGATTTCATAGGCAAATCCATTACCAACATTGACCGCTTTACCGTCGAGGATAATCTCTGTTTTGCCACCATTTCCATCGTCTACGATCAGCACATTATCATCGTTGGATGTGATTACTTTCTTTCCATTGCTGATAACTTTAATCCGGCGTTTCTCTTTCGATTTCTCTTTTTCCTCAACTGCTGGAGCTGCGTCAGCATCCTGAAAACCGTTATAAGGGGAAGCATATGATGAATTGGCACATGCGGCACTTGTGAAGGCAAACATGGAAACACTTGCGGTTAACATGGCCTTCTTCAATTCTTGTTTCAGGTCTTTATTCAGGATCGTATCGGTTTTTGTCATGCTCTTTCTCCTGCCCCTTATGGTCCGTTGAGACTATTATTTTATATCTTCTTTTGCAAACACATGCATACAAATATGCGGGGCTTATATATTTATTCACTCACTGTCGGCTCGGGCTCAGGAACATTCAAATAACTGTATGGCTACTCAAAATTTCTGTCCGGCTGAAATACATATTGGACCAAAAATAAGATTTTAAAACCATTCTTCGACCATTAGAGAAATGGATGCGGCAAATTGCTTTTCTGAGGGATGAAATGACAAAAAAATGCGACGAACGGTTCGCCGCATTATAGGTAACTTGTTGATTTTTCAGCTTATCGCAATCTGCGGCCTGATTTATTCGACAGGCAACAGAAGTGCGGCAACCCTGCGGTTTTCCATCATCAACACATTATATGTTCGCGCCGCAGCACCTGTGTCCATGATATCAAAGCCCAAACTGTTTTCAGACAAATGGTCTTTGATTTTTTTGGGTAACAATTGCATCGAAGATCCGGTTCCGATCAAAATCAATTCCGGTTTTTCATCCGCATGAAAGGCACGTTCAAAATCGGCCTCTTCAAGCAGATCCAGAGATGTGGCATTAATCGGATATACCCCTGAAGGCAGCAGAATAATGCCACCTTCAAACCGTCTTCCCATCAGGCGAAAGCCACCGCCCCCATAACCATCCACCAGCAAAAGTTCTTCACTGGATTGTTGTTCAATCGTAATACCGCCTGATTGGATTTTCTCACCCATAGTATGCTCGGTTTTCCTGATTACATCTGATCAAACGGTGTCGGGCGTGATTTATCAACCGTTGGGTCGTTGTCATCGCTTTCATCACGTAGCAATGCCTCTGGCCTTAGTTTAAAAATCAACAGCACAGGGGACGCGATAAAGATCGAACTGTAGGTACCGATAACAACGCCCCAGATCATAGCCGCAGTAAAGCCTTGTATTACAGGCCCGCCGAATACATAGAGTGCAACAAGGGCAAGCAAGGTCGTCACCGATGTCATCACCGTCCGGCTGAGCGTTTGGTTAAGCGAGAAGTTTAAAACCTCTTCCATCGGTTTCTTGCGATATTTGCGAATATTTTCACGCACACGGTCATATACCACAACGGTATCATTGAGTGAGTATCCTACAATCGTCAACAGGGCCGCAATAATAGAGAGGTTAAACTCAAGCCGTGTAATTGCGAAAAACCCGATTGTTAAAAGAACATCATGAACAAGCGCAATCACCGCACCCAGACCAAATTGCCATTCAAACCGGAACCAGATGTAGACAAGAACCAACAGAACAGCAACGCTAACCGCAATGGTACCGTCCTGTTTTAACTCACCTGAAACTTTGGGGCCAATAACCGCCTGATCACGAAACTCAACACCTTCAATGATCTCACTAAGTTTTTGACGTACCTGCTCCATAGCGGCATTTTGTTCTTCATTGCCGCCCGGTTGACGCTCAACACGGATTAGCGCTTTATCAGGGCCACCATAGCCTTGGACTGCTATCTCACCGAGGTTAAGTCCATTCAAAGAGCTTCTAACAGTATCGAAATCAACAGGTTCACCCTGCGTTCCAATCTCAAGCTTAATACCGCCTTTGAAATCAATGCCATAATTAAGGCTATTGATGGCAAAGAGCGCCATACTGGCAACAATCAACAAAGCAGATAGGGCAATCGCAATTTTACGAAATCCAAGAAAGTTAATTTCAGTTTTTTGTGGGACGAGGCGTAACAACATGAGCCATCCCTCCTTATATTGGTAACACGTCAGGCTTTGCCCGACGTAACCAGCTTGAAAGAATTAGGCGCGTTAAAACAACAGCCGTGAACATTGAGGTCAAAATCCCGATCGCGAGCGTTACCGCGAAGCCCTGAACGGGGCCAGAGCCCAAAAGGTAAAGAATTGCCGCCGCAATAAAGGTCGTAATATTAGCGTCCATAATGGTAGAAAATGCCTGTCCATAACCCTCTTCCATCGCGCGGAATGGGTTTCGACCAGCACGCTGTTCTTCCCTTATACGTTCAAAGATCAAAACGTTCGCGTCAACCGCCATACCAATCGTCAGAACAATCCCGGCGATACCCGGAAGGGTGAGCGTTGCCTGAAACAAGCTCAGTGCGCCTGTAATTAAAACTAGATTTGTTATCAGCGCCACATTGGCAGCAAGACCAAACTTACCGTAACTCAGGATCATATAAATGATTACCGCAACAAAACCGATAGCTGCGGCCAACTCTCCAGCGGCGACAGAATCAGCACCTAAATCAGCGCTTACTGCTCCATATGAAGCGACCGTCAACTTTACAGGCAAAGCGCCAGATTTCAGGAGTGTTGCCAATTCTGTTGCATCAGCAGTAGTTCCCATATTGGTTATTTGACCGGAACCACCAAGAATTGGACTAATAATTCGCGGTGCGCTGATAATGATTTCATCAAGTACAATCGCAAATGGGCGACCAACGTTATCACGGGTAAAATCACCAAAGGCTTTAGACGCACGCGTATTAAAGGTAAAGGACACCGAAGGCTGTCCTCTTTCATCAAATGCAGGCTTGGCATCGAGTAAATCTTCACCAGAAATCAGTGGTCGTTTGTTAACCACCATTTGTCCGCCTTCCTTCAAAGGATAAATCGCTTGTCGTGATCGAACCCGGCCTTTGGCAACATCTTCAGGTGAGACATTCAAATCAACCTCATGAAACCCAAGCTTTGCCGTTTTATTAATTATAGGAAGATATTTCTCCGGATCATTAGCTCCCGGTATCTGAAGAATGAACCTGTCAGCGCCCTCAGCCTGAAGTGTAATTTCTTTTACCCCGTCCGGGTCCACGCGCTTTCTTATCACTTCCATTGAGCGTGCGATCGCTTCCTGCTGCTGCTTGCGAATTCCCTGCTCTGTCAGTGTTAGGCGGAACTGCGTTTCATCGCGCTCTAGGGTAAATTCCTGAATATTTCCCGCCGCAAGCGGGTTTACGCCGCTTGGCTCCGTGATGGCTTTAAGCTCGGTCTGAGCCAGTTCGATCATATCAGGACTGGTCACTTCAAAAACAACTGAATTGCCATCATTTCTGATATTTCTAAAGTTTAGGCCACGGACCTCACGGCGGATACCATTTATTTGGTCGACCAAATTATTTAACCGTGCTTCAATAACCTCTGAGGTTTCGGCTTCGATTAACATGTGAAGGCCACCCCTAAGGTCAAGCCCAAGACTTAAGGACTGGCTCGGCAGGAAACCCGGTAAATTATTGCGCTGTTCTTCGCTTAAAAAGTTTGGCATCGCAGTTAATATGCCCATCAGGCATACGAACGCGACCATCAATTTTTTCCATGTTGGGAAGTTTAACATGCCATTCCCCTTACATAAGGTCCCTGCGGACTAAAATACTGAAACACAAATGCCGCACTAACGAAACGCGGCACAGGATACATTTGAGATTACTTGCTATCGTCAGCTTTCACTGGTTCGCCTTTGACACGAACATCAGAAAGCATACTTTTAATCACTTTCACGCGTACGCCTTCAGCAATATCAATCTCAAGCTCATTACTGTCTTCTTTTACCTTGGCAACTTTACCAACAAGGCCACCGTTTGTAACAACCGTATCACCGCGGCGAACATTGTTTACCATTTCGCGGTGTTCTTTCATTTTCTTTGATTGCGGGCGAATGATCAAAAACCAGAAAACAACAACGATCAAAACGATCGGCAAGAAATCAATAAGTCCGCCACCTGCTGGTGCTGCGCCTGCTGCTTGTGCATAAACTGGTGAAGAAAACATAATCGTCAAATCCTTATCATTCTTAGTGGCGCAAAATGTAAAACCTTTGCGCATATAAATTCATTGCCGGGACTATAGCTCTATTGCTTCCAAATGCAACAAAGCATAGTGAAATTCTGATGCAACAGCACTTAAAAGCCGCGGCTTAGATTTTTCAGGCATTGAACAAACATCCATGCTAGAAACCTAAATAGGAAACATATGAAGAGCTTACAAGTGAACGATATGGATGAAAATTTAGTCAAAACCCTTGAACGTATTGCCGCAAGCCTTGAAAAAGTTGCAGAAAACCAAGCTCAACGCTCTCTTACCACGCCCGCTCCTATGCCTCAAAGTTCATCAAATTGCTTTGTTTTTGATGCTACAGAAAACAGCCTTTTACCAATAGAGCGGCTGGCATGCCCTGATCTATCGCTATTGAAGGGAATTGACCGCGCGCGGGAAACATTATTCGCGAATACAAAACGATTCGCAGAAGGCTTTAACGCCAATAATGCCCTTTTATGGGGCGCACGCGGTATGGGGAAAAGTACCCTTGTCAAATCCATCTTCAAAGACCTTGTGAATTCAGGAAACTCTGACCTTAAGCTTGTTGAAATTCACCGCGAAGATATTATCCGCCTTCCAAGTTTGCTCAATATGATCAAGTCTGCGGAGGGTTATTATATCGTTTTCTGCGATGATCTTTCTTTCAATCGGCCTGACCGTGACTTTAAAGCCCTGAAATCTGTCTTGGAGGGAGGATTAGAAGGCCGCCCAGAAAACGTTATTTTTTACGCAACATCAAACCGAAGGCACTTATTACCGCGTGCAATGATGGATCAGGAAAGCGCAACAGGCATCAACCCCAATGAGGCAATGGACGAAGTCATCGCGCTTTCTGACCGATTTGGTTTGTGGTTAGGCTTTCACCCATGTGACCAAGCCGAATATCTGAGCATGATCGATGGCTATTTCGGCGCTTTCAATATCCAAGCAGATCAGAGCGAATGGGAAGCAGAGGCCCTGGAATGGTCAAAGACTAGGGGATCAAGGTCTGGTCGAACCGCATGGCAGTTTTTCAATGATTATGCAGGGAAAAAATCCTTAAAAATCAGCTTTTAAACTGATTTTCCTGATGCATCACATTTGCACTACGGCGCGATAAATACTGAAGGGGGTCAAGCGCCCTTCTACCCTTTCTGATTTCAAAATGAAGTTGTGGACGTTTCACGCCGCCTGTCGCACCAACGCGGGCGATAACCTGCCCTTCTTTGATTTTGTCGCCCGCACGTACCAACAATCGTTCATTGTGTGCATACGCCGTTACCCACCCGCCACTATGCTTTATCAAAAGCAGGTTCCCGTACCCTTCAAGCGCGTTAGATGCATAGGCAACAACGCCGTCTTCCGCTGCACGAACAGGTGTTCCCTGACGGGCTAAAATATTGATCCCATCATTATGTAACCCCCCTTGCTTCGGGCCAAAACGAGAAGCCAATTGACCCTCTACAGGCCAGGTAAAACGGTTAATTGTTTTTCTTGGGGGTTGGGCAACGCGTGTTACCCGTTCCTTTGGTGGTTGGCTATTGGGTTGAACGCTTGGCCTTGGTGAAGGCGTTCTTGATGGAACTGCTGACCTCACAACTTGCCTCGAACTATTTTGCGCAACCTTTACGGTTTGTCTTGCCGCAGTTTCAATCTGTCCCGGCAGCCGCAAGCTTTGCCCAACCGCAAGGGTGAAAGGAGCCCGAATATTATTCAATGCCATCAGCCGATCAACACGGACATTATATTTTCTTGAAATACTATAGCCGGTTTCACCGCGCTGAACGATATGACGGGTAAGGGATGGCAGAGCCAGCACTTGTCCAACCTGAAGGGCATACGGTGGGCGAATGCCATTCGCTTGTATGATGTCGCGAACAGGGACACCATAACGGCGTGAAAGAGCATAAAGCGTATCACCGCGTTCCACGACCGCGCTTCCGCCAGCAGAATTTAAAGCCTTTGCCTGATCAGCGGCGCGGGACCGCGCAGGCTTACGATTAGGATATGGAACCGGAACCGGCGCATTTCGGATATCATATACGGGTTTGATATCCGCAGGCGCTACATATCCGCTCCCCCCACAAGCACTTAGGGCCAGCAATCCTATAACTGCGGTAAAATATAAGCTTTTCCGGTTTCTGACGCTTTCAGCTTTCTTCATAAAATAGAAGATAACCAACAATTTAACTGTCAGCAAGATAGTGAATTAAATTGGCCACTATTCTAATCGAAAGACATATCAATTTTATCAACAAGCTTTTCGCGCGTCTGATGATGCGTCAGATCGAGATGAAGCGGCGTAACCGAAATCCATTTTTCACGAACTGTTTTGATGTCCGTTTCATGGCCGGGTAATCCAACCTCACGGCCAAGACCAAACCAGAAATATTTGAAGCCCCGCGGGTCAACGCGTTCTTCAATATTGTTTCCAACCATCTCACGGCGGCCTTGTTCGGTAACCTTGATACCTTTGATTTCATCGGGGACAAAAGCCGGAAAGTTTACATTAACCAGCACATCCTTGTCCCAACCTTCCTGAATTAGCTTTTCAAGAACAATTGGGGCAAACTTCTCTGCTGTTTCCCATTTGGTGCGCTGTTCAGGGCGAATACACAAGCTGAGTGCGATTGATGGAATACCTGCAAGCGTTCCCTCCATCGCAACCGATACTGTCCCTGAATATGTAATATCTTCCGCCAGATTTCCTCCGCGGTTAATACCGGACAGGATCAACGTTGGCAGATTATCCTTCATAATATGATTAACGGCCATCATAACACAATCGGTCGGAGTGCCCGAAACTGCCCAGCGTTTTTCACCAACCTCACGGACACGAAGTGGCTTCGTAAGCGTAAGCGAATGGCCTGCACCAGATTGCTCTTCTTCTGGTGCAATCACCCAAACATCGTCACTGAGTTCACGGGCAATACGTTCAAGCACCTGAATACCGGGTGCATGGATGCCGTCATCGTTGGAAATCAAAATTCGCGCTGTCGAAATCGCCATTATTATTTACTCACTAATTACTTCAATACCGCCCATATATGGCTGTAAGGCATCAGGAACACGGATCGAACCGTCAGCTTGCTGATAATTTTCCATAACAGCGATCAACGTGCGACCAACCGCCAGGCCAGACCCATTAAGGGTATGCACAAATCTTGTCTGCTTTTCCCCTTTCGGGCGGCAACGGGTTTTCATCCGGCGCGCCTGAAAATCACCGCAAACACTACAGCTTGAAATTTCACGGAAACGTCCCTGCCCCGGCAGCCATACCTCAATGTCATAGGTACGGCGTGCACCAAAGCCAATATCGCCAGTACAAAGCTTGACTGTTCTAAAGGCAATGCCAAGGCGTTTCAGGATTTCCTCTGCGCAGCCAGTCATCCGCTCCAATTCTTCCTCAGATTGTTCTGGCGTCGTAATAGAGACCATCTCAACCTTTTCAAACTGATGCTGACGGATCATTCCGCGTGTGTCACGGCCAGCAGAGCCAGCTTCAGAGCGGAAACACTGAGAATGCGCGGCATAGCGAATTGGCAAATCGGCCTCATCCAGAATTTCACCACTGTGCAGGTTCGTCAGCGTTACCTCGGCCGTCGGGATCAGCCAATGTTCACCAGTCGTTTTGAAAGAATCTTCCGCAAACTTTGGTAATTGCCCTGTGCCATACATGGCTTCATCACGCACAAGTGCTGGCGTTAGAACCTCTGTGTATCCATGCTCGCGGGTATGAAGATCAAGCATAAATTGACCCAGCGCTCGCTCAAGCCGTGCGATACCACCGCTTAAGACAACAAAACGGGATCCCGCAAGTTTAGCACCACGCTCAAAATCCATCTGCCCCAACGCTTCACCAAGTTCAAAATGCTCCTTGGCGTCAAAATCGAAGGCTTTCGGTGCGCCCCATGTTCTGACTTCGATATTATCGTCTTCGTCAGCACCGTCAGGAACATCATCATAAACCATATTAGGCAAGCTCATGAGAATGTTTGTCAATTTCTCACCGAGTTCACGCTCTTGTTCCGCAAAATCAGCAAGTTTATCCTTCAGGTCAGCAACTTCCGCCATCAAGGCTTGGGCTTCTTCCTCGTTACCCTGTGATTTCGCTTTTCCGATAAGCTTGGATGCTTCATTCCGGCGTGCCTGAGCTTCTTGCGCCTCAGTTGATTTAGAACGATGTTCACGGTCCAAAGCCAAAATTTCCTGCGCCATTGCATCAGCGCCGCGGCGCTTAAGCGCCATATCGAAAACATCCGGATTTTCACGGATAAACTTAAGGTCAAACATAATCTGATCCTGATAAATTAATTCTAAGCACACGCCGATTAAATATCGGCTTATTCAGCTTCAAGCTCTTCCTGTCGTTTCTTTTCAAATGTTTGAATAAGAAGAATGGACACCTCATATAACAGGAGGATGGGAATGCCAAGTGCGATCTGACTAACCGGGTCTGGCGGAGTTAAAAATGCGGCAGCAGCAAACGTCAGAACAATCGCATACCTACGTTTATCGCGCAGGCCATTTGCCGTTAATATTCCTGCGCGGCCAAGCAATGTAAGCGCAACAGGCAAGAGAAATGCCAAACCAAAACCAAAAATCATCTGCATGATGAGCGACAGATATTCATTGATCTTTGCTTCTGCGACAATATCAATCGCGCCTGCCTGTCCCACTTGTTCGAAACTTAGCAAAAATTCCCAAGCCCACGGAATGACGAGAAAATACGCGAGGCAGGCCCCCGTAGTGAACAACATCGGCGTTGCGATTAAAAATGGCAGAAAGGCCCGTTGCTCGTTCTTATAAAGCCCGGGCGCAACAAATTTCCATATCTGCACCGCCAATAGCGGGAAAGTTACGATAAACGCTGCATAAAGCGAAACCTTGATACGAACGACAAAGGGTTCCATCAGGCCCGTAAAGATCATCCGCGCTTGCTCGTTACCTTCCTGCGCATTCATATAGGGGGCTGCAAGAACATTAAAAATAATGTCAGAGAAATAAAGTGCGATACCGAAAGTAACCAGCATACCAAGCATAACTTTGATCAGTCTTGATCTAAGTTCGGTCAAATGCTCCAAAAGCGGCGCACGGCTTGCCTCTACTTCATCAAGGTCTTCATCATCATCGATAATATCAGGGGCCTTAATCGTATCCTCTTGATCAGTTGGAAGCATCATTGCCTCCATTACTCGAAGTCTTGTCTGATTCTTTTGGGGGCACCGCGTCCGGCTTAGCTGTGTCTGATTTCTGCTGCTCTGCCATTTCTGACGCACGATTACCCATGATGTGGTTGGTAATATCTTCTGCTGTCATTTCAGGCGTTATGCCTTCTTGTTTCTTCAAGTCATGAAACGGATCGACTTCGCGCTCAACCTCGTCAGCAAGTGTTTCGACACCTGCGCGAAACTCAGCAGCCATATCGCGTGCCTTGCGTACAAACCCACCAACAGTTTTCAGCAAACGCGGCAAATCTTTTGGCCCGACAACAATAAGGGCCACAATCGCAATGATGAAAAGCTCCATAGCCCCGATATCAAACATGAAACCGGCTTCCTATTTCTGAGAATAAACGATTATGCGTCAGATTTTTCAGAAGACTTTTCTTCTGATTTCACAACTTCGCCGTCAATTGTAGAATTGTTGCTGAGGTTCTTCGGTTCGTCAGAAAGCTCTTCCGCGCCTTCCTTCATACCTTTTCTGAAGCTTGTAATTCCCTTTGCAACATCCCCCATAAGGTGGGAAATTTTACCGCGTCCAAACAACAGGATTACCAAAACAGCAACAATAATAATTTGCCAAGGTCCAATACCGCCCATGTCTTCAACTCCTTCAATTCGGACATTCTGCTCCCCACATCAGGGAGGCATCAATCGACCAAATATGTGTCTCTATATATAGATGTTCTCTAATCTATCAATATTACAGCGTTATAAATTGACAAATATGTGATTTATTCGCCGCCAAGCAACAATTCCTGCTGGCCACCTATAGTATCAGTTTCCCCAAAATCATCTGCTGCTTTTTCGGCGTCGATTGCTTCTCGTTCCGAAAGCGCGATTGCTTCCTCAAGGTCAATCTGATCACTATTTTCGTCTGTATCAGATTTAAATGTCATTTCCATTTTATCAAGCGCAACATCAACACTGTCCAACAGACCAGATGCCTTCAGTTCTTTAACACCAGGAAGGTCTTTTGTGCTTTCAATTCCGAAATGGATCAGAAATTCATCAGTTGTCCCATAGGTAACAGGCCGACCGGGCGTTTGCCGCCTACCTTTAACCTTAATCCAGCCAACTTCCATCAACACATCGAGCGTACCTTTGGATATGGTCACACCGCGGATTTCTTCGATTTCTGTGCGGGTAACGGGCTGATGATAGGCAATAATCGCAAGGGTTTCAGTCCCCGCCTTTGATAATTTTCGGGTTTCATCCACATCCTTGCGAAGCAGAAAAGCCAAATCATCGGCAGTTCGGAACATATATTTACCTGCAACCTTCACAAGCCGGAACCCACGGGTTTTATAGCGTTCCGTCAGTGCCAAGATATGTTTGTCGATTTCAATACCATCAGGAACACGCTCTGCGACCTCTGCGATAGACAAAGGCGTATCGCTCGCAAACAAAATGGCTTCAATCATACGTTCATGTTCAAGATCACGCGGTTCAATCATGTTTGAAGGCTCACCGCCCTCTAGATCAGTAACTTCGTCGTCCCCAACTTGTTTCGCAACATCAGCCTTGTCAGTAGTTTCATCAAATTGTGCGTTTTCGTTTTCCACACCCTTGATCCCGTCCATTTGGTCAATCGTATTATTGTTATGCATTATTCTATTATTATTTTAGTTTTATTCGTTAGTCCGTCCGATCTGAACCAGATTTACCACGAAGATAAATAGGTCCAAACGTCTCCATTTGTCTTAATTCTGCCTGTCCTTGACGCGCTAGTTCAAGGCTGGCTGCAAACATGCTTGCAAGCGCTGATTTCCGCAAGCCCTTATCTTTCAGCCCATCAGGCAGGAAATTCGATAACTGCCCCCATGTAAACTGATCCCCTATTAAGCCCGAAAGCCGCTCTAATGCGTCTTCAAGCGCATACACGGGGCGCCGCTCAATTTTAATTTCGGTTATTGAATGCTTTTGTCGATTATCTGCGTAGGCCCGCAAGAGTTCATAAAGTGTTGTATCATACTGTGCATGCTTCAGAACCTTAAGCCCCTCGGGCATACCGCGCGCGAACACATCGCGGCCCATTCGGTCCCGCCCCATAAGGCTGGCACCAGCATCGCGCATCGCTTCCAGGCGCTGAAGGCGCAATTGCAGTTTGAAGGCTAGTTCTTCTGCACTTGGTTCATCCCCTTCTTCCTCTTTCGGCAGAAGAAGACGGGATTTCAGGTAGGCAAGCCAGGCCGCCATAACCAGATAATCAGCCGCAAGTTCAAGACGTAACTTTTTCGCGGCTGCAACAAACTCAAGATATTGTTCAACCAGTTCAAGGATGGAAATTTGCGTAATATCAACCTTCTGCGCGCGCGCAAGCGTCAGCAATACATCTAGTGGCCCTTCAAAGCCCTCGATATGCAACACAAGCTGATCAGGATCAGATGTAACACCCTCAGGGCGAACCGGGTCGATATCTTCTTCAAATTCCATTTATCAATCTTATATCGGTACGTTTGCCAGAACTAAAATCAAATTTGATAAGAATTCAGAAGGCACGGTAATAATTTCTCTCGCGAACATAATAATCCCGATGATAATAAAAAAACCAAAGGGTGCAATAGACCTGTAACTTTGCAACATGTCATATGGCAAAAATTGTTCAACTACCTTTGATCCGTCTGTAGGTGGTATCGGAAGCAAAGAAAAAATAATGAATACGCAATTCAACAAAACACCAAAATACATGGCGTTAAGGATCCAATCCTGCCCAGTCGCACCAAAATAAACAGCTATTCTAAAAACATAGGCGCAGAATATCGCCATAACGAGGTTGCCAAAAACACCAGCCAGTGCAGCCAGTATATTATCCCGTTTCATGTTCTTAAAACCATGGGTTTGAATATGAACAAGCTTGCCGTGACCAATTAAAAATGGAACACCGAGGAAAAAAATGATCAATGGAATTACAATGGTACCGGCGGGATCCACATGAGAGAGAGGGTTAAGCGACAGGCGCCCCGAGGCCCGCTGGCTCGTGTCGCCAAGCCAATGTGCGACATAGGCCTTAGCCGCTTCGCGCATTGTGACCGCAAGCAAAAACGGAAGTGCCATAATGCTGAGTTGGAATAGTTTTTCCTGAATAAATCCGCCCACTTATTTTTCTTTCATGCTATCGTTTATTTATAACCACTAACTATTTGATTATACTTATTTTTAATTTCATCTATATTTTGACCTTCGTCCCTATTCAAGGACGAAAGCATTTCCCCTAAACGGGTTTCCAAATTTGCGCTTGCAGAACTTAAATTGCTTGCAACATCCTGCATTTCACTCATATCGCCATTGCAATGAAGCGCTAAATCACATCCTGCTGCAAAGGTCCGTCTTGTTCTTTCGCCCAGACTACCTTTCAGGGCCTGCATCGACAGATCATCAGACATCAACACACCTTTAAAGCCAATTTCTCCACGGATGATATCTTCAATCATTCGCTTTGACTGTGTTGCCGGCGCGGTGTCATCAATATCGCTGAAAACGATATGTGCGGTCATTGCAAGCGGCATATGGGCCATTTTTTTAAATGGCTGGAAATCAAAATTGGACAAGTCTGAATGCGATACATTGACCGTCGGAAGCGATAAATGGCTATCCACATCCGCGCGGCCATGCCCCGGAATATGCTTGATAACGGGAAGCACACCTGAATTCATCAAGGCGTTTGCAGCAACACTACCCAAATCAGCAACAATCTCAGGCGTCAATCCATAGGCACGATCACCGATGATCGGGTCAGAACCTTCAACAGGAATATCGAGCACAGGCAGACAATCAACATTAATCCCGACACTGAGCAAATCATGTGCTATCAACTGACTATTGAGCGCAACTGCTTCCCATGCCAGATCTTTGTCTTCATGATAAATATGGCCAAAAAACTGTGCTGTCGGATAGTTCGACCAATGCGGAGGCTTCATACGCTGCACGCGCCCGCCTTCCTGATCAATCAGAACCAATGTATTGTCGCCAGAGATTTCCCGGAATTGATCTGTCAGCAACTTAACCTGGTCGGGCGTATCAATATTACGTGCAAAAAGGATATAACCAACGGGTAAAACCGACTTAAAGAAGGATATTTCCTCATCAGTCAGGATTAACCCTGCACAGCCAAAAATTACGGGCTGTCTTTTTGTCATGTTATGGTTTCACCACGATACAAGCCTGCCCTTTGGCCTTCAACGCCAAACATAGTTTGTCACTATCCGCACGCGTCGCAAGCCAACCTGCACGAAGGCGGTAAAGCGTCCTTCCTCCTGATTGAACAGGTTCATAAATCGGTGATAGATCACCGAGCTGAGGGCGATATTTCTGACGCAATCCCGGCCACGCCCGCTCCGCCCTTGCCCGAGTGCCATATGCGCCAAGCTGAATAACAAACTCGCCTTTTTGCGCTTCTACCTTCGCTTTTTCGGTAACTGTTTTCGGCAAGGTAATTTTTGGCACTTCAACCTTAGCGGTCTCAACTTTCTCAGGCGCTGATTGAGTAGCAACAGGTTCAGAAGAAGCTTGGTCATTACCATCTTCCACATCCGCCAAAACATCATTCAACGCTTTCTGTGCGTCTGTTGTGACCTGATCAACTTCACCCTCGTCAATATTGGTTGCGAGTTTTGGAAGTTCTTCAACTGGTTGTTCGGGCTGTTCGCCCAACTGAGCGGCAGATGTATTCGGGTTACCTGCGCCCTGTTCAAAAACCTGTTTGTCCTGATGCGGGATATTCATTCCCCCTTGGTCGCTTGGGCGTTCCTTGATCGGATCACCAGAGGCTGTGATTATTCGCGGTCCATTTTGCGCCTGATCCGATGTCCCGAAAACATAGATGGCAGCGATAAACACCACAACCAAGATGGCAGCAACACCAGCAAACACAAAAACCAGTTTCCCGCCAAAGAGACCATCACTGCCCTCTTCTTCAGGTACGGGCTGTAACCATGGAGGTGTTTCCCGATCAGACATATTTCCAATTCCCCTATCGCATCATTGCAAAAGCTTAGTCACTTTGCGCTTTTACTGACTTTACCGCATTTCCTTCATGGGCTCTACACCCAGAATAGCAAGTCCGCTCGCAATAACAAGCGCTACGGAACGAATAAGCGCCAAGCGTGCCCTAGTTACCTCTGGGTCATTCTCGATGATAAAGCGTAAAGACGGGTCATCATTCCCTTTATTCCAGAAGGCATGGAATTCGGACGCCAAATCATAAAGAAAGAATGCGATCCGGTGCGGCTCATGGGCTTCTGCCGCCGCTTCAACCATCCGCGGCCAAGCACAGCACTGCTTGATCATCATCATTTCACCCTCGCTTACAAGGCGCGAAACGTCCGCACTCTCTAACGCACTATCACTTGTATCCATATCAGGGAAAGCGTCTTTCGCGCGGTTAAGGACAGAACAGACCCGGGCATGCGCATACTGAACATAAAATACAGGGTTATCCTTTGACTGCTCCATCACTTTGGAGAAATCAAAATCAAGCGGTGCATCGTTTTTGCGTGTCAGCATAATGAAACGTGTTACATCGCGGCCAACCTCGTCAACAACCTCCCGAAGTGTGATAAACGTTCCTGCGCGCTTTGACATTTTTACGGGTTCACCATCACGGAAAAGACGCACAAGCTGACAAAGCTTCACGTCCAATTCACCGTCTTCTGCCAAGCCTTTAACCGCAGCTTGCATACGTTTAACGTATCCCCCATGATCAGCGCCCCAGACATTGATCATGTTTTTAAAGCCGCGCTGATATTTATCATAATGGTATGCAATATCCGCCCCAAAATAGGTGTAATCACCATTTGATTTCTTTAGCGCTCGGTCAACATCGTCACCAAAGTCGGTTGCCCGGAAAAGTGTTTGTTCCCGTTCTTCCCAATCATCAGGTAGCTTACCCTTTGGAGGCTCTAAAACGCCCTCGTAGATGTGACCTTTTGCACGAAGGGTTTCAACAACATCATCAATACGGCCGCTCTCATGAAGCGTACGTTCTGAGAAGAAAACGTCATGCTTAACACCGAGGGCGCCAAGATCATCACGGATAAGGTCCATCATAGCGTCCGTCGCATCAAGGCGAATAGCCTGTATCCACTCACTTTCATTTGCGTTTAGGAATTTATCGCCGTATTTTTCCTTAAGCATCTCACCGACAGGCACTAGATAATCACCAGGATAGAGGCCTTCAGGAATGTCGCCGATATCCTCACCAAATGCTTCGCGGTATCTTAGATATGCTGATTTAGCGAGCACATCAATCTGACTACCAGCGTCATTAATCACATATTCCTTTGTGACATCAAACCCGGCTTTTTCCAGCAAATTAGCAAGCGCATCGCCGAACACTGCACCGCGAACATGACCAACATGCATCGGACCTGTTGGGTTAGCGGAGACATATTCAACATTCACTGGCGTATTATCGCCAACCGATGAGTTACCAAACCCTGTTCCCTCAGCGAGGATAGTTTGCACCTGCTGCTGCCAAAAACCAGGCGCCAGACGCATATTGATAAACCCAGGCCCTGCAATCTCAACCGTTTCGATACTCTCAACCGTTTCCAAACGCGGCTTCAACAAATCAGCAATATCGCGCGGTTTACGCTTAGCCTGTTTCGAGAGAACAAGCGCTGCATTGGTTGCAATGTCGCCGTGGCTTGCATCGCGAGGTGGCTCAACTGATATATTTTTCAAGTCCAGATCAGCAGGCAAATCACCGCACGCAGACAGCTCATTCAACAATTCATCAATGACACCACGAAAGTGGGTGAAAACATTCATAGGGATACCCTTGATAGATCAAATAATTTTCCGTGTTCCCTGAAGGCAAATCTGTCAGTCATTCCGGCGATAAAATCGGCAACAACCCTTGCAGTTTCAGGCGAATTCGCCTCGCCTGCTTTTGCGCTCCATTCAGTGGGCAAACATTCTGGCTCGGAGATATATAGGTCAAATAGGTCTTTGACCACTCTTTTTGCCTTACTGGCCATTCTATTAACAAGATAATGCCTGTACATTTTCTGGAACAGGAAAGACTTCAGCGCAATCACAGCATCATGCATATCCTTACCGAAGGAAATTACAGGCTGCGCGGCTTGTCTGATATCGTCAGGGCTTTGAGGGTTCAATTCCTCAATCCGGCGGTTACTTTCAACCATAAGATCACCAACCATCCGGTTGATCATACGGCGCACAAGCTCATGAATTGTAACGTCAAGCGGTGCATCCGGATATGTCCATTTCACTTCATCGATCAGCTTGGCAACAACTGGAATTGTTTTAAGCTCATCGAGTGTGAAAATATTGGCGCGTAAACCATCATCAAGGTCGTGGCTTGAGTAAGCAATATCATCCGCGATAGCAGCGACCTGCGCTTCTGCACTTGCAAACGTATGAAGTTCCAGGTCGTTATCCGGCAAATAATCACGCAGCCCAAACGGAAGCTCTGCTGGTGGGTTTTTATGATCAATCTTCTCTTTCACAAGCGGCCCATTGTGCTTTGCAAGACCTTCAAGCGTTTCCCATGTCAGGTTCAACCCTTGAAAAGCTGCATAGCGATGCTCGGCCCTGGTGAGTAAGCGAATAGCCTGCGCATTATGATCAAAACCTTCATATTCTTCCATACATTCATTGAGGATTTCCTCACCCGCATGACCGAAAGGAGGATGACCAAGATCGTGCGCAAGCGCAAGCGCCTCACCCAAATCTTCATTCAGATGCATGGACCGGCAAATTGAACGGGCAATTTGAGCAACCTCAAGCGAATGCGTGAGGCGTGTACGATAATGATCACCTTCATGATACACGAAAACCTGTGTTTTGTGTTTCAATCGCCTGAAACTGGAAGAATGGATAACCCGGTCACGGTCACGTTGATAACAACTGCGCCCCACGCCCTCTGGTTCTGGAACGATCCGCCCCCGAGTTTCTGATGGTTTACAAGCATACGGTGCCAATGTGTCCTCATATGACATGCCCGTTTCAACCATTACTTTCTCCCAACTATAATGCCAGTTCGATGCTTCGATTTCGACTCTGACAAAAGTCTGAAAGAAAACCGAAACCCAACCTGAAAAATCTTTCATGAATAACGAATAGCGCACAATATCTATTGAAGGATGGAAGGGCAATAGTTTGTCGAAGATATTTAAATTTACATAGGCGGCGATCGTGTAAATTCCTGAAAATCAAAATTTTGCCACACATATTAACAAAAGATTAATTTATGATTTGTATGTGGCAGAAAAATTAACTATACATTTCTATATGTTTGAAATCATTGACATACACGAGCTTCAGAGCTCAGCATTTTGTGCCCCATTCCAGTCACGGGCACTCCATCATTGGCTTGATATTTCAGACGGGCGCAAATTCCCGCTTAAGCGGAATTTCAGACCGCAATTATTTTCAAACTTCCTGCCTCAATTTGCTATTATTGCCCTTGGCGAAAGCCTTGAAAAGCATCAGACACGGCTTATGGGAACCGCGGTTATGGAAGTTCTGGGGATTGCCAACAGCAACAATCATTTGCTTGCAACGCAAAACCCGTACCTCAGTGATATTTTGAAAAAAATGCTTGAGGATGTTGCAACAACAACAAAGCCAAGCTTCTATCGGATGACGCACGATTTTGATCAGCGCTTATCTACATTCAACTTTACAGCGCTATCCCTACCGTTTTCCGCATCAGAGGATAACGACACCTTTGATATGTTTATTCTCGCATTTGATTTCAGCGAGTCTAATGATATCAAACGTTTAGATAATATGACCCATCCGCTCTACACCCCGGCGAATAAAACCTCGATGATCTAGGGCATTCCTGAATTCGTAAGATCGATACCATTTAAATTCAAATAAACGTAAATACCCTTGACCATTCTGGCCATTGATACGATATAATCAGTCTGAAATGGAGAGTGATATCATGTCTGAACAAGCTTCCCCGGTTTCCCTAAGCGCCAAAGCTGCCGAGCGTGTTGCCGCCCTTATCGAACAACAGGGCAATGACAATCTTAAATTACGCCTCAGCGTATCTGGTGGAGGCTGCAGTGGCTTTCAATACGGCTTTGAATTCGATGAAGAGCAGAAAAATGATGACATTGTCGTTGAACGTGACGGTGTGACGATGCTGGTTGACAATACCTCGCTGCTTTATTTGTTCGGCTCAGAAGTTGATTTTGTTGAGGATTTGGTCGGCGCTTCGTTTCAAGTGGTTAACCCAAACGCAAGCTCATCCTGTGGCTGCGGGTCTTCATTCGCCATATAAACAGTAAGCTAAAGAGTCTCTTCAATGAAAATAGCAACCTTCAATATCAATGGCATCAAGGCAAGGTTGCCAAGGCTTTTGGAATGGCTGGATGAATTTTCACCCGATGTCGCTTGCCTGCAAGAAATCAAAAGTATTGATGAAAATTTCCCACGGCTCGAAATCGAAGAAAAAGGCTGGCACGTTGAAACACACGGTCAAAAATCCTTTAACGGTGTCGCCTTTATTTCAAAACACCCCATTGAAAACACTCTTCGTGGGCTCCCGGGCCATAACGGCGAACCCTTCCTAGACGACGAGCAAGCCCGGTATATAGAGGCAACAATAAAGGGAGTTCGGATCGCGTCAATTTATCTTCCGAACGGCAACCCGCGCCCGGGGCCAAAGTTCGATTATAAGCTTGAATGGATGGATCGCCTTATCAGCCATGCAAAGCGCCTTTTAGAGACCGAGCAACCCGTTGTCCTCGCTGGTGATTATAATGTAATCCCCCATGATGAGGATTGTTATAACCCCGCAGCATGGACAGAGGATGCCCTAACCCAGCCGGAAAGCCGCGCTCGCTTAAGGTCTTTGATTAATCTCGGGTACCTGGATGCTATTAGGCAAATAAACCCTGTTGGCCCTATGTATAGTTATTGGGATTTCCAGCGCGGGGCATGGCAAAAAGACAATGGCATCCGAATTGACCATCTTCTTCTGTCAGCGCAAGCAGCGGACCGTCTGAAAGACAGCGGCATTGACCGCGTGCCAAGAGGCAAGGAAAAACCAAGCGATCACACGCCCGCCTGGATCGAACTTAGAGACTAGACTAGACGATAGCTTTCATCTTAAGCGTCGACAGTTTCGTATTTTTCACCTTCACGGTTAGCTTCGGGCCTGCCGAGTTCCGTGAGTGACGGTGTGATATGTTCGTCTATACTGACGATCTGATTTTTGGTATTCACATGAACCGCTCGTGAAACACGGCCCGGCAAATCATACGCAGGAACGCTTTCGTAGCCCATAATGATTGCGAGATCGCCCTTGGTAAACTGATGAGCGGCCGCACCATTGAGGCAAATAACACCGCTATTTTCAGTGCCTTCAATAACATAAGTCTGAATACGTTCACCGTTTGTAATGTTCACAACATCGACAAGCGTATGCGGTAGAATACCAGACGCACGTAACAATGCAGGATCAACCGTAATAGACCCAACATAATGGAGCTCCGCCCCCGTAACCGTTACACGGTGGAGTTTTCCATACATAAATTGCCTTAGTGCGCCGTCAAGTTTCATACCAAAATCCAGCTTGGTTATTTTTCAAAGACGCGCTTATTGCGAACAATGCTGAAGGCGTCAAGGAAAATCCATAAAATCAGTATCTGATATATACGGTTACCATCAGATTTCAAGAGCCCGAAAGGGCTTTACTTAAACCTTCAGAAATGCAAAAGGCCGGACAAACAATCCGGCCTTTGAACGCTATTTATTGCCTATGCAAGCAATCAAAACTACTCAAAAATTTCCTCTTCCTCAGGAACACAGATCCGATAACGAATTCCATGGGCGACTGCGACACTGAAACCAATATAAACACTCATTACATAGTTAATAATTGCGCTACCCCAAAAACTTCCCAATAGACCAGCAATGGTGGAAGGGATAAGAACCACTGCGTACAAAAGGAACAAAACAATTGCAAAATCTATTGTATGTGGATGTTCCATTCCTTCCTTATCCGATTTTAGCGCGGTCTGAGTAAGGTTTGCTGAGAAAAGCGAGTAAATAATACATATAATAATCAGGTAAACTACGCTTGTTAGAAGTGTTGCCCTTGTTTGGGCTGCAATATCGTTTGTAGCAGCTATTTGAGCCAATTCATCGAAACTTGGAGCAAGTCCACTTAAATTCATGACAAACAATGCAACAATAACTGCAATGCCGAGCAATAATATGATGAAGATAAATTTCAACATATTAACAAGCGTTGCAGAAATCATGGCACCCACACTTTCGTAGCCTGCCCTGTCTGCACCGTAGGCCCCAAACCTGACCCAAAAGTTAAAAAGATAAGCGAGAACAGGCCCAACCAACACCAGCCCTAAGATATAGGCTAGCCCTACATAAGCCGCATATTGCTGGACAATTTCCTGATTATTCGTCGGGTCGGCCATCGCTTGCAAAATTTCAGGTGTGATGCCTTTAGAAACACCATAAAAAACGGGTATCGCAATTGCGATTGCAAGTATAAGTACCGATTTAATAAGTGAGAACGGCGAGGATAAAGGTGCAGCTAAAGATGCCTTAAATACGTTAAGTGTTGGAAATGAATTTGCCATGAAAGGCTCCCCTCGAAATAAATATTCATGGGGACCCTAGCGGATAATTTTCATTAGACCAAATAGTTTATTTTAATCGTCACACTTGTGTGGCGTTACAATTTTCTTACTGCACCTTCGCTCGCTGATGTCGTCAACATTGCATAGGCTTTCAGTGCCTTCGTGACCTTGCGTGAACGCTCTTCCGTCGGTTGCCATGCCTTATCACCCAAAGCGTTCATTTTCGCTTTGCGATCAGCAAGAACATCATCGCTAATATCAACATCAATGGATCGGTTAGGAATATCGATTTTAATAATATCCCCTTCTTCAATAAGGGCTATGGCCCCACCTTCTGCCGCTTCTGGGCTTACATGGCCGATCGAGAGACCACTGGTTCCACCACTGAAACGGCCATCGGTCAGCAGCGCACATTCTTTACCGAGCCCCATAGATTTCAGATAACTGGTTGGATAGAGCATTTCCTGCATCCCAGGACCACCCCGCGGCCCCTCGTAGCGAATAACCACCACATCACCCGCTTCGATTTTACCGTCCAGAATTGCCGCAACGGAACTATCTTGGCTTTCGAAAATTCGCGCGCGTCCGGTAAAGGTAAGGATGCTCTCGTCAACACCGGCGGTTTTCACAACGCAGCCATCTTCGGCAATATTACCAAAAAGGACCGCCAAACCACCATCCTGACTGTAAGCATGTTCTTTCGCGCGGATACACCCTGCCGTACGATCCAAATCCAGACTATCAAATCTTTTGCTTTGGCTGAAGGCAACCTGTGTTGGAACACGCCCGGGGCCTGCCATATAAAACCGATGAATATCCGGATCATCGGTCTTTGTGACATCAAAATGATCAACCGCATCACCGATAGTTGGCGTATGAACGGTTGTACAGTCGCGGTTTAAAAGCCCCGCACGATCAAGTTCGCCGAGGATCGCCATAATTCCACCCGCACGGTGAACATCCTGAATATGATATTTGTTTGTCGCTGGTGCAACTTTGCACAAATTCGGTACCTTGCGTGACATTCGGTCAATGTCACTAACGGTAAAATTAACTTCCCCCTCTTGTGCTGCGGCAAGCAAGTGCAAAATTGTATTTGTCGATCCACCCATAGCGATATCAAGAGCGATTGCATTCTCAAAAGCATCAAAACTTGCGATCGAGCGCGGTAGAACACTATCATCCTCGCCTTCATAATATTGTTTGGCAATCGCAACAATCTGACGCCCTGCTGTTAGGAACAGTTCCTTTCGGTCTGCATGGGTTGCAAGCGTGGTTCCATTACCCGGCAGTGAAAGCCCAAGCGCTTCCGTTAGGCAATTCATGCTGTTCGCGGTAAACATACCACTACAGGACCCGCACGTAGGGCACGCCGATCGCTCTATTTTTGCGACTTCCTCGTCTGAAATTTGAGGATTGGCGGCATCCACCATCGCGTCAACCAAATCAAGCTTACGAATTGCACCGTCCTCGCCGTAATCGGCTTCCCCTGCTTCCATAGGCCCACCTGAGACAAAGATCGCAGGGATATTAAGCCGCATCGCCGCCATCAACATACCAGGCGTAATTTTATCGCAGTTGGAAATACACACAAGCGCATCCGCACAGTGTGCATTCGCCATATATTCCACGCTATCCGCTATGATTTCACGGCTTGGTAGACTATAGAGCATCCCGTCGTGCCCCATGGCGATACCATCATCAACAGCAATGGTATTAAACTCTTTTGCTACACCACCCGCTTTCTCGATCTCGCGCGCAACCAACTGACCCATGTCTTTCAAGTGAACATGGCCCGGCACAAACTGAGTAAAACTGTTAGCCACAGCAATGATTGGCTTATGAAAATCATCATCTTTCATACCCGTTGCACGCCAGAGCGCACGTGCGCCCGCCATATTACGGCCATGGGTTGATGTTCGTGATCGATAGTGCGGCATAATCAAAACCTTGATAGATATGGTTAGCTAATTTCGCTGCACCATATAAAGTTACAAAGCAAAAGTCGATAATAATAAACTGATATATGAATATAATTTATAATATAAATTCAAAAATATAAGATTTTTTATAATCTTTAGCCATCAACCGTGTTCAAAAGTCAAAAAAAGAGCCTCGAATGAGGCTCTTTCAAATCATATTCAGATCAACCGTTAAGTTCAGCCAATTTTTTACGCGCAGCGTCAACACGATCTTTCACTGCAATCATACTAGTCTTTTGATCATTGGCACGTTGTCTTGCTGTCTCAGCCGCTAATTTTGCCTTCTCTGCAGATTTTTCCCTTTTATTTGAAGGGTTTGTTTCAGCTTTGGCGATTAACTTCTGAGCTTTCGCTTCTGCTTTCGCTGCTTTTTTATCCAAGCTTGCCGTTGCTTTTTCTGCTTTCTTAAGCTCTTTCGAAGCAACCTTTAACTCTTTCTCAGTTTCTTTCACCTGTTTATACAGATATTCAACCTGCGCCTCAGGAGACCGAATTTGCAAACCACAGTTTTTTTGTACATTCACCTCTTTTAAGGCTTCAAATTCCCCTTTCAGAGTTGAAAACTCAGCAGCTTCGGGGCCATCCCCGCCTTCAAGGAAGAATAAGCTTGGCCAAAACAAAACCAAGCCAATACCTGTTTGCCAATTATCACCAGACCTCTTTTTCTTTAAACTACGATATAACTCCAAAGAACGCTGGTTAATCGCCGTCATTTCGGAAGATAACTGCTCACAGTTGTAATCTTCATATTTTACAGGCGATACATATGCTGTTGATAAAGAATCTGGATTACTCGCGCACGCGGATAGCGTAGCAATTAATGCTACTGAGCATAATAAGTTTTTCATAATTCCCCCATGGATTTAGTTATGCAATCTCACAGTATCGTGATCACGCATAGGTGTACACAAAAAAATCAGGTTTTCTATTACGTTACAAATAGGTAATTTAGTCATATATTTAGATGCTTAAATGGGTAAAAATATGGCTATCTGATGGTCAATAAAGGCTGATAATATTATGAAATTATCTCGAACATTCTTGGCACTGGCTTCAACAGTGATTTCAATATCTGCTAATGCGGATCAAATCTGTCATATTGCAAACGCCGGTTTCTATATGGAAAGCGCAGGAAACGGGGTGCTGGTCGATACGGTTATCGACCAAGGTCTAACGGGTTATGTTCAACCGTCCAAACCCCTTCTTGAGAAAATTGAAAAGGGCCAGACACCATTTGATACTGTCCAACTCGTACTGGTAACACATTACCATGCGGATCATTTTGACCCTACTTCAACGCTGCGACACCTAAGGAACAATGCCAACGCGCAGTATATTATGCCGCCGCAAACTTTTGAAATGGTGAAGAAACTTGGCCTTACTGATCAGGAGGCTGAAAGAATTCACACACCATTACCTGACATGGACGGAAACCCTCAATCTTATGAGTTTCATGGAATTAAGGTCGAAGCATACCGTATCAGTCACGGGGCAAATCGCCCCATTGAAAACCTTGGATACAAGGTTTCCTTTGATAATAGCTTCAGCTTCTTTCATCCCGGTGATATGTCCACAACAACAGAACAACTGAGCTCCGTAGGCTTATCAAAGGCACCAGTCGATTATTTACTACTTCCATTTTGGACGGGATTGAATGAAGACAGTCAATCAATGGTAAAAGCATCCTGGAATGCCAAACATATTATTCCAATGCATTTTCAGGAAGAAAACAGGGAATGGATGCAGCAATATGGCGGCCCCGTCGGCGTTCAAAAGGCAGCTCGCAATGCTTGGGGAAATTCTATTTCCTTAACGGGTGAGATGAACTGTTTACCTATGGAGCAATAGCTAAAGACGGAACATTGATTTAGCGGGTGAACCCTTCAATAAGAGGTTCATTCGCCAGAATATCGTTCACCAAAGAAACTATATGCGCACCCGTTGGCGTGTTTTTACAGACCACAGACTCGTTATTTTCCCGTAAATTGAAAGAAGACGCCTGATATTTCCCCTTCATATCAGGGTGATCACGCATAAAAACTCTCATATCAAGATCAAACGAAACAATAACATCAGCCCTGCCTTCTTCCACTATTTTTATCGCATTTTGAAGCGATTCAACGGGCAGAACAGAGGAGGCAGCACTGATTTCAGGATAGGATCGAACAAATGCTTGAATAGCGCCGACCTCTCCCGCTACCACATGCCCTTTGACATCTCCAAGCGCTTTGATAGGGGGTAAAAAGTCCGGCGTATAAGCCTTTATCTTCAGCTTATTAATATGATTAGAAACGATAAAACTACCTTCAGTCATTCCAGCATCCAGATATGGCTGTTTATCCTGTGTGCCAACGAAAACACAATCATATAAGCCTTTAAAAAAATTACTTTGGGCTCTGCGTATCGGCATTATAGAGATCGTAATTTCGCGCTCTGATTTTGCACGAATCCGACTAAGAAGTTGCATATAAAGCCCATCTTCATAAGCGCTGTCCAACAGGTGCGGTACAAACGTACCTGCAAATTTTATTGAGTCACTCTCTTTCGCATCTTGAGCATAGGCAGATGTAAACAGCGAAGGGATCAACACACTCACAAGAATAGAGGCAATAAAAGCATATACTATAATTATACAATTATTAGTTTTGTTTATGAAATTCATTTAGCCCCTCACTCCTCAGCACTTCAACATTACTAAATTGAGGTAAATAAAATGTGAATCAGCACTTAGGCGCATAACTGAAAAATTGAAAAGGAGACACTCCGAAACCCTTAAAATTCGTCCATTCCAAACAAAATGTTTAACTCATTGTTGGCCCGCAAATCCCGAATTTGTGCATCGATATTATTTATGAGTTGCTGGTTCTTAGGTGTGTTATGACAAACCATCACTTCATGGCTTTCCCGCAAGCTATAACCTGGTAGTGTATGATAAAGCTCACTTTCCTTTGAACGCACGAGATACTGGTAGGCATTCACTGAAAAGGATAAAACAACATCTGCCTTATTGTCTTTCAAGAGTTGAAAAGCCTCTTCTTCTCCTTCAACAGGCAAGGAAACCAGCTTACGTGCCTGATTGCCAAAGATATCAATCATCGCCTGAATCACACCTCTGGTACCCGTGATTATTTTTCCTTCCAGCGCATCAAACATATTTATTGCTGGCCTTTGACGGAGAGTGAAGGCTTTCAGCTTTAGGGGATTAATAACATCGGACGAAAGATAAATGCCTTCTTCAATCCCTTTGCCGAGAAAATTATCCTGATTAACGACGCCTGTGTACAAACAATCAAATCGGTTCTTTTCAAAGTTTAAATAAGCCCGCCGGAACGGCATGATGGACAATGCCATCTCTTCACTGAGAGCACCGTTAAACCGATCAAAAAGTTTTATGTATGGGCCTTCTTTTGCATCATCGAGTAAATCAGGGATGTATGTTCCAGCAACAGAAACTGTTTCATGGTCATCAAGAGCTATTAAGCTAGATGAGAAGACCAAGAAGCAGATAAAAACAAACAGTGTCCTGGCCCTTACCAACATAACCCAACCGTTATGCACAGTATTTAAACCGTAATTTTTCACAATTCTGGTGCCAATCCTCTAGGTTACCCCATCCATAATCTTCCAAACAACAAAACTGGAATTTTATAAAATAAAAAAGAGGCCCTTAAGCCTCTTTTCATAAAATACAGTGTTAGCCATCAAGTTTAGGCTTCAACAGTTTATTTACAACGCCCGGGTTTGCCTTTCCGCCCGTTGCCTTCATCACCTGACCAACGAAGAAACCGATAAGCTTATCCTTACCCCCCCTATACTGCTCTACCTGTCCTGGGTTGGCTGCGATCACTTCATCAATGATTTTCTCAATCTCGCCGGTGTCTGAAACCTGTTTGAGGCCTTTTTCTTCAACAATAGCTTCAGCGTCCTTGCCTGTTTCGAACATCACTTCGAAAACATCCTTGGCTATACGGCCAGAGATTGTACCGTCTTCTACAAGCGCCAACAGGTCTGCACCTTGGCTTGCACTTACAGGGCTTTCCGTGATTGTTTTACCAGCCTTATTCAAGGCACCAAACAAATCACCCATGACCCAGTTCGCGGCTTTAGACGCAATCTTGGCGGCATCTGCCTTGCTCTTAGCGCTTAGTGCATCCAAAAGCGCCTCGAAATAATCAGAGGTTTCTTTCTCAGCAACCAAAACGCCCGCGTTATAATCACTTAGGCCGAGTGCTTCCACGAAACGCGTGCGTTTCTCGTCTGGCAGTTCTGGCAAGCTATCCCGCGCGGCGTCAATGAACGCATCATCAAACTCAAGTGGTAGAAGATCAGGATCAGGGAAATAGCGATAATCGTGCGCTTCTTCCTTTGAACGCATCGAGCGGGTTTCCAGTTTCACAGGATCGAACAAACGTGTTTCCTGATCCACGGCACCACCATCCTCGATAATATCAACCTGACGGCGCGCCTCTACTTCAATCGCCTGGCGAACGAAGCGGATCGAGTTCACGTTTTTGATCTCGCAGCGCGTACCAAGTGGTTCACCCGCGCGGCGCACTGATACGTTCACATCTGCCCGCATACTGCCCTGCTCCATGTTACCGTCACAGGTGCCAATGTAGCGAAGGATTGTACGCAGTTTCGTCAGGTACGCACCAGCTTCCTCAGGGCTTGTCATATCCGGCTTTGATACGATTTCCATCAAAGCAACGCCCGAACGGTTCAAATCCACATAGGTGAACTGCGGGTGCTGATCATGCATGGACTTTCCTGCATCCTGCTCCAGGTGAATACGCTCAACACCAACATCTTTGGTTTTACCGTCACCGAGATCTAGTGTCACAGTACCCTCACCCACGATCGGATGTTTAAACTGCGAAATCTGATAGCCTTGCGGCAAGTCAGCGTAGAAATAGTTTTTCCGGTCAAAGACAGAGTATTTATTAATCTCTGCACCAATCGCGAGGCCCGTGCGAACCGCTTGGCGGATACATTCCTCGTTAATTGTAGGAAGCATACCTGGCATTGCCGCGTCCACAAGCGATACCTGTGCGTTTGGTTCCGCACCAAATTCGGTTGAAGCACCAGAAAATAACTTGGCGTTTGAGATAACCTGCGCATGCACTTCAAGGCCGATTACAACCTCAAAATCATCCTTGGCACCCTGAATAATATATTTGCTCATGGGTCTTACCTCCACCAAATCTTAGGCTGGTGCGTGAAGCCTGCGGCTTCTTCGATCACACCTGATACTTTCAACACTGTTGCTTCGTCCCATGCTTTACCAAGCACCTGAAGACCAAGCGGAAGACCATTTTTATCAAGCCCTGCCGGAACGCTTGAACCCGGAATACCAGCAAGTGACGCTGGAACCGTGAACACGTCGTTCAAATACATAGCAAGCGGATCATCAGATTTTTCACCAAAGGCAAACGCAGCAGACGGCGCAGTTGGTGTCAGGATCACATCAACCTGTTTGTAGGCTTCTGCAAAATCATTCGCGATCAACTTACGAACCTTTTGCGCCTTAATATAGTATGCATCATAATAGCCCGCTGACAGTACATATGTACCAATCATAATCCGGCGTTTCACTTCGTCACCAAAGCCTTCACCGCGCGTGGTGTAATACATATCGTCAAGACCGCCGCCCTCTGGCACTTCACGCAGACCATAGCGAACACCGTCATAACGCGCTAAGTTTGATGAAGCCTCTGCGGGTGCCACAATATAGTAGGTCGGGAGCGCATATTTTGTATGCGGCAGGCTGATGTCAACGATCTCAGCGCCAGCGGATTTCATCCACTCGATACCCTGTTGCCACAAGGCCTCCAGTTCAGGAGACATCCCGTCAAGATAATATTCTTTTGGAATACCAACCTTAAGGCCGCGGATATCACCTGTTAGCGCCGCTTCAAAGTTTGGAACTTCGATATCAACGGATGTGCTGTCCTTTGCGTCAAAACCAGAGATACTCTCTAACATGATCGCGCCGTCACGTACTGTACGTGTAATCGTGCCCGCCTGATCCAAGGAACTTGCGAACGCAACCATCCCGTATCGGCTACAGCGGCCATACGTTGGCTTGATACCAAATGTTCCAGTGAAGGAAGCAGGCTGGCGGATCGAACCACCTGTATCCGAGGCTGTTGCACCCATTGCAGCAAAACCGGCAACAGACGCCACAGAGCCACCAGATGATCCACCCGGCACCGTTTCTGTTTCGCCGCGACGCCACGGGTTTTTCACAGGGCCGTAATAGCTTGTTTCATTCGACGAGCCCATCGCAAACTCATCCATATTAAGCTTACCAAGCATCACCGCACCGTCATCCCAAAGCTTTTGGGTGACAGTAGATTCGTACTCTGGCTTGAAACCATCAAGGATATGCGAACACGCAGCTGTGTGAACACCTTTGGTTGCGAACAGGTCTTTAATCCCGACAGGAATACCCGTCATGCCCTTCGCATTGCCCGCTTTGATCTGCGCGTCAGCAGTATCAGCCATTTCGAGCGCTTGCTCGGGTGTTTTCGCGATATAGGCATTCAGGGGATCAGCAGCATCCACCGCCTCGATATGCGCTTCAGTAAGTTCGCGAGAAGAAAGTTCGCCTTTCGCCATCAAATCACGGGCTTCAGCGATTGTTAATTTAATCAAATCACTCATGGAAGCCCCCTATTCGATCACTTTAGGTACTGTGAAGAAGCTATATTCAGCCTTTGGTGCGTTTTTAAGCACGCTTTCAGCTTTATCGCCGTCATTCACAATATCTTCGCGCCAGCGAAGCTTAGCATTCACAACACTTGCCATCGGCTCGACATTATCCGTATCGACCTCGCCAAGTTGCTCCACCCAGCCGAGAATATTATTCAATTCACCAGCAAGCGGTTCTAACTTATCATCTTCAATTTTAATTCGGGCCAATCGAGCGATTTTGGCCACAGTCGCCTTATCAATATCCGACATGGAAAATCCTATGAAACGTTCGGAAGTACAGTTGAAATCAAGCGCGCAACTTAGGGCGAAAGATCATTATGAGCAAGGAAAAACAAACAATCATTTGATGATATACGCAAATTTAAAATGAAATCTCATTCGCTTTGTGGCAAATGATACTGATGAGTAGAGAATCAATCCACATACGCGAGGCAACTCCGAAAGATGCCAAGGCCTTAAACGCCTATATTCGCTTGATTTTCGAAACATCCGAACACCTCATCACGAGCCCTGAAGAATTTCGGCAACCCCCCTGGAAACAAAGGATGTGGATAGCCCGCAAGAATACGAATACAAACGAAACCTGTATCATTGCGCTCAAGGACGATAAAATTGTTGGCATGCTCGATAACTGGACCGACAGACGCAAGCGTGTGAAACATGTCACAACTTTTGCGACTTCTGTTCATCCTGACTATCGTGGTCAAGGGATTGCCAGAAAATTACTAAACGAATTTATTGATCTGGTGCGCCTTCATCCCACGCTCGAGAAAATAGAACTCCATGTTCATGCTGACAATATTAGTGCAATTGGATTATACGAAAAAATGGGTTTCCTCCGTGAAGGTATCCGAAGCCGAGCAATTAAATATCAGGATGGCCGTGTGGTCGATGATATATTAATGGCAATATGGCCAAACGAACACAAACAAGACTAAGATAGGCAAGACTAAGATAGGTTAGAGCAAATATGGCAAGCAAAGCACGTCGTTTCCACCCCGCTGGTATCTTTTTAATCATTATTGCAGCCCTGATTGTGATTGTTATTGCTGGCTTTTTATGGGTTCAGGCAAACCCAATAACTGTTTTAAGGCTTTCATTCACGCCGACAACTTCGATTGAAGATGAAACATTCGCTGAGGCCCCAGATTATAGTTTACCAGAAACATGGGCTGCTTTCCCCGGTCAAGCAAGCACGGTCAGCGACTTGCCGGAAGGCATTGAAGCCGTAGACCAAATAGAAGGCACAGACGTATTTTTTATCTACCCAACCACATATTTAAACCGCGCCAGCTGGAACGCACCACTCAACGACGTGGACGCCAACAGAGTGATGGAACTAACAACATTAAAGAACCAGGCGAGTGTATATTTCTCAGCCGGCAAAACTTATATTCCAAGATACAGGCAAGCAACATTCGGCGCCTTCTTTGATAAAACCGGCCAAGGCGAAATTGCAATTGAACGCGCGAAAAGCGATGTTTACGCAGCGTTTGATTACTATATCAAAAACCTTAACAATGGCCGTCCGTTCATCCTTGCCGGACACAGCCAAGGCGCACTTCATGCGCTTCATCTCCTGAAGGACAGGATCAACGATAGCGACCTGCGCCAACGCATGATTGCTGCTTATATTATCGGCTGGCCAATCAGTATTCAGGAAGACCTTGATACGCTTGGAAACCTGAAGGGTTGCCAACAACCAGCCGATACAGGATGCGTTATTTCCTATCAAAGCTTTGACGCCAACGGCGACAGCGAAGCATTTGCAAAAATCTATGAAACCTCGATTGGATTTTCCGGGAACGCACGCAAACGTACACCAATGCTATGCACCAATCCACTGAACTGGAAAGCTGGCGGCGCAAGCGATAAATCAAACAATTTAGGTGGCGTTGCCCTCGCCCGTTTCGAGGCTCCGCTCGGCCCAATTACCGAAAACCTCACCGGGGCGAAATGTGATGACCTTGGCCGGCTTCTTATCACAGAGGCACCTCAAGGGGACTGGAGTGAATATGTTATGGCTGGCGGTAACTATCATGTTTATGACTACAATCTTTTTTACATGAATTTGCGTGCTAATGCACTCACTCGCGCAAAAGCATGGCTGGATCAAAATTCATGAGCCATCTTCTCTCGATTCAGGAAATAAAATCAGCCATTCCCAACAGAAAACGCCTTTTAGGGCTGGATGTGGGCAGCAAAACCATTGGCCTTGCCCTATCGGATACAATGCTGATGATCGCGACCCCAATGGAAATCATTCGCCGCAAGCGGTTTAAGGATGATGCTGCACGGCTAGAAGAAATCGTGAAAGCCGAGGATGTTGGTGGGTTTATCATCGGCTGGCCCGTAAACATGGATGGGTCTGAAGGCCCCAGATGTCAATCAACGCGGGCTTTTTCCGATAATCTTTATGCGAAAATACCACTACCTCAGGCCTTCTGGGACGAGCGCCTTTCTACTGCCGCTGTTGAACGTACGCTTATAGAGGCTGATAGTAGCCGCGCACGAAGAAAAGAGGTCGTAGACAAACTGGCTGCAAGCTATATCCTTCAGGGCGCTTTACATGCGCTCTAATTTATTGGATATAAGGACTAAATTCCGGTTGAGTGAGTTGAATTAAACTTAAAAAGCGGCTTTCATGAATACAGACAAAACACCATCAAATCTTTATGCGCGCGCGGAAGTTTCGCCGCCATCAGGAAGCTTATTTCCACACGACCATATTCTTGGTATTTGGGAAATGGACCCAACGACCATCAAGTTTATATTGGATACAGCAGACGACTACGCAGAAGCGAACAGAGAGCCCAAACACGCAAAAGATAAAAATACGATTGGTAAATGCGCAGGCTTAACGCAAATCAATCTATTTTTTGAAAATTCAACGCGCACCCTGATGAGCTTCGAAATTGCCGGTAAACGCCTCGGGATGGATACAATTTCCATGTCCACAGGTACATCATCCATAAAAAAAGGGGAAACCCTTCTTGATACTGCTGCAACATTGAACGCAATGCGCCCGGATGTCCTGGTTATGCGCCACGGCGACAGCGGCGCCGTGAAGCTATTATCCGAGAAAATGGACTGTGCCGTCATTAATGCAGGTGACGGCAGAAACGAACATCCGACACAGGCGTTCCTTGACGCCCTGACGATCAGGCGGCGAAAAGGCAAAATTCATGGCCAAACAATCGTCATTTCCGGCGACATTGCCCACAGCCGTGTTGCCCGCTCAAATATATATCTATTAAATGCCATGGGGGCCCGTGTGCGGCTGGTCGCCCCGCCAACATTATTACCCAAAGATGTAAAAGAGTTGGGTGTAGAAGTCTTTACTGACATGAATGAAGGATTGAAGGGCGCGGATGTTGTGATGATGCTTCGCCTTCAGCAAGAGCGTATGAAAGGCGCCTTCCTACCGTCGCTGCGTGAATATTATCAATTCTGGGGCTTAACCCGCGAAAAATTGGAAATTGCCAACGATGATGTCCTTGTTATGCACCCTGGCCCTATGAACCGAGGTGTTGAAATCGCATCTGATGTTGCTGATGATCTTGATCGTTCCGCGATTGAAGAACAGGTTGAGATGGGCGTAGCGGTTAGAATGGCGTGCCTGGATATTCTGACACGCACAATCCGCGGGGAGGCATTATCATGATTTTCACCGCTTACACAAATGCTCGCATCATTAATCCAGTAACAAACATGGACGAGATCGGCAGCGTTTTCGTCAATGATGGTCGGATTGTAGATCTGGGTGCTGGTAAAAACATGATGGCCGATGCCAGAGTTATCGATTGTACTGGCAAAATTCTTTGTCCTGGCTTCATCGATATGCGCGCACATGCCGTGGACGCAGAAGCGGCTGCGGCGGGCGGTATCACATCGATTGCCCTCCAGCCAGATCAGAAAACAGTTCTTGATAATGACGCGGCGATTGAGCGTATTGTAAAGCGTTCCCATGATCATGGCGGTGTACGGGTTTATCCAGTGGGCGCTGCAACCAAAGAACTAAAAGGCAGCGAAATCGCCGAAATCGGTCAAATGCAGGCCTCGGGTGCGATTGCCTTTACCGATTGCAGGCAATCAATCAATGACGCGCAAGTGATGCGCCGATTGATGGAATATGCCAAATATTTTGATGCCCCAATCGTTCAGTTTGCCGAGGAACAATCGCTGGCCAAGGATGGTTTCGCCCACGAGGGGGAAATTGCAACCCGGTTGGGCTTAAACGGCATTCCATCAGCGGCCGAAGCTATTCAAATAGAACGTGATATACGTCTCGCTGATTTAACAGGTGCGAAGCTTCATATTGCCCTTGTCTCCACGAAGGAAGGCGTGCAAATCATCAGAAACGCCAAAAAACGTAAAAGCCTTAACCTGACATGCTCTGTATCACCGCATCATTTGTATTTGAATGATAATGCGCTTGAAGGATATAGAACTTTTGCAAAAGTTAGCCCACCGCTGCGCAGCGAAGCTGACAGGCTGGCTCTTATAAAGGGCCTTGCGGACGGTGTTATCGATACTGTTGTTAGTGATCATGATCCAAGAAGCGAGGATGTAAAGCGCCTCCCCCTCGCGCAGGCGGCATCGGGCGTTGCTGGCTTTGAAACAATGCTTCCCATTTTGATGACACTGGTCCATAGCGATAAAATCAGCATGATGACCGCTATTCGTGCCTTAACAGAAAACCCCGCTAAGATATTGGGCGTTAAAGGCGGTTCGATCGAAAAAGGTAGTATCGCTGATATCACCATCTTCGACCCTGAAAAGCCATGGCGCATTGACAATAGCAAACTGAAATCAAGCGCAAGAAATACGCCCTTTGACACCTTACCCACACAGGGTAAAGTATGGAAAACCATCGTTGCCGGAAAAGAAATATACTCCGCCGACTAAATCTAAGTCGAACATTGCTTAAGGAAACAAATGCCTGCCTCTGTTGAAACCATTGCCATTGTTATTCTGGCTTATCTTCTCGGCTCTATTCCTTTCGGACTGGTCCTTACAAAAATGGCTGGCCTTGGTGATGTTCGCGATATCGGATCCGGCAATATCGGGGCAACAAATGTCCTGCGCACGGGCCGTAAAGACTTAGCGCTCGCGACGCTTCTCTTGGACGCAGGCAAAGGCGCGATTGCTGTTCTGGTGTGTACAAATTTCGCATCAATGGAACTAGCACCTTTGGCCGGTAGTGCAGCCTTTATTGGCCATTGTTTCCCTATTTACCTGAAGTTTAAAGGTGGCAAAGGAGTTGCAACATTCTTTGGAACGCTACTTGCGATCAACCCTATTGTTGCAGTTTTGAGCATGCTGTCATGGTTACTCAGTGCGCTCTTGTTTCGCATATCTTCGCTTTCAGCCTTAATTGCATCAATCGCAGCACCTGTTTTTGCCTATGTTCTCATCCCGAACATTACCTGGCTTTATACAGTTTTCATGACGGCTGTAATTTTCATTCGACACAAGGACAATATTGGCCGCATCATGGGCGGCACAGAACCTAAAATTGGTAAAAAATCATCAGCAGATGATGAGAACACAGCCAACACGGACAGCAGTGAATAATTTGGAGACATCAATTGATATGTTTCCAGAACTGTCGCGGACAGAAAAAATTCACCGTATGCGGATTTCCAATATTTCGGGGATTGGGCCCGTTACTTTCCAAAAACTAATTGATGATTATGGAAGCGCAGAAAAGGCGCTTGAAAACCACGACTTTAAAAACAAAAAAGTCATTAACATCAAAGACATAGAGACAAACCTTAAACAAACCCAAACGTTTGGCGCACATACACTTATTTGGGGCGACAAGCAATATCCTCGCTACCTCTATGAACTTTCTGATGCTCCTCCTGTTTTATACGCAAAAGGGAATATAAACCTTTTGCAAGCACCAACCATTGGTATTGTTGGCGCGCGCAATGCCAGCGCATCAGGGCATAAAATCACATCGAACATTGCGGCCGAGCTTGGAAAAGCGGGCTATATCGTTGCGTCAGGTCTTGCGCGCGGGATTGATACATCTGCCCATAAGGCCAGCATTAAAACAGGTACCATTGCATGTGTTGCAGGCGGCATAGATATGCCCTACCCGCCTGAAAATACAGACTTGTTTGATCAAATCATCAGGCACGGCGTTATTATTAGTGAAATGCCACTTGGCACTCAGCCGCAAGCCCGTCACTTCCCAAGAAGAAACCGCCTTATTGCAGGTCTTAGCATAGGGGTCGTGGTTATCGAAGCCGCGCAAAAATCGGGGTCACTGATAACTGCAAAATTGGCCGCCGATTATGGCCGGGATGTTTTCGCAGTCCCGGGTTCGCCGCTTGACCCACGTGCCCATGGTACTAACCAACTGATCAAAGACGGTGCAATATTAACACGCAGCGCCGAGGATATACTGGATACTCAGTCCGCATTACCAAATACTATGCTGAAAAACATGGATCGGCGCCCCCTCATAGACATTACAGATGATGAAACCTCGCGCATCGAGGAAGAAGAGGCGCCTTCAACCTCTGCACCTCCATCTCATTCGGTGCAAAGTTCTGAAAATATAGTACTTGAACTTTTAAGTCTTGAGCCTGTTCACATCGATGAAATTATCCGTAGGTCCAACCTTTCAGTCCACATAGCTACTGCAATTATTACAACGCTCGAAATTGAAGGGAAGATCATAAAACACAGCGGAGGTCGCATAAGTTTATCGCCCTAAAGTCAAGTTTCGATTGCAATTCGCGCAATATCGAACTAGGTCAGACATAAATCAAAGTGTAATCAGTGTATAAAAATCACAGTCGTAAACGCGGTTTACGCTTCTAGAGGATAAGTGGGACGAATGAACGTCGTTATAGTGGAATCGCCCTCCAAGGCGAAAACAATCAATAAATACCTGGGCAAAGACTACACAGTTCTGGCGAGCTTTGGCCACGTCCGTGACCTACCTGCAAAGGACGGATCAGTTAAACCGGACGAAGATTTTGCAATGGACTGGGTCGTAGACCGCGATTCAAATAAACGCTTAACCGAAATCGCAAAAGCGGTGAAAGACTCTGATAGTCTTTATCTCGCGACTGACCCCGACCGCGAAGGGGAAGCAATTTCGTGGCACGTTCTCGAGGTTCTAGCGAAAAAACGCGCCTTAAAGGACGTCAATGTAAAACGCGTTGTTTTTAACGAGATTACAAAGTCAGCCATTCTGAAGGCGATGGCAGCACCGCGTGAGCTTGATCAGGAAATGGTCAATGCATACCTCGCGCGTCGTGCGCTGGATTATCTGGTGGGTTTCACGTTATCGCCTGTTTTATGGCGTAAACTGCCTGGTGCTCGTTCGGCTGGCCGCGTGCAATCTGTTGCTCTACGCCTTGTATGTGAACGCGAATCTGAAATTGAAATTTTCAAACCGCGTGAATACTGGAGTGTAACCGCTGCAACAAATGCTGGCGGCGGAAAGTCCTTTGACAGCCGCTTGTTTGCGTTGAACGGTAAAAAACTCGGTAAATATGACCTTGAAAATGAGGGTGCTGCAACATCAGCTGCCGAAACGGTTAAAAATACGCCGCTGATCGTTCAAGCGGTTGAGCGTAAACCGGCCCGCAGGCACCCGCAACCGCCGTTTACAACCTCTACACTTCAGCAGGAAGCTGCAAGAAAACTTGGTTTCCCGGCAAACCGGACCATGCGTGTCGCCCAAAGCCTGTATGAGGGTAAAACACTTGGCGGTGAAGTAACAGGTTTGATCACCTACATGCGTACAGACGGTGTTACCATTGCGCAGGAAGCCATGAATGCCACGCGCAATACCATCGGGTCACGTTACGGCGATAAATTCCTGCCAGAGAAGCCACGCTTTTATAAAACCAAGGCCAAGAACGCACAGGAAGCTCACGAGGCTATACGTCCAACCGATCCATCGCGCCATCCGTCCGAAGTTGCCCATGCCCTCGACGCAGATGAACTCAAGCTTTATGAACTTATTTGGCGCCGTACAATCGCGAGCCAAATGGAAAGCGCACAGATGGAGCGCACAACAGTTACCATCTTTAACGCAGACAAAAGTGCTGAACTGCGCGCAAACGGTACCGTTGTTACCTTTGAAGGCTTCCTATCTGTTTATCAAGAAGGGCGCGACGACGAAGGCGATGATGACGAGCGCCGCCTACCACCGCTTAAGGAAGGCGACGAGCTAGCGCTTGCGAAAGTGGAGCCAAAGCAGCATTTCACAGAGCCGCCACCGCGTTTCACGGAGGCTAGCCTCGTTAAAAAGCTTGAGGAACTTGGGATTGGTCGTCCGTCAACCTACGCATCGATCTTAACGGTTCTTCGTGAGCGCAATTATGTTCATATGGAACGTAATCGTTTTATCCCTGAAGATAAGGGACGTTTGGTTACAGCATTCCTTGAAAAATTCTTTGATCGCTATGTTCAATATGATTTCACTGCAAATCTGGAAGAACAGCTGGATGATATCTCAGCAGGTGATCTAGAGTGGAAAAAAGTTATTGGTGATTTCTGGGCCGACTTTAAACCAAAAACAGAAGAAATCATCGGGGTAAGAAACGCTGTTGTTATCGATGCGCTTGATGAGTTTCTGGCGCCTATGCTATTCAGCGATGACCCTGAGGAAGAAGCAAAACTGCGTAAATGCCCATCATGTGATGATGGTCGCCTTGGCCTCAAGACAAGCCGGTACGGCGCATTTGTTGGATGTTCTAACTATCCGGAATGTAATTACACGCGCCAATTTGGTGGCGGTGATGACGCAGACAAAGAAGCAAATGAGCCAACAGTCTTCGGCGATGACCCTGAAACAGGTGAACCTGTTGCACTTAAAAATGGTCGCTTTGGCCTTTACCTCCAGATCGGTGAAGCGAAAAAAGGCGAAAAACCAAAACGCGCGACAATACCGAAGGATATGGACCCTGCTGGCCTCGACCTTGAAAAAGCCTTGGCCCTACTCGCGCTCCCACGTGAAATTGGTGCCCACCCTGAAACAGGTAAAATGATCACGGCTGCGATTGGGCGCTATGGCCCCTATGTAGCGCATGACGGCGTTTATGCAAAGCTTCCGTCGTCCGATGACGTGTTCACAGTTGGCCTAAATCATGCCGTATCACTGGTTGCTGATGCGGCTGCCAAGAAAGGCGGCGGAAGTAAAACTGTATTGAAGGAACTTGGTGAACACCCGGATGACGGCGAAGCGATCAAAGTTCTCGATGGTCGCTATGGTCCGTATGTAAACCATAAGCGCACGAATGCAACGATACCAAAAGATATCGAGCCAGAAAGTGTGACCTTGGAGCAAGCGCTCGAGTGGTTGGCAGCAAAGGCGGCGAAGAAAAAACCCGCTAGAAAAACAGCCGCCAAGAAGAAAGCTGCGCCGAAGAAAACGGCGGCAAAGAAAACAACCAAGAAGGCGTCATAAATCAGATATCCACAAAAGCTCCCTTTTCGGGAGCTTTTTTATCACAACCTGTGCTATAGACAGCTTAAATATGTAATGAGAGGAAACGTCGCTTGGCGTCAAGACGACAAAACAGAAAAATAAAAGCAGCCCAACATCAAATGGCCGACGATCAAAAAAGCAATAAAAACAAAGGTCCGGTTGGCCCTGATTATTTCCCAACCGCCGAAGATATTATTAAATTTATCAAAGACACGCCCGGTAAAATTACCAAGCGCGAGATCGCGCGTGCGTTTGGCATAAAAGGGCCAGACAAAGTTCAATTAAAAAAACTTTTGCGCGAAATGAGCGAAGATGGGTTGCTTGCGAAAGATAACGCTCGCGCCTTCCGCCCTGCTGACCAACTACAGGCTGTTCAAATTGTCGAGTTCGCGAGCTTGAATGATCAAGGCGAAGCGCTTGTCCGCCCCGTTAATTGGGAAAGCGATGAAAAACCGCCAAAAATATTCGTGGCCGAAGACAAACGCGGTAAAAAAAGCACAAATACCCCTGCCCTTGGTAAGGGGGACCGCGCACTTGCAAAACTGACACTCGTTCGAGAAAAGCCAGCACTTTACCGCGCCAGTATTCTGAAGCTTCTCAAAAATGTCCCCAACACCACGATGGGCGTTTTCCACGGCGGCGAAAACGGCGGAAAGGTAACCCCTGTTAACAAAAAAGACCGCGACGAATATTGGATTGACCGCGAGGACGTGCGCGGCGCCAATGACGGCGAACTTGTATTAATCGAACCAGTCAGATCGAGCCGCAATCGTTTGGGGCCAAAGCGCGCGCGCATAAAAGAAAAGATTGGTGACGTTTCATCCGCGCGGTCAATCAGCCTAATCGCAATCCATGCGCATGATATTCCCAACGAATTTCCGAACCATGTGTTAAAGGCAGCCGAACGCGCCGATGAGCCCACCCTTGATGATCGTGTCGACTTGCGCGGTATACCATTGATCACAATTGATCCAGTGGACGCGCGTGACCATGATGACGCCATCTGGGCCGAAGCTGACACATCAGAAGATAACAAGGATGGTTGGCATGTGATCGTCGCGATTGCAGATGTCGCTCATTATGTAACGCCTGACAGTCCCCTCGACCGCGAAGCCCGCAAACGCGGCAACAGTTGTTATTTTCCTGACAGAGTGGTTCCCATGCTGCCCGAAGCGTTATCAGCGGGGCTTTGCAGCCTTCAACCCCATCAGGACAGGGCGTCAATGGCCGTGCATATGTGGTTCGATGCAAAGGGCAAGAAACTGCGCCATAAGTTTGAACGAATTTTAATGCGTTCCCACGCGAACATCAATTATAGGCAAGCGCAGGATGCTATTGATGGCACTACGGACGAACTTACAGAACCACTGTTGGAACCCGTCTTAAAACCTTTATGGGGCGCTTACGCTGCACTTACCAAAGCGCGGGAAAAACGCGCGCCGCTTGATCTTGATATGCCCGAGCGTAAAATCATTATTGGCGAAGATGGTCATATCCAGTCTATTGCCCTTCGGGAACGCTTTGACGCCCACAAACTTGTCGAAGAATTTATGGTCATGGCAAATGTTTGTGCCGCTGAAGAGCTGGAAAAACACCAAACGCCCTGTATGTACCGCGTGCATGAAGAACCGCCGCTTGATAAACTGGAAAGCCTTCGTGATTTTCTGAAAAGTATGGATATCAACCTTGCTAAGGGTGCAGTTATGAAACCTCAGCTGTTCAATGGTATCCTAAGACAAGTCAAAGGCGAAGCCACGGAAACGCTTGTTAATCAAGTTGTACTACGAAGCCAAACCCAAGCCTATTATTCGCCCGATAATATGGGACATTTCGGCTTGTCGCTTCCGCGTTATGCGCATTTCACCTCACCGATCAGGCGGTACTCGGACCTTATGGTCCACCGCGGACTAATCCGCGCCCTTGGTTTCGGGGATGACGGCTTGTCTAATGAGGACATGAAGGAAATGGATGTGACAGCGCAGCATATCTCATCGACAGAACGTCGGGCCATGCTTGCAGATCGCGATTCGGTTGATCGATATATGGCACTCTATCTCTCGGAGCATGTGGGCGACGAATTTACGGGCCGCATATCTGGTGTATCACGTTTTGGTATGTTCGTAACGCTGGAACCTTCGGGCGGCGATGGCTTGATACCGATCTCCAGCATCGGAAACGATTATTATGTTCTGGATGAAGAACGCCGTGCTTTGATTGGTGAACGATCCAATATCGAATACCGGCTCGGGGATATGGTCGAGGTTCGCCTGAAAGAAGCTAACAAATTTACAGGTGGCCTTAGGTTGGAATTGATCACCGACGAAGACATACCAGCCTTCTCGCGTAAAAAGCGCGGTGACAGCAAACCCTTTGGTAAAAAAACGAGGGCTGGGAGTAAGTCTGTGAGTAAGACTGTGGGCAAAGCAAAACCCGCAGCGCGCTCAAGACGGCGACGTTAGTCGTTCAAACGTTGTGTTTTTGCATCAAGTAGCGAGATAATTATCACTCGCAAAAATAATTCGAAGGATGATCCGAAGGGCATGCGTATCACGCTCTAGTAACGAGTATGTGAATATCGCCAGGACCGATCATCCTCCCCATCGTTTGTATCCGTCCGGCCTGACTTTAGGATACGTAAAATGAATATAATAACGAAAACAGCAATCGTGCTCTCGCTATCGGTGAGCGCTGTTGCGATAACCACTTATGCGCTCCCCCTTCAAAATCAGGACACCCCACAGGTATCCCCTGCCCGTAAAATCAACCGTGATGCGCTACCAAACGCCAGAGGCCCCAAAGGCCCTATTCACGGTGTAGAGGACGGTATTCGTTCCATTGATGGCTCGGGAAACAACACCCAGAATACTGAGTTTGGCTCTACTTTCGTGCACCTACTCAGGCTGGCTCCAGTCGCCTATAGTGATGGTATTTCCACGCTCGCTGGTGAAAACCGGAAATCAGCCCGTGAAATCAGTAACATTGTTGTGGCACAAAGCGGTAGCATTCCAAACACGAACCGCTTGAGCGATTATCTTTGGCAATGGGGCCAGTTTCTTGACCACGATATTGACCTTACTGAAGGGATTGACCCGCCAGAGCCCGCGAACATAGCCGTACCATCAGGCGACCCGTTCTTCGACCTTGAGGGTACTGGCACAGTTGAAATCGCGTTCAATCGATCGCTTTATGACCTCTCGACAGGCACTGACTTCAACACCCCACGCGAACAAGAAAACGAAATCACTGCGTGGATCGACGCATCGAACGTCTATGGCTCCGACCAAACAAGGGCCAATGCTTTGAGAACCCTTGATGATACAGGGCGACTGAAAACAAGCGAAGGGAATTTACTCCCGTTTAATACCGATGGTTTCGCAAACGCTGGCGGCGATAGCCCTGACCTGTTCCTAGCGGGTGATCCGCGAGCGAACGAACAAATAGGTTTGACAGTGATGCACACCCTTTTTGTACGCGAGCATAACCGCCTTGCAGACGAAATAAGAGAGAATGACCCTACCCTTACCGGTGATGCGATATACGAAAAAGCGCGTGCTATCGTTGGGGCGCAAATGCAAGTCATTACCTATGAAGAATTTCTCCCTGTCTTGATTGGTCGTGGATCCATACCCCGCTATCGTGGCTACTTTCCATCGATTAAACCTGACATTGCTAATGAGTTTTCAACGGCTGCATACAGGTTTGGCCATAGTGCATTAAGCGAGACAATCCTGCGTCTTGACGCTGATGGAAATGAAATTGCTAACGGCCATATCGCGCTCAAGGATGCCTTCTTCGCAGGGGGCCGTTTATCAAGCGAAGGGGGAATTGACCCTATTCTTAGAGGCCTTGCTGCCCAAACTTCCCAGAAAGTCGATCCGTTCGTTATTGATGCGCTTAGAAACTTTTTGTTTGGTCCACCCGGGGCTGGTGGTTTTGACCTTGCTTCCCTCAATATTCAACGAGGCCGTGATCATGGACTGGCAAGTTACAATGATGTTCGCCGAGCGCTTGGCCTAAGGCCCATCAGACGCTTTAGAGATATTTCGCGAAATCCTGAAATTCGTGAGCGCCTACAGAATGCATATGACAGCGTCGATGACATTGACCTATGGATAGGTGGCCTTTCAGAAGATCCCGTTCGTGGTGGCCAACTGGGGGAATTATTCAATAAAATCATCGCCGACCAGTTTATTAGACTAAGGGACGGGGATCGGTTCTGGTATGAACGCGTTTTCAGTGGCCCTGAACTCGCAGAACTCAAACGAACAAGGCTATCTGATATTATAAAGCGTAATACTGAAATTGGGAGTGAACTCCAGCGAGAAGTGTTCATTGTAAATCCACCGCGTCGGCCGTAACAAAAAAAGCCGCCTGATCGTTCCAGCAGATCATTCAGGCGGCTTTTCATCTCTTCGTAATCAGTGCAGAGCTTGGTTACAATATCCCAAGCTCGATAAACACGCTGGCGACGTCATCAGCGAAGTTAGACCCCTTCCTGAGAAGAGGAACCGAATCTGGTAATCGTTTCATATCATCGCTATTTGGGTCAACCGATGCGATCAGGGCAACAGGAATATCCGATGTGGTTGGCATTGCCTTCAAGGCGCATGCAAGGTCAATTCCTGTCAGTTCAGGCATCACACGCGAACATATAACCGCGTCAGGGCGCATCGACGGGATAAGCTGAATCGCGTCAAGCGTTGAGGCAACGTTAATCATCCTGTACCCGCATTCAAGAAGCTCTCTAGTTACAATTTTGGTTGCCGTACCCGGCTCCATCACGAGCATAACCTCAATGTCCGAGACTGTAATATCGCCAACCTCAAATCCACCCTTTGCAGGCAAGGCCCGCATCAACTGCGAAATATCAATATCTTTATTCTGGACAAACGCATCCAGACAATCGGCCATACGATCCGAGAAAAACTGGCAACTGTCGATATGTTTCAACTCTAATTCACTAAGGTTAAAGATATAATCCTCAAACCGGTGACATAACACCTTAAGAGCCTTCATCTCGAAGCTTGCAGCAACAGACTTTAAAGAATGGGCTTCCAGGCGAACAGCGGCCAACGCATCACTGCCATTCACTTTCTGCTCATTAACAGCTTTAAGGGTTTCATTTAGGTTTTTAAGACGATCTTCTACGGTGTCGATTGCTTCGTTGCGCAATTCTTCCATTAAGTCCATTTCAAGCATGCTGACATCCAAATACTGAGGTAATAGTTACATACTCATGTAATACTCGGATTTAGTTACCTGAATGTTATCAAAATCATAATAAGTTGCGATTTCTGTTTTTTTTCTCAAAAGCTATGATTCAGGCTTGACTTATACACTTTGATCGCTATTTTTGCGGCCTCAAAGCGGTCGCATGGTGCGGCCATTAAACATGCTCTCGGAGTTAGACAAATGGCAAAGCCGACCGGTATCAAGATCAAGCTTGTGAGCACAGCGGACACTGGTTACTATTATGTAACAAAAAAGAACCCGCGCACAATGACCGAAAAAATGGTTAAACGTAAGTATGACCCGGTTGTTCGCAAGCATGTAGAATTTAAGGAAGCGAAAATCAAATAATTTTGATTTTATCGTTTACCACAAAAAACACCGCTCGTTAGAGCGGTGTTTTTTATGTGATTTACGATCCAGATTGTATCAGTTAGCCACAATGACCCTGTTTCTACCGCCCTCTTTTGCCTTGTAGAGCGCTTTATCTGCCGACTCCAATAATTGGCCGGGTGTCATTCCCGCATCTTCTTCAAAACTGGTGGCGACACCAATTGAAACAGTAATCGTGATCGGGTCGTGATCCCTTCCAATATCAAAAGGGTGGTCGCAGACCTCTTGGCGTAATCGATCGCCAATCATTGTTGCCCAATCAGTTGCGGTTTCAGGCATCATGACAACAAATTCTTCGCCGCCGTAACGGGCTGCAAGATCGACACCGCGGATATTCTTTGCGATGCGATTCGCAAATTCCTTTAACACCATATCACCCGCAGCATGGCCGTATGTATCATTCACCGCTTTAAAGTGATCGATATCCATCATTAATACAGATAATGGCTTACCCGCAATATTGGCGGTATCCAGCCTGGTTTCCATATGGCTCGTCAGATAGTGCCTGTTGTAGAGGCCAGTTACGGCATCTGTTGTTGCAAGCTGCATACTGACATGAAACTTTTCCCAGAGTTTGTCAGAATATTCCTTGCGTTTAAGCTGTGTTTTCACGCGCGCAAGAAACTCCATCCGGTCCACAGGGCGAACAACATAATCATTAACCCCCATCTCAAGCGCGCGGACAAGCATTTTACTATTGCCGTCATCCACCATTACCAAAATGGGAACATGTCTTGTTTCTTCGAATGTCCTTAATTTTGAACAAACACGAAGCCCATCGGTATTACGCATTGTAAGCGAGACAATGATGAGGTCAAAATTCTTTTCACGTGCACGATCAGCAACATCATCCCCGCCATTCAAGAAGGTCAATGATCCAACACCACCGAGTGCGCGGGCAATTCGCTCCATTACCCTTTCTTGCTCATCAACAATTAGAATAGAGGCATCAGTGGGTAATGATTGCTCAAAAGGTGTGTTATCATCAGGGTTTTCCCACCCCATGTTAGCACCAGTTGCCTCACGGTTTCTAAGTTCATCCAACATAACCTTGAGGCGAACAAGCGATTTAACGCGCGCAAAAAGCGCTAAATCCTGAACCGGCTTTGTCAGAAAATCATCTGCCCCAGCTTCAAGGCCAGCAACGCGGTCAGACGGCTGATCAAGCGCCGTGACCATAATCACGGGAATATGTGCGGTTGCCGCATCACTTTTGATCCGGCGGCAAACCTCAAACCCGTCCATACCAGGCATCATAACATCTAAAAGCACAATATCGGGATGCTCCCGAGCAATAATATCCAGTGCTTCCGGGCCGCTATAGGCTGTCAGAACATCAAAATATTCGCTATTTAGTTTGGCTTCCAGCAGTTTGACGTTGGGAGGAACGTCATCAACCACCAGTACTCTAGCTGTCATGTGCGATTATCCCGCAAACTTTTTAACGGTTTCCAGAAAATGTCCAACTGATATGGGCTTTGCGATATATGCCTCACAACCACCTTCACGGATTTTCTCTTCGTCGCCTTTCATGGCAAATGCAGTAACCGCCACTACAGGGATTTTGCGAAGTTCTTCATCTTCTTTGAGCCATTTGGTAACTTCGAGGCCGGAAACCTCTGGTAATTGAATATCCATCAAAATTAGATTTGGGCTATGTTCGCGCGCGAGATCCAACGCAGACATCCCATCTCTGGTTTGAATAGTTTGATAACTATGCGCTTCTAGCAAATCACAGAACAGCTTCATGTTCAGTTCATTATCTTCAACTATAAGGATCTTCTTACCCATCTGATCCGGTGGCCCCCTTAGCCATTTTGACCGTATGTTTACAATAACGGTCTGTATCAGTTTTTAAAAACGTACTTAAACTACCAATTTGTTTTATAAATCCGAATTATTAACATAAAGTAGCCAGAAATTACTTTATTACAATATTTGTTATTTACAAGTTTACAACAGATTAAACGGATTTTTTATGCAAATAGAGGCTGCAAAGTTAATTGCCTTCGATGCCATTGCCTTTCTTTTTAGCCATGATGAATTAAAAGACAGGTTTTTATCGCTCAGTGGATTAAGTCCGGCAGAAATAAAAAACAATATCGAAAGCGTTGAATTTCTGGAAAGCATTTTGGATTTCTTCATTCAGTTTGAACCAGATTTGATAGCGCTTGCCGATACTATTGAAACGACCCCTGTGAATATTATTGATGCTTGGCGCAGCCTTGGTGGCGGCAAAGGTCAGGAATGGTAATATTAGCCATGAAAAAACTAAAAAATCTTGGTAACCTGCACGTAAGAGGCGCTTCAGCATGACACCCATCGATAATAGCTCAAAGCCAACACTCTCGGATACGATAAAAAGTCAGATCATTACTAATAGGCCTCTCTTGATCGTCGATGCGGACGAAGTTTTGTTGCAATTCGTCAAGGCGTTAGAGAACTTCATTGAAACCAAAGGATTCTATATATTTTTCGAATCCTTCCAATTAAGTGGTAATATTCGCAGAAGAAGCGATGACACACCAATCGATCAGGCTATGACCAGCCAACTCATCGGCGAATTTTTTGAAAACGACGTTGAAAAAGTCGAGGAAGTAGACGGTGCAAGTGATGCACTTAGGCACCTTAGCAACTATTATCAGATATTCATTCTATCCAATGTCCCCCAAAAAGTTGAAACACGGCGCCGGCAACACCTGAAAAACCTTGGGATAGATTACCCATTGATTGCCAATAAGGGTGGCAAAGGCTTGGTCGCTAAAGAAATGTCATTAGCTGCTAATAGCAAAACCGTTTTCATTGACGATCTTCCGCCACAGCATAGTTCTGTTGCAGAATATGCCGATCATATTCATCGCTTACATATGATCGCAGATCAAAGACTAGCCAAACTTATTGGCAAAGCGGAATCTGCCCATGTCAGGATAGATGATTGGGATAAGGCAACTGCGTATCTAATTGACCACATCAACGCCTGACATTCTGCCAACCAAATAACGAAGAACCAATATGACAAAGGAAATGGAGCCATTAGACGAGAACCAGCCCACCCTTTGCCGCGACTGCATGACGGAAATCGCTCCTCCTAGCGCTAAGCAGACATCAACACCACATCAAGACTGTAATCATAATCGATTACTGTCACATGCCGAACTAAGAACCCTATCGATTGCACATGTTGACTGCGATGCCTTCTATGCAACAGTAGAAAAAAGAGATAACCCAGAACTTACGAAAAAACCTCTCATCATTGGAGGCGGCGGTCAGCGCGGTGTTGTTTCTACCGCCTGCTACATAGCTCGAATGAACGGTGTGCATTCTGCCATGCCTATGTTCAAAGCACGAAAACTATGCCCTGACGCAGTCATTCTGCCACCCAACATGAAGAAATATTCGAAGGTTAGTAAAGAGATCAGGAGTAAAATGCTATCGCTTACTCCGCTGGTCGAACCAATTTCGATTGATGAAGCCTTCATGGACTTTTCGGGCACTGAGCGACTACACGGTACCTACGCCGCCAAGCTACTTGCCAACATGGCGAAAGAGATCGAAGCCGAAATTGGTATAACAGTATCTATCGGCCTTGCCCCGAACAAATTCCTCGCAAAAATAGCATCCGACATGAACAAACCACGGGGCTTTACCATTGTTGGGGAACAGGAAAAGCAGGAATTTCTGGCCTCGTTACCCATCACCAAAATATATGGCATTGGCAAGAAAACCGCCGCCCGTATGAACAAAGATGGCCTATCGATGATTTCCCAAATTCAAACTATGGATGCCAGCATTCTGGCAAAAAGATACGGCGAAGTTGGGCTGCGCCTTCACAGGCTTGCAATGGGGGACGACACCAGACCGATAAAGTCCAAACGTGAAACCAAAAGCATTTCCAGTGAACGAACCTTCAGGAAAGACATCAATATTCGTGAGGACCTGGAAAAACTATTATGGAAACTTGCAGAGAATGTATCACTCGAATTAAAAACCAAGCAAATGGCAGGCAAAACAATTACGCTGAAACTGAAAACCAGCACGCACCGGATCATAACGCGATCACGAACGATCGACCAACCTACTCAGCTTGCAGAGACCTTATTTGAAGTTGGCGCAGATTTACTCAAGCCTCTATCGGACGGAACGCCCTACCGGCTTATTGGTCTTGGCGTTAGTCAATTTGGAAACCTTGAAGACGCAGATATTCCTGACCTTATCGAGCCCGAACGCACGAAAAAAGCAGAGATCGAAAAGACAATGGATTCACTCAGAAAAAAATTCGGTAAATCCACAATCATTAAAGGTAGATCAATCGAGTAATATCTTACTATTTTCTAATAGCTTAGGATTTTTTTGAGGCACCTCATTTTCATACTTATCAAAATATTCAAACTCATATATTATATTTAATTCTTACTTTTGATCGAACAAAGATATCAGTTAGAATATTATATTATGAAAGATAAAAATGCTGTCAAAATAATGGGGGCCCTCGCCCAGACAACAAGATTAAGAGTCTTCAGGCTTTTAATGATGTCTGGAAAAAAAGGGATGGCAGCCGGGAAAATTGCCAAAACACTAGATGTTCCGCAAAGTACCCTATCTTCTCATCTAAAAGTCATGGAATCTGTTGGTATTTTAAGTTCAGAGCGTCAAGAACGTAAAATCGTTTATCGTGCAGAGATTAAAAAAGTACGATCCTTTGTAAGCCATATCGTCAATGATTGCTGCGACGGCCATAAAGATATATGCAATCCGAGCCTGTTTAAATAACATTTCCACATATACAGAAATATTATATATTTCATTCTTCTATATATATCATATACTTATTGTAATTTTTTACGACATATATACATGAAATATGTATAAAACTGAGCCTTTTTATAGATATTTTTCTCTCAATACTGCGATTCAATTTAATTGCATTTTGCAAATATCTTAGCATTTTTCGTCACAAAATTACTGCTTTCATTGATTTTTAACGTTTTTTTATGACACTGTTTGTAACATAACTGTAATTTAGTTCTTTACAGGGGCATGTTTTTACGATATTTATATTTCCATAGTTATAGAAATATAAATTGAAAACAAATTTTAGAGGAGCGAGATATGCTAAAAAAAATCATCCCAACTGCATGTGCCGCACTTATGGTAACAAGCGTTTCACTACCAACATTAGCAACTAACGACGTAAGCTCAGTTGGAATTAAAATTTCAGGATCCAAGACCTGGTCTGCTGAATGCACGATGGAAAAACCAAACGGAAAAACAAGAACTTTGGAACGTCAGGGTCGCGGTCACCGTTCCAGCAAGTCTTTCACAGGCAATAGAGTTCAAGGTGGACTTTGTGAAGTCAACATCCCGGATGGAGCTGATGTTAAAGTAACGTTCGTAAGCCGCCCTTCTATGACATGCCCTTTCGGTGATGAAGCAAAAGCATGCGAAGCTCGCCTTAAACCAGGCCAGTCTGTATTCACTTTTGGTGGTGGAACAGTTGTTGAAGCTTACAACCAAAAGCAAGTAGCTAGTATTAAATAACCAATTAATCAGTCATTCTGGCTTACAACGAATAGCATATCTTCCCCTAAGCTGATATGCGACGTGACAATGGGGGCAACAGCCCCCTGTCACTCCCCCTCTTTTCTGATCCCCAGCAAATAGATATCGATAGGCAGGAAAATACCTGCCCGTGAATTTATTACCCACTCAGGCAAATCTTTACCCACTGTACACCTGATAATATCATATTTTTCAGATACTTAGCTTACTTAAATTCAGGCATGCTAATTGCTTTTCTCCAGACATAGTTTTTGTTTGGAGGAATTTATGACAAACCAAGCTCACACTGGCCTGGATAATAAAACCGAAATTAATCCGTATGTAAGCAAGCTTGCGAGCAAACTCGTTAAGACCGCAGCGAGCGCTGAAATACGATTTGATAGCACAGGCTGGCAATTGATTACCGAGGTACTCAGTTTTGCGGCTTCTGCCGAGCAACGCATGGCGGAACAACAGGATCGTATCGACCACCTAGAGCAACTCTCGGTAACTGACGAGTTAACAGGCATTCGTAACCGTCGCGGACTGAAAATGTCCCTCGGTCGCTTGATGGCAACAACAGCACGCTATAATGAAGAAGCTGTTCTCGGCTTCATTGACCTTGATGGCTTCAAGCAGATTAATGACACATACGGTCACGCTGTCGGGGACCAAGCCCTAAGACAAGTTGCTAAAATCCTCAAAACATATACGCGCAGCAGTGATATAGTCGCTCGTATCGCTGGCGATGAGTTTGCTGTCATTTTAACCCGCTGCGAAGCCAATCAGGGCATTGACCGTATGCGCAACCTCCAGCGTATCATCAATGAGGCAGTTATCACCCACGGTAAACAGGCAGTGGCCCTGAAATGCTCAATGGGCATCAAATCCTTCTCTGGCCTTACTGATCCTGAAACATTGATCAGCGCAGCCGACGTTGCAATGTATGCTGACAAGGAAATGCGCAAGTCAACAACCCTTCGCTGCGCGGTATAGATTATATTTCATGAGGGAAATAGAAAGAGTATTTCCCTCTCCGCTCATCATTCGTTTGCAAGCGATGCCTCATTTGCTATAACTCCGCTATATTCATTCAGTTATTGTACGGAGATAAAAATGAGCGTAGCTGACCGCCTGACTTCCCTTGGTATTGACCTTCCAAAACCAGCGGCACCCGTTGCCAACTATGTTCCCTTTGTTATTTCTGGCAATATCATAAGTATCTCTGGCCAAATCCCTATGGGCCCTGATGGCCTGGCTTTCCAAGGCAAAGTTGGTCAGGAAGTCTCTATTGATGACGCCATTCGGGCCGCACACCTTTGTGCGCTCAATTTGATTGCACAAATGAATGCTGCGGTCGACGGAGACCTAGAGCGTATTTCACGTGTCATAAAATTGGGTGGTTTCGTTAACTGTGTCGATGGTTTTGGCGACCAACCAAAAGTCATTAATGCTGCGAGCGATTTGATGGTTGACGTTTTTGGTGATAAAGGCAGGCATAGCCGTTCAGCAGTTGGAACCAACGCACTTCCCATGAATGTCCCTGTTGAAATTGACGCGCTTGTAGAAATTTCATAAGGACAATTGTCAGATCATGGCAAATTCATCTGAAAGATACTTCCCCTGGCTTAGAACATCAAAAATTGCCCACAGGGGGTTGTTTGAAGCCGGAACCGAGCGCGAAGAAAATACGCTGGCCGCAATCAAAGCCGCCGTTGATGCTGGCCTTGGCATCGAAATTGACGTTCGGATTACCGCCGATGATTTAATCGTCGTCTTTCATGATGAAACCTTGGACAGAATGACAAATGCAACAGGCCATGTGGGGCGTTTTGGCCTCCAGCTTCTAAAAAAGCACATGGTAGGCAATTCTGGAAAGTCCATGCCTACGCTCCCGGAAGCGCTTGAGGTGATTAACGGCGATGTTCCTTTGTTCATAGAAATAAAGTCATCGCCGTCGATTGATATTCAGAAAACCTGTGCTGGGGTTCGCCATTGCTTTGAAGGCTATCGCGGTCCTGTTGCGGTTATGTCCTTTGACCCAAGAATAATAGCCTGGTTTAAAAAATATATGCCATCCTATCCACGGGGTTGGGTTATCGGCAGGGAAGCTTTGCTAAGCATAAAGGATCGTATCCTCAGCAAATATGTTTTGTGGAAAACCAAACCAGATTTTCTGGCGTGTGATATTAATCTATTGCCAAACAGCTTAACCTCAAATTGGTCAAGCCGCGGGTTACCCTTGTTAACATGGACCGTTCGGACACAAAGTCATCAAGAAATAGCACGTATGTATGCTGACGGTATGATCTTTGAAACCACAAACAGCGTAGAAGCCATGAACGATACTGGCTCTAGTGAAGGTGCAAATCCGTAATTTTAGCAGGCGGTAGAGTATTTTACCCTGATTGGAACCTTGTCTCGATGGTAGAAACAAAAAACCTCGTCGCTAAAATCGTCAACAGCATTAGCGAAATTCCCAAAACCTCTTGGGATGCATGCAACAACGCAAGTGCTAACAGCAGCCCATTTTTATCCTACGACTTTCTGAATGCCCTCGAAATTTCCGGCTGTGTGAATGCCGAAACCGGCTGGCACCCACAGCACGTCGTTCTTTATAACACGAGTGACGAGACTGATATTCTGGCCGTTATGCCCTTGTACCTGAAGGGCCATAGCCAGGGCGAATATGTTTTTGATCATGGCTGGGCTGATGCCTACGAGCGCGCTGGTGGTCGCTATTATCCTAAATTACAGTCGTCTATTCCCTTCACACCGGCAACCGCATCCAAATTATTGGTCAAAGATTGCAATAATCGTCAAACATATGAACAAGCGCTGATATCGTCAGCAATACAATTTGCCCGAAATGCAGAAATATCATCGCTGCACCTGACGTTTGTGCCCGAACGAGAAGCTGCGTCCTATAAAGATATGGGATTGCTTATCCGTAATGATCAGCAATTTCACTGGTTCAACAAAGGCTATCAAACCTTCGATGATTTTCTCAACGCTTTAAGCTCTCGAAAGAGGAAACAAATCAGGAAGGAACGCAGAACTGCGCTCGAAAATGGCATTACAATTCATCATTTTTCCGGCGACGATTTGAAGGAAGAACATTGGGATGCCTTCTTTGAATTCTATATCGACACGGGCAATCGAAAGTGGGGTCAACCCTATCTGAACAGGCAATTTTTCTCAGAAATCAACAAAAGGATGGCTGATAAAATTGTTCTCATGATGTGCGAACGCGGCGGCGATTATATTGCGGGCGCGCTTAACTTTATTGGTTCAGATACAATATACGGTAGGCACTGGGGATGTATCGAAGACCATCCCTGCCTTCATTTTGAAACCTGCTACTATCAAGCAATTGAGTACGCAATCAACCACGGTCTGAAATGCGTAGAAGCCGGGGCACAGGGTCCACATAAAATAGCACGCGGTTACGAACCAACAAAAACCTACAGCGCCCATTATCTGCGCGATGAAGGTTTTCACAAAGCAGTGGAAAACTTCCTACAAATGGAAACGCGAGAGGTTGATGCCCATATTGAGTATTTAGGCGAGAGAACCCCTTTTAAAAAAGGGGATTAGCGACCGAATGTATCCGCGCTGATCCGGTAGAGTACGTGTGGTTTAATGGGGCTCTCATCGGGCACATCAGGATGATCAAAATCATTGTCGTGATCTCTGTGCATGCCAATTTTTTCCATAACACGCATAGAAGGTACATTATTTTCACTAGTGATGGAAATAACTTCAGAGGCCTTAAGCGCGCTGAATGCATAAGCAAGGCATGCCCTTGCCCCCTCTGGCGCCAACCCCTTACCCCAAATATCTTTTCGCAGGCGCCATCCTATTTCTGGAAGCCCTGCCCCCGGAATGCCCTGATGCGCGATTTCCATGCCGATAAAGCCGATAAATTCATTGGCTTCCTTAAGGTCAGCGGCCCAGAAGCAAAATCCATGTTCTTTGTCATGGGCCATGCGCTTATCGACGCTTGCGTCGCTCACGTCTCGGCGTTGGATGTCCGGAAAGTAGCGCATAACCTCAGGGTCCGCGTTTAATGCGGCAAAAGGGTCGCGGTCACGCTCTAACCACGACCTAAGAACAAGCCTATCGGTTTCAATAATCATCAATTCCCCCCAAGGCGATGCCTTAAGGTTTCACAGGAACAGGTGGCTTGCCGGGGTTGCGTTTCGCAGGTAATCCCGCCTTTTTCTTCGAAGCCTTCGGTGCGTGAGGAACGATTTCAAAACCAAGGCCATCACCTTTTACTTTCACGATCACCTCGCCGCCCTTCGATAATTTTCCGAACAACAATTCATCAGCGAGTGGCTTCTTGATATTGTCCTGAATAACGCGGGAAAGCGGCCTTGCGCCGTAAAGCTTGTCATAACCCTTTTCCACAAGCCAGCTTTTCGCAGCAGTATCAAGCGTAATTTCAACCCCTCGGTCAGCCAATTGAAGTTCTAACTGAAGAATGAATTTTTCGACAACTTTGGCAACCACTTCGGTCGGTAAGAAACCAAATGGAATAACCGCATCCAAACGGTTCCTGAACTCTGGGCTAAAGGTTTGCTTAATTGCTTCTTCGCTTGCCGCATCATTGGTGTCGCGGCCGAACCCGATAGCCGCCTTTGCTAGGTCCTTGGCACCAGCGTTTGTTGTCATGATCAACACGACATTACGGAAATCGATTTTCTTACCATTATGGTCAGTAAGCGTTCCATTATCCATAACCTGCAACAGCACATTAAAGAGGTCTGGGTGCGCTTTCTCTATCTCATCAAGCAAAAGAACACTATGTGGCTGCTGATCAATAGCGTCGGTCAAGAGACCGCCCTGATCGTATCCAACATACCCCGGAGGCGCACCAATAAGGCGCGACACCGAATGCCGCTCCATATATTCAGACATATCAAAGCGATGCAATTCCACACCAAGAAGGTCCGCAAGCTGCCGGGCAACCTCGGTTTTACCGACACCCGTTGGCCCCGAAAACAGGTATGATCCAATCGGTTTATTGGGTTCACGCAGACCAGCACGCGATAATTTAATGGATGCGGTAAGTGCCTCGATCGCCTGATCCTGGCCAAAGACAACCCTTTTAAGGTCACCTTCAAGCGTTTTCATCACACGGCTTTCATCGCGTGTTACGGATTTTGGCGGGATACGGGCAATTGTTGAAACCGTCGCCTCAACATCTTTAACACCAATGGTTTTCTTGCGTTTGCTGGCAGCCAAAAGCATTTGAGCTGCACCGGTTTCATCAATCACATCAATTGCTTTATCGGGTAATTTACGATCTGTGATATAGCGATCCGATAATTCCACCGCGGTTTTAATCGCGTCAGCAGTATAACGAATACCATGATGCTCTTCAAAATACGGCTTGATACCTTGTAAAATCTTGATCGCATCATCAACAGAAGGCTCATTCACATCAATCTTCTGGAAGCGCCGTAAAAGTGCACGGTCTTTTTCAAAATGACTGCGGAATTCCTTATAAGTGGTCGAGCCCATACAGCGTATTCCACCGTTTGCAAGCGCAGGCTTTAGAAGGTTCGAGGCGTCCATGGCCCCACCTGATGTTGCACCAGCGCCGATAACAGTGTGAATTTCATCAATAAACAGAATTGAACCTTCATAATCTTCCAGTTCTTTCATCACAGATTTGAGGCGTTCTTCAAAATCACCGCGATACCGCGTGCCTGCAAGCAAGGTTCCCATATCAAGCGAGAATACGGTCGCATCCTTAAGGACATCAGGAACCTCACCCTCATGAATGCGCCTTGCCAATCCTTCTGCTATTGCTGTCTTACCGACGCCGGGATCACCAACAAACAACGGGTTATTTTTGGAGCGACGGCATAGAACCTGAATAGCGCGCTCCAACTCGCGTGAGCGGCCAATCAAAGGATCAATTTTACCGTCCTTTGCCTTTTCGTTCAGATTGACACAATAAGCCTTCAAGGCAGTATCGGTGGCCTTATCACCTTTGGCTTTTGCTTCCTCGCTCTCGGTTCCGTCTTCGTCCTCGGTGCCATGAACAGCACGTGGTTCACTAAAGTCAGGGACCTTTGCGATACCGTGCGAAATATAATTCACCGCATCAAATCGGCTCATATCCTGATTTTGGAGGAAGTAAACTGCATGGCTCTCTCGTTCTGAGAACAAAGCAACCAGAATGTTTGCACCGGTTATTTCCTCGCGACCAGAAGACTGGACGTGAAGGAGTGCACGCTGAACAACCCGCTGGAAACCAGCCGTTGGCGTTGCCTCCATCCCTTCAGCATCAATTTTCAAGCTATCAAGCTCATTTTCCAAATATTCCTCAAGCTCTCTTGCAACCGTTGGAATATCAACACCGCATGCTCTTAAAACCGCGACGGCATCGCTGTCATCCAAAAGCGCGAGCAATAAATGCTCTAACGTGGCATATTCGTGGCTGCGTTCATTCGCTTCATTCAGCGCCCTATGAAGGGTTTCTTCTAAATTTGAGGAAAAGCTTGGCACCTGTTACTCCTGATTGAGCTAAATAGATTAGCTTAGTTTCTATGGTGTTCTATGGTAAACGACGACCTGAAAAGGCAATCATACCGTATTATTCTTTTTCAAGTGTACACTGAAGCGGATGCTCATGTTGTTGAGCAAAAGACATAACCTGATTGACTTTGGTTTCAGCGATTTCATAGGTAAATATACCGCAAACTCCGACACCTTTCTGGTGCACATGCAACATCACCTCAGTTGCCTGCTCGACAGTCATACGGAAAAAGCGCTGTAAAATGTGCACGACAAACTCCATCGGGGTATAATCGTCATTCAACAGCAAAACTTTGTACATAGATGGCTTTTTGGTTTTGGTCTCTGTGCGTGTTAATACGCCGGTTCCAGAACCGCCATCTTGGTTGTCATCATCGTCGCGTTTATCCGCCATTCACTACTCTCTTTACTTGCTAACCTTAATGTAGCGCAGCAAGCCAATAGTTAAAGAGAGAAAATGCATCAAATCAAGAAACTTTTATTATAAATCGGCGGGTGCTGACACACCGCATGCCATTAATGCCTCACTAAGGGCGCTTTTCAAGCGTTTCAAGCCCGCTTCATCCGCCGCCTCACACCTGGCAACAAGGACAGCCTGTGTGTTTGATGCCCGTAACAGCCACCAACCGTCATCGGTATTAACCCGGACGCCATCAATTGTATTTACATCAGCGCCGCGGGCTACCAACCAGGCTTTCACATCATCAATAACAGCAAACTTTTTCGTGTCATCACAGTCAAAACGTAACTCGGGCGTATTAATCGCCTGCGGAAGTTCATCCTTTAATTTAACCAGATCACCACCCTGCTTGGTAATCGCATTCAGGAAGCGAATGCCTGCATAAATCGCGTCATCATGGCCGTAGAATTTATGCTTGTAGAAAATATGCCCTGACATTTCACCAGCAAGTGGGGCCGCAAGCTCGACCATTTTATCCTTTATTAGCGAATGCCCCGTTTTCCACATAATGGGTTCACCGCCTAATTCTTCAACACGATCAAAAAATGCTTGGCTTGCCTTTACATCCGCAATGATGGGTGCACCCGGCACTTCCTGAAGCAAATCACCAGCCATAATCGCAAGCATTTGATCCCCCCACACGACGCGCCCTTGGGCATCAATTGCGCCAATACGGTCACCGTCACCATCAAACGACAAGCCAATATCACAGTTATGATCGCGTACAACTTCCTTGAGCTGTTCCAAATTCTCTTCAACCGTTGGGTCAGCATGATGGTTCGGGAACGTGCCATCAACCTCGGCATTTATAACGATATGCTCGCCCCGAAGCTTATTCACAAGGGCAGCCACCGCAGGGCCTGCCGCACCATTTGCAGGGTCCCACGCAACCTTAAAGTCCTGCATATCAACATCTTTCAAAAGCCGTTCGATATAGCGGTCAAAAATATCTATATACTCGATATTACCATCACCCGTTTCAAAATCGCCATTTTGCGCAAGTGTGCCCAGCCCCTGAATGGCCTTTCCAAAGCAAGGCTTTTTACCAAGCATCATTTTAAAGCCGTTGTAATTTGGCGGATTGTGTGAGCCTGTCACCATCACACCTCCGTCCATATCAAGCTCGAAAACCGAATAATAAAGCATGGGTGTACCGCCAAGGCCCACACACTTCACGTCTATTCCTGTGCTGATAATCCCTTTCATCAAAGCCTCAGAAAATGCGGGCGATGATAACCTGCCATCATATCCAACAGAAACCGTTGTCCCCCCAGAGCGTTTTACACGCGTCCCAAACGCCTTACCAAGCGCGCGCGCATCATCAACATCGACTGTTTCACCAACAATCCCGCGCACATCATATTCCCGCAGAATAGTGGGGTGGAAATTATGTGGTATCATTGTCGTATCCTCGTCATCATCAGGTATTTAGGTATTATGGATTTCAGAAATAATAGTCGCCACTGAATATGGAGCAAAAATCTTACAAAACCGTTATGATTTAGGGTTCAAAAGTACACGCTTTGCTTCGTTTAACTTGGCTGCCATCCAGTCATTACCGCCCCTATCAGGGTGCACCTTCGCCATCATTTTTTTGTAGGCAGCGTTAATATCCTCTTCGCTTGCCCCCTCATTTAGCCCGAGCACTTCTAGCGCCTCTGCCCTACTCATAAGGTCATGTGCCTTCGCTGTACCGTGCATGCCTGATCTGTTTTCCCGATTTGAAAACTTATCATAGACATTTTTGGCAAACATCGCCTGCCCGAATATCCTCCACGCAGCATAGCCAATGGGGGCCAGTGCAAATACGCCGCGCCCTGTTGCTACAAGAATGGCAGCCAGCGCAATACAAACGAACACAATAGCCCAAAGGATTGTATTTTTTGCCGTTTTGACATCAGTTCGTGACCACCAACCAAGAAGCCACAAAAGAGACAACGCCAACAATAATCCTACTAAGAGCCATCCTATCATGCTCCTTTACCTACCTATCTTTTCATCAGGCCACTTTTTCGCGTCTAAACGGTAAATTCAAGCCATCCATCAATGAACGGAGTTCTTGACGCGCCGTTACGTGTGACATCGAAAGTCCTTTACCGTCCAATCCGCCTATTTCCTTCAAATCCAATAGTGTAAGGCCGTGCAGGAATAACTCACGGTAAACAACACGTTCGCTCAGGCCAGAAATATACCGGATACCTATTCTTTTCGTAAGCTCATTTAAAACTTTCTCTACGCGCTCTTTATTCTTGGCATGCAACGTCCCTACCCGGTTTCTAAGAACAACCCAGTCAATGGATGCACCATCTGCCATCGAGCGTCGTTGACGTGCTTTCCAGACCATTTCCGCATACAGGCTAGGCCCTACCACCTTATGATTTTCAGGGTCAACGCGGGCGAGCAAGTCCAAATCCACAAAGCTGTCATTAACGGGAGTCACGAGCGTATCTGCCGCAGTGTGTGCCAACCTCGATAAAAATGTATCGCTTCCGGGGCAGTCAATAACAATAACATCTACACTATCAGCAACATCGCTGTATGCAGCTTCAAAACGCGCTTTCTCATCGGCTTCGGATTCGTCGGCAGTACGATACTCTGACCTTGGCACAACGCGCTCGATGGGCATCGGCAAATCGAAACCACGGGTTTCACAGAACTTACGGCGATTTTCCACGTAACGTGTTAAACTTTTCTGCCGTGCATCCAGATCAATCGTGGCAACACGGTATCCTTCTGAAAGCAAGGATACAACGATATGCATCGCTGTTGTAGATTTTCCTGACCCCCCTTTTTCATTGCCGAGAACAATCAAATACGGTCGACCATATGTTGACATATACATACCCATTTACGAATTCTACGTGACAGAATTGACCGATCCTCAGGTTCAAATCTATCAGTTTATAACTACATATCTTTACTAATGGGGTTATAGCCGGATAAAATATAAATAGAAACGAAGAAGATTGATTTAAATATCAATGGGGAGCCATAATTCATGAAAGTCATTAGCAGATACATTGGTATCATTGCTCTGGTGGCTTTGTTTATTGTGCTTCCTATTTTCTCGGCGCGCTATTTCCTTCAAACCGCCAGAATCACCAGCTTAGAGCAAGGTACACCAAATTACCTTGCCCATGAGTCTCCTCCGAAAAGCACAGAGGAAGTTAACAATAAACTGGCTGGTGTTCTCGCTAAAAATTTCCAGAATATTGAAGCAATTCCGCGTGTGTTTTTAACACGTCTACCCGAATCACTACCGGAAATTGAGAACACTGCCAAACGGAAACAGTTGTTCATTTCAACAATGCTGCCCTTAATTTTACGCTCGAATGAACTTATTCTAGCCGACAGAAAAACTGCACTAAAATTAAAACGTAAGATTAACCGCGGTTACCTACTAAGGGCCACAGAGCGCGATTGGATCCATGGCCTTTTCAGAAAATATCTAAGCCAACAGGAGCGTGCTCAAATTGCGCTTCAACCTAGTGAAACTGATATTGATCGCCTGCTCTACAAATTGGACACCATCCCGCCCTCGCTTGCCATGGCGCAGGCTGCTATCGAGTCAGGGTGGGGAAGTAGTTACTTTTCGCAAGAAGGCAACGCACTCTTTGGGCAATGGGTTTGGGATGACAATGAGCCAGGAATTGTCCCAAGGGGGAGAGAAGAAGGCAAGACACACCGCGTCAAGAGCTTTGAATATTTACTTGATAGTGTAATAAGTTACATGACAAATTTAAACCGAAATAGTAACTATCCAGGCCTTAGAAGTAGACGCGCAGAACTTAAAAAGCATAATCTTCCAGTGACAGGACTTGCCCTTGCACCTTCGTTATTGAAATACTCCGAACAAGGGAGTGAATATGTTAGTAAAGTCATTAGTATGATCAACTATAATGGCTTTGATGCTCTCGATAATGCCTCATTGGCCCCTACCCGCAGGATAGCCGACAACACGACTATCCTCGCCTCTAATTAGGATTTCATACCTTGAACACTTCTGCGCTTATCCCTGTTACTCGAACAGTGGCTGACCTTAGAGATATCGTAAAAAAATGGCATGCGGATGGCTTAAAGGTTGGATTAGTACCAACTATGGGCGCCCTGCATCACGGGCACCTATCCCTCGTGAATGAAATCGCGAGTAAAGTTGACAAAATTATCGTGAGCATCTTCGTTAACCCAGCCCAATTTGGAGAAAACGAAGACTTAAGCAAGTACCCTCGTCAGGAAACGGAAGACAGGTCAAAGTTGACCGAAACCCAGGCAGATTTGGTTTTTGCCCCCAGTGTTTCAGAAATGTATCCCGATGGATTTGAAACTAAAGTTGCTGTCCCAAAACTCGGTAAGGATTATGAAGGGGTTAATCGACCGGGTCACTTTGAAGGCGTTGCAACTGTTGTGACGAAACTGATCCTCCAATCCCACGCTGATGTCGCAATCTTTGGCGAAAAGGATTATCAGCAGCTTGCCGTTATCAGGCGCTTTGTCAAAGATTTGAACATTTCCTGTGAAATTATGGGCGGTACACTCGTTCGCGAGAATGATGGCTTAGCTGCCTCCTCGCGGAATGTATATTTATCACCTAAAGAACGCGAAACGGCAGGAAGCTTCAACAAAATACTCAAGCAGTTAGTAATTGGTGCTGAGGTCGGTAAAAACCTTCGCAAACTGGAACAGGATGCAGCAAGCGAACTTTTGAAGGCAGGGTTTACGAAAGTTGACTATGTATCGATCGTTGACAAAGACACGCTTCTGCCAATTGATAAAATTAAAGGCGAAGCCAGAGTTATTTCAGTAGCCAGATTCGGCAATGTTCGTTTGCTGGATAATATGGCGATCAACTCGAAAGAATAAAGTGATCGCCATAATAAAATGCTGATTAATCGTTTGGTGTAGGTTCAGGCTTACGAGGGAAACGTTCTTCACGCATCGCAGCGTTATAAACAAAACTCGCCATAATAACTGCCGCCTGTTTCAAATCCTTTGCGTAAGCATGGTCCAGCATATCAATCTGGCTATGATGCAGACGTGATCCATAATCGAGCGGATCTTGAATAAACTGAAACCCCGGCAGACCAACATCATCAAATGGTTCATGGTCCGTACCGCCTGTGTTATTCAGCGTTACTGTTTTTGCCCCTACATCATGGAAAGGCTTAAGCCATTTTTCAAATATGTCAGCGGCTTCTGAATTTCCTTCGGCGTAAATTCCCCTTATTTTCCCCGAACCATTGTCCAAGTTAAAATAAGCTGAAAACTTATCGTACCCTTTCAGTTTAGTAATCGGGAATTGGCCGTAGTATTTTTCATAGGGCCCCATATATTTCAACTTAGGATCTTTATTGACTGGCCTTGTTACCAAATGATCCATGACATATTGCTGAGAACCGAAATAACCCTGTTCCTCACCACCCCAGAGGCCAATGCGGATTGTTCTTTTGGGTTTAATTCCGATCGCTTTTAATATTCTTACAGCTTCCATTGTTACAGCAACACCAGCACCATTATCAACAGCACCGTCACCGACGAACCAGCTATCAAGGTGAGCACCAAGCATAACAACTTCTGGATTTCGACCTTTGCCCTTAATCTCAGCGAGGGTTGAGTAGCTTTTCATATCATCGCGGTGGAACGTTACATCAACATTCATCGATAGTTTTACATCTTCACCCCAATTAATTAGCCGCACCATTCGCTCATAATGTTCAGCGGCCATACTGATACCAGGAACCCGAGCAGTTTCCCCTTCCCAGTGCTGGTACCCACTAGCCTCAATAAGCGCTGCACCGCGCGGTGATCTTTTCACCATCGCAGCAGCCCCTTCTTCCCTGAGGAAATGTTCGAGCTCGTATCCAAAATTAAAGAAATTTACCCACCCCGGGAGGTCATTTGTATCGTTCGATTCAGGAACATTATACTCAGATGTTCTTTTCAGGCTTTCTTCATCGCGCCGTGTAAATACTGTGTTCCTTGGCTCGCGCTGCGCCCGAACCCTACTGACGAGAACAATCTTGCCCTCTAGTTTACCTTTGTATTTTTCAAAATCCGCCTTGGAGCGCATCGGGGCGTACACAACCTCAGCTTCCAAAAGGCCGTCCGTTCCCGGATGCCAACTAATCGGATAGGCATATAGCTGGGTTTTTCGCGGGGCAGTCATGTGCACCTGGATTGAATTCATCGTCCAGCCCGGTCCAAAATCGAAGCCATCCAAATGGGCATTTTCCAGCCCCCATTCAGTTAACTGGTCTTTGGTCCAATTATTGGCTTCCAGCATTGCTGGTGTCCCTGTTAGGCGCGGGCCAATAACATCGCTCAAATATCCCAGCGTTTCCATAACCTGCGAGTTATTAAAGCCTTCATCACGAATTTTATTGATAATTTCCAGGTCGGGTTCATCATTTGCCCAAATCGGCACACCGAGGGCTGCTACCAACAATGCGCTTGCGATTATTTTTCTCATACTAAGTTCCTCCCCAACTATTTTTCAAAGTAACCCAAGTTCTTTCAGTTCTATCATCATTTCGGTTGGCATATCCTCATAAGATTGCTTTCCACCTGCTCCTGTTAGATCATCGGGGGCATCCTCACCTTTCAAGTAGCGCCAGCCCTGAAACCCTCGTTTTGGTCTTGGCTCGGTTAAAATCACCTCAGGCTTTACGAGCATATTAACCGCAGTTCGCCCATCCCCTGCTTGAAACTCTTCAAACCCAACCAATGGTGCACGTGCCAGAATGACATTCTTAACAATCCAGTATACTGACCCACCCTTTAAAAGCTCATCCTGCCTTTTCGGACGATTTCTAGTGGTAAGCGGCATTACGGTGCCATATGTCGTATGTTCGTAGGAAAAGCGTTCTACAACTTCCCTCAAGTGGTCTATTGATTTAACGCCCGCGGCAACTCTTAACAAATGTAGTGTCATTCAAATAACTCATGTCCTTCGCTGAACCATGCATAATCCCTGAAATGACGAAGGCCATCATTTCCAGCATAAACAAACCGAGGGTCGCTCACATAACTTTCGAATTGTTTCAAAAGCGGCCACATATCAGGCGCCCATGGGGTCTTAAGACCATTCGTGATTTCGCGCACATAATCCGGGAAACGAAGATAATCACCAAAGGTAGCGCTTTCATCCAAAATCAAACGTGACAGCCGACCAAGGTAACAAATTCTATCAACCATCCGGTATCCATATTCACTGCCAAGCGGCTTGAGTTCATCCATCAGGTAACTACCCACCCGATTTATTAATTCCTGATCTGTGGATAGATGATGTTGAACATCGGCAACGTCGTCACCGCGCATACCATTAACTGTATGTAATGCCCGCCGACGCAAGTCCTTCGGCAATGATGGAAACCCTGTTGTCATCCAGAAAGCGACCCTATGCCTCAAAACCTCAATTGGGCTTCCTTTTGCAACAAAGTCATCACCGCCAACACGCAGACCACCCCTGAAAATCTCAAGGTCATTATAACCTGTCATATAAATAATCGGCATCATCTTCATGCCTTGGCGTTCCATTGATTCCGCAAAATCAAAACCACCCATTCCCGGCATCTGAACATCACTGATAATAAGCGCTGGCTTAAAGGCCCTGACAATGTCCAAGCCATCTTCGACCGTATCCGCCGTGATTGCCTCAAAGCCGAAATGGCGAACTGCGGCCGCGTTTATGCTTAAAACAACAGGTTCATCATCAACAAGAAGGACAGGACCGTTTTTCATAAGCCCCCTTGCAGCAAGAAAAGGGCAGCAAGGCCAAGAAAAGCAAAAAAGCCAACAACATCGGTGATCGTCGTAACAAAAACACTCGACGCAATAGCGGGATCTATGCCGCTTCGCTGCATTGCAAGCGGGACGAGAATACCAAACAGTCCCGCCGCCAGCATATTAACAATCATTGCCGCAGCAAACACCCCGCCAAGCATTATGCTATCGAACCATAACCACGCTATGACCCCGGATATTAATGCAAGAATAACCCCGTTAAACCCGGCGACAATCACTTCGCGGCTTATATTCCTGAGGGCATTGGTTGTTCCCAATTCTTTGGTGGCTAGGGCGCGCACAGCCACAGTCATGGTTTGGGTGCCTGCATTGCCGCCCATCGACGCAACAATGGGCATCAAAACCGCAAGAGCAACCATTTGTTCGATCGTTGCGTCAAAGAACCCAATCACCGCAGAGGCAAGAATTGCTGTACCAAGGTTTGCAAGCAACCAAGTAAAGCGGCTTTTGGTAATTTCGCGAATATTTTCATTGAGGGCTGTGTCACCCCCAACACCTGCTAGCGCAAGGATATCCTCTTCGGCTTCTTCTTCAATAACATCGACAACATCATCAACCGTAATCACACCAACCAGACGGCGAGATTCGTCAATCACTGCCGCTGAAATCAGGTGATATTTTGTAAATTGGTATGCGACTTCTTCCTGATCCGCCTTGACATCAACAAGATAAAGCTCAGGGTCCATGATTGAGCCGATAGCCTTATCCCTGCCTGTCCGCATAACCCTGGAAAGGGGTACGCTACCTACTGGTTTGTGCCCAGGGTCAACCACAAAAATATCGTAAAAATCGTCTGGTACGTCGGCATCATCAGACCGCAGATAATCAATAGTCTGGCCAACCGTCCAAAACTCTGGCAACGCCACCAGGTCGCGCTGCATCAAACGTCCAGCAGAATCCTCGGGGAAACTTAAGCTTTCCTCAATCGCAACCCGGTCATCAACCGCGAGCGATTTTAATACTTCTTCACGGTCTTGATCATCAAGTTCTTCAAGGACATAGACAGCATCATCCGTCTCAAGCTCGTTTACCGCATCGGCAATCTGCTCGTTCGGGATATTCTCATATAGATCGTCCTGTGCTTCACCCTCAATCTCGATCAGAACTTCAGGGTCAAGTCTGGAACCCAAAAGTTCGATCAGTTTGAGGCGTTCTTTAGAGGCCAGAACCTCCAAAATATCGGCAACATCAGCGGCGTGAAAATCTTCTAGTAAGACAAAGAGAGCATCGGTATCTTCATCGCTCAGAATTTTCTGAAGCTGCTGGATGAACTCCCGGCTTATGTGAACATCAAGCTGTGGGCCCTCGGTCGTTTGATCTGTTGTCCGGTCATCCGCATTGATATCGAAAATTTTAACGTCTTTTGGAGTAGCATCAGGATCATTATTTTGGTCTTTATGTTCCATCACCCCTCCTTTGCTGTTTTAAAGCATATACTTACTTAGAAATTCATTTTGCACACGACACCGTGCATGTCATTGGTTTAATAGAATATATTCGCTCAAAAGGAAACCCGCTCTGACAACCTTTTCTTATTTTACACCGTGGGTATCAGCACGGCAAAAATAGATATATTTACCATAAGCAGTTAATCAGCGCCTTCAGCTATCAGTTTTTGCAAATTCATAGCCGCGGGCATTGCGTTATCCCTTAGTTTCATCATAATAGCGGCCTGTTTGGGGTCCGTCATATCAGCAGATTTGGCGACCGTCCCGAAAGGATCAAGCCTGTTACCTAAACTCCATTTCTGAAAGTCTTTTTCGCCCGAAAATGCATTCTGATTGAGCATGTTCCCAAAGAACGAAACCATCCATTCATACATGGTATCCGAGAGCATGATGGGCGTGCAAAGAGCATTCTTCTTTTTGTCATCATCGTAATGTGCTTCAACATAGCCAACCACGGCAGCACTATAGCTCACAAGCGGTGCGCGAACTGCCTGAATGGTGATCAAGGTTTCTGTAAACATCGGCTTGGTCGTTTTATCAAGGAATTCCACAGCAGAAGCGGTACAGTCAATGTAAAGCGTTGCAGCTGGTAGGTCTATTTCCTGACCATCTTGCATAACAAGGCCGCCCTCAGTAATATGATTGACACGTTTGCCCTTAATCACATTTGAAATCTGGCGAAGGACATCAACCTCACCTTTGCTGATCGTCGCATAATGGACCATCGAGGGCATTTCTTGTTCGTCAATACGAAGCATAACGCCAGCAGCCTCTAATTTCAAAAACAGGTCTTCTGGGGATACGGCTGTTGCGGCTGCTTCCATTTGCGCGGCAAAGCCACCAATAGACGCTTCAAAGTTTTCCTGGCCAGGCTGCGTTCCTGCACGGTTAATCAACCAAGATCCTCTGGGGCAAACCCAGTTGATGTCTTGAGCGTTGGCACCATTATCCATAAGCCAGACAATAGTATCCATCGCCGTTTTACCGCCCCCGATTACACAGTAACTTTTATGATGCGGCGCTTTTTTGGCTAGGTCATTCGGCGGAATAACCGTTACACCATCAGCATTGGAATATTTTCGTTGGTGAGTTGATGGAACGCTGGTTTTAAAGAAGGTACTATCAACAGTTTTAGCGCGAACATTGATCTGAAATTCTTCACCTGATATTACCGAGCGAACATTGCCAACTTTATCGCTATGCCCTCCAATATATTCATGCATGGGGTAATATTGGACACGGCCACTCGGAATAAAAACTTCCCGCATAACCCTGTCGAAATAAGCTAGTATTTCAGCGCCAGAAGCGAGTTCATAATAGCCCTTATTGGAACCATAAGTATCAATTCGCCCAGACCCCAGTTCCATAGACGAAACGCCATAAAAACTGGATGGCTGATGCAACCGTACGAACGGATATGCGTCATTCCAGTGCCCGCCCGGGGCCGCGTGATTATCAACTACGATGAATGTCGCATCGCCCTCACTTAGCATCACATCAACAAATGCCATAGCAGCAGCACCTGCTCCAATGACTAAATAATCACATTCCAATGTCTGCATTATAATTCCCCATCCTCAATTCAACATTACAATAACAAGCAAACTGTTTTAATACGAGTAATTAATTTAAAGCGACCACATTCGGCGCGTGACAATTGGCCCTAGTTCTAAATTAATCGTTTGGATCTTAGGAAAACTAAGGTAAACGACCACGTGGTTAAATTTAAGGTGCTAAAAGTATGAAACAGAGTCTGGAAACCTTCAATCGTTTGATGAATGCGCTTTTGGAAGACGAGCAGCAAAATCCTGTTTCAAAACACATTCCTGCAACAGATTTGTATGATCGTTTGGATCTATCTCTGCAAGCTGATGGTATTGATACTAAAAACCTTGAAAAAGCGCTGAAGGACATTGTTCTGGCGACCCCCAAAACAGCAACCCCATCATTCTTCAATCAACTTTTCGGCGGGCGGCAAGAACATGCTATACTCGGCGACCTTCTCGCCGTCATGCTTAACAACAGCATGTACACCTACAAGGTAGCAGGCCCGCAAATTGGTGTTGAGAAGGCTGTTTTACGCGAAGTATGTAACATGATTGGTTGGGACGAAAACTCGGATGGCACTCTCGCCGCTGGGGGCTCAATGACCAACCTTATGGGCATGATCATGGCGCGGGATGCCTTTAATGAGCGCACAAGGTTCGATGGTGTCCATCAAAAAATGACCGTATACACATCAGCTGACAGCCATTACAGCACTCAGAAGAACGCTGCCTTTGCGGGAATTGGCCGAAATCACGTTCGGCAAATACCGTCAGATACCGAAGGGAGGATGGATATGAATGCCCTTCGACGCACTATCGAGGCAGACATTACTGCCGGCTTCCATCCAATTTTGATCAATTGTACCGCCGCAACGACCGTTTTGGGCACGTATGATGACCTTGTTGCTGCAAGCCAGATTGCCAAGGAGTTTGACATTTGGCTGCATGTGGACGGCGCTTATGGTGGTTCAGTTTTATTTAGCGAAAAATACCGTCATTTAATCGAAGGGGTTGAACTGGTAAACTCCTTCACATTGAACGCGCACAAGATGCTTGGCACGCCGCTGAGTTGTTCATTGATTGTCGTTAAGGATAAGAAGTACCTTTACGATTCTTTCTCTAACGATGCATCATATCTTTATCAAACCGATCATGATGATTTCAATCTTGGCAAAACATCACTGCAATGCGGTCGACGAAATGATGCCCTTAAATTCTGGGTCCTTTGGAAAAGCGTTGGCACAAATGGTCTTGGCCAAATTATCGACAAACAATTTGAACTTGCTGATATCGCCAGAGACTACGTGAGAGGCAACCCGGATTATACGGACTATAGTATCGATGATACCGTGGCTATTTGCTTCAATTACAAAGGAATAGCAGCAGAAGATATCTGTACGCAGCTTTATGAAAATTCTGAATTACTTGTTGGCTATGGATCGTTTAAAGACGATACGTTCATCAGGCTGGTAACGGTTAACGCTAATAATGAAAAACAAGATATTTTAAACTTTTTCAATACGTTAGAGGCGTTTGTAGCAAATAACAAAGAACTCTTCGGTGAGTAACAGAGATACCTTTGCACCATGACACATTCTGACCTATAGGTTTAAGCGAACTTTCTGCGGCAAAATTCAGTGGCCTCTTTTCGATGTAAACAGGCATCAAAAACCATAACTGATCAGTTTCTAACTTGATCAAGAATTGAGTTTTATTTGGTATAGTAAGAAGGAATGGTGCGGCCGAGAAGACTCGAACTTCCACGGGAAATTAATCCCACAGCGACCTCAACGCTGCGCGTCTACCAATTCCGCCACGGCCGCACAAGGTCGGGCGCTTAACTAGCAAGGAAAGAGAACTGCGGCAAGTAAAAAGTTTCATCAAAATGAAATAATTTTCATCCCGAACTGCAAGCAGCATTAAACCTGAAGTTCGCTCATCATGCGCGTAATTGAGACGCCTATTTTATCGCCGACAATCATAATTTCACCACGCGCAAATAATTCACCGTTCGCGTAGATCCAGCACTCATCCTCATGGCCGGCGTCGAGATCAATAACAGCACCACGCCCCATTTTCAGAAGCTGACGTATTGGCATATGGCAACTGCCAACAACAACCGTGATATCAACCGACACCCGATTTACTGCTTCCACATGCCTCTCCTGTTTATTGATAGTGCCTAAGTTTATAGATTGCTTCCATGCTTAACCAAAATCAAGCGACGTTACAATTCTATATTCGTCCTTATGATGTCCTACACGATTATGGTTAGCAAGTTATTAACCAATCAACACATTAAAATGACTTGGCATACTATATTGATAAGGTTATAGAGCGTGCATGAGTTGTGCACAAAAATTACCTGATGATCTAACATCCGTTGAGTGGAAAATCAGTGATGAGCTAATCAGCTATCCTGATGCGCTCGAATTTATGGAAGAACGCGTTCGCGCCATTCGCACTGGCGAAGCAAACGAGCTTGTTTGGTTACTGGAGCACCCACCTCTCTATACCGCAGGAACGAGCGCCAAACCATCCGACCTTGTCGATCCTGATCGCTTTCCGGTTTATGATGCAGGGCGCGGCGGTGAATATACCTATCATGGCCCTGGTCAAAGGGTCGTTTACTTCCTTCTTGATTTGAAAAAGCGCGGCAAAGACATCCGTAAGTTTGTCTATAACCTTGAAGAAGTGATTATCCAAACCCTTGAAACCTTTGGCGTGCAAAGCGAGCGCAAACAGGGACGCGTTGGCGTTTGGGTTGATCGTCCTGATGGGTCGGAAGAGAAAATAGCCGCTATCGGTGTTCGTGTGCGCCAGTGGGTTACTTACCACGGGATCGCCATTAATGTTGAACCTGATCTGGAACATTTCCAGGGTATTGTACCGTGCGGAATTTCAGAACACGGTGTCACCTCGATGACGGCACTTGGCCTTCCGATTACGATGAATGATTTGGATGTTGCGCTTAAAACAGTCTTTGATGAAATTTTTGGCCTACGCCCCAAAGAAATGCTCTTTAATCCGGCTTCTAAGCAAGCAACGCGAATTCCCAAAAAGTCAATCGAAGAAACTCATCCTGTTTTCCAGATATAATTGCCCAGCCCTAAATCACCTTACTTTTAACGCCCAGCAAATGAATAAAACTGGTCACTTTGCCAAGTTCATTTTGTAACGGCAGATCTATGACCTCAAAAGGCAAATATTCCCTTCCCTCAAGCGGAACAACACCCTTTGCCCACCCAATATAAGGACCCATTTCCAGTTTGTGGAAATGCTGTTTACTGGAAGCAACATGCCCCGGCGCCATAGACTGACACAGCGGCGCCCCCGTAAAGTCCTGCGCAAACAAATCTACAAATCCGGTTCCAAAAATCCTGAAAATATAGTCGTCGCCATCTTCAATCTTATCGCTTAAAGCCATATTTGGGTGCCAACCGGCAAAATCATGAATTTTAAAGTCTGACCAGCGAGGTATGCTACCACCACTCATTTTTGAATAATAGATATCAAGGAAACTTGCAAAAATCGGAATATCTGGTCGAGGTTCTAACGGAAATTGTTTTAAAACGTTGGTATATTCACTCATACAGCCCCCACAACCACATGCATTTCATTTGTTTTATACAGTAGGTTTTATTTCAAACCTTGCAGGTACAAATCCCTGTGCATCTTCAATTACGATCTCACTTACAACCGCATTATCAGGGCCTGTGTAACATAAATCAATCATTCTATCCACACGCTCAGTGGTTCCGATAATCAAAGCCTCCACATCACCGTTGATACGATTTCGCACGAAACCATCGATGCCCAACCCTAATGCTTGTTGCTCACACCATTTTCGGTACCAGACACCCTGAACCTTGCCTTTGATGGTTAAGCGCTTCGCAATACGGTCTTGCATATCTCAGCACATAACCTCGATAACCCGTTCGATAAATTTTTCACCAGCCTCGACTTGCTCAAGGCTGATAAATTCATCTGGTTTATGCGCTTGCGCAATATCACCTGGGCCACACACAACAACCGGAAAATCGATAGATTGAAAATGACCACCTTCCGTGCCAAATGCAACCACGGTTGTCTCGTTCTTATTGGCAAGTTTTAGGGCCAGGGCTTCGCCGTCTGATCCGGGGTCAGCCTTGAGCGGTGGAAGGTAGGCCCACACTTCGTTTTCAACACTACATTCTGGGAATTTTTCTTTGATTTTCACTTCAACAACGTCATGTAAATATCTGTTATATTTATCTAATATCGCTGATGGATCATCGTTCGGCACAGGCCTGAATTCCCAATCAAATTCACATGTATTGGAGATGATATTAAAGGCACTGCCCCCCGATATAGGCCCGATATTGAAAGAAGTATAGGGAGGATCAAAAGCTTCATCGCGGGCGCCTAGTATCCTTGCTTCCTCAGCCATTTCAGTAATGAACTGGATCAGCTGAGCCGCAACCACCACTGCATTCACACCATCATCAGGCCTGCTTGAATGTGCTTCACGGCCAACGATTTTCGTTTTAGAAACATGCTGGCCTTTATGCGCAGCTGCAACCTGCATTGATGTCGGCTCGCCGACAACTACAAGCCGCGGCGGCGCAACATGGTCTGCCATATGCTTAACCATTGACTGCACACCCAAACACCCAACTTCTTCGTCATATGAAAAGGCAAAATGAATAGGAAGCTTTAGATTTGCATCCTTCATTTTTGGTAGACTGGCGAGCACAATAGCGATAAAGCTTTTCATATCCGCAGTGCCGCGGCCGAAAAGTTTACCCTCTGCCTCCCTCACAGTAAAAGGATCGCTGGACCATTTCTGTCCCTCTATTGGAACAACATCTGTATGACCAGACAGCACAATTCCACCTGGCACATTCGGCCCAACAGTCGCGAAGAGATTAGCCTTCGTTTTTTCATCATTATAGATGAGTGTAGGCTCAATCCCCTCTTCTTTTAAATACGCGGCGATGTAATCTATTAATTCAAGATTTGATTCGCTGGAGATTGTATTAAACCCAACCAGCTTTTCGATCCATTCCCGCGTATTCATGGGCTGCTCCCAATTTAAAGCTTATTCAAATTCCATAATAACAGCATCAACCGCCAAACTGTCGCCTGCTTCGGCATTAATGCTCGCGACAGTACCATCGCGTTCTGCCCGAAGGATGTTTTCCATTTTCATCGCTTCAACAACTGCTAGCGTCTGACCCGCTTTCACTTCATCACCTTCAGCAACAGCAATAGAAACCACAAGCCCAGGCATAGGACATAAAAGCATCTTACTCGTATCAGGTGCAACCTTTTCAGGCATAAGTTTATACAGCGCCGCCGCTTTCGGGCTTTGAATAAGAATATCTTCGCTAACACCGTCTGTTGTCAGGCGGTATCCGATCGGAAGGCGATCGATTTCCATCGCATATTCAACACCGTTGACCTCTACATTAATCACAGGTTCGCCTGGTCGCCAATCGCTCGAAAGTTCAAGCTTTTTATCGCCCATTAGAATCTCAACATGATCTTCCAACGGCGCGATTGCTGTTTCAACATCTTCGCCAGCAATTGAAACGATCCATGGCTTGAGTTGTGGGCCATCAAGGTCCCGAATCTGTCCTTCGATCTGCGTTTCGCGTGATTTATCCACCGCGTTTAAGAAGGTAACCACCGCAATCATTGCTTCCTTCACATTGTCTGCGAGCGCACCGCCTTCAAAACCGTCAGGATATTCCTCAGCGATGAAATTGGTTGTCATGTTCCCTGACTGAAAGCGTGGGTGCGCCATCAATGCAGATAGGAATGGGATATTATGTGCGATACCGCGGATATAGTATTCATCCAATGCTCGGCGTTGGTGGGCAATCGCCTCATCGCGTGTTTCACCAGTGGTGATGAGTTTCGCAATCATCGGGTCATAGAACATGGAAATTTCCGCGCCCTCATAAACCCCTGTGTCTACACGCACATGCTCATCTTCTTCTGGCGGCAAATAGCGCGTCAAACGGCCGATGGATGGCAAGAAACCACGAATTGGGTCTTCGGCATAGACACGTGTTTCCATCGACCAACCGGTCAATTTCACATCATCCTGCGTCATTGATAGTTTTTCGCCGTAAGCAACGCGTAGCATCTGTTCAACAAGATCAACCCCAGTTACATGCTCTGTCACAGGGTGTTCCACCTGAAGCCGTGTATTCATTTCAAGGAAATAGAAGTTGCGGTTTTTATCGACGATAAATTCAACCGTGCCTGCACTTGCATAATCCACTGCCTTCGATAGCGCTACAGATTGTTCACCCATCGCTTTCCGTGTCGCTTCATCAAGAAACGGACTTGGCGCTTCCTCAACCACCTTCTGGTGGCGCCGCTGGATCGAACATTCACGTTCGCCGAGATAAATCACGTTACCATGCTTATCACCCAAGACCTGAATTTCAATATGGCGGGGTTCTTCGACAAACTTTTCAATGAATACACGGTCATCCCCGAAGCTGGTCCGTGCTTCGTTTTGCGCAGATATATACCCTTCGCGTGCCTCATCATCATTAAAGGCAATCCGCATGCCTTTACCACCACCGCCGGCAGACGCCTTTAGCATCACAGGATATCCAATCTCAGCCGAGATTTTTACCGCCTCGTCGGCGTCTTCAATAATCCCCATATGCCCGGGGACTGTTGAAACGCCAGCTTCCGCCGCCAGCTTTTTTTACGTGATCTTATCGCCCATCGCGTCAATCGCCCTGGCACCCGGCCCAATAAAGGTAATGCCAGCAGCCTCAACTGCCTCTACAAAGGACGCACGCTCAGAAAGGAAGCCATAGCCCGGATGGATCGCCTCGGCGCCCGTATCCTTCGCAGCCTGAAGAATTTTATCAGCAACCAGATAACTTTCTGCTGCCGCTGGTGGCCCGATATGCACAGCCTCATCCGCCATTTCCACATGCAGTGCATCCGCATCAGCATCAGAATAAACCGCAACGGTTTTAATGCCCATTTTCTTGGCGGTTTTTATGACACGGCAGGCAATTTCACCGCGGTTGGCAATCAGGATCTTATTGAACATAAGCTAGTCCCTTAACGTTATATCTTTGTAATGTAATTTATTTTTAGCTTTTGGCTTCTTTCGAGCTGCCATAAACCAGATCGCTGCAACGCCGAACGCGCCGAGCATGAAAAATGAAGGCCCACCAAGCGAGCCAAAGAATATGGCTGCAATGGCAAACCCAATTAAGCCACCGATAATTAACCCCGCGATAAAGCTGGACCGCGCCTCTGCCTTGGAGGCAGCGCCTTTTATCGATTGCTCTAAGTCTTTTGGAAGGGGCCTCGCCATTATACCAATTCCTCTTCAGTGAAAGATGCATTCATTTGTTTTGTAATGGTCGCAGTGTAGGCCTTAGTGATTGGCCAGATCAGGCAATTGGAAAACCCTGCAATCATTGGCGCAAGCGAGGTCGGCAAGTATAAGAGCGGGATGGTCGCAAGCGGTACAGCACCGACCACAATAAATGTCCGTAAATGAATTTGCGTTCGAAGCGCTTCCAGTTCCGTTAATTCGATAACATCTCGTGCGTCATAGGCAATTTTATAAAGCCAGGCAAAACACCAAAATACGGATGCAAACCCACAAGCATACAGAATATGCAATAGATCATATTTATCCGCAGACATCTGATAATTTGTCGGCATATCAAAGCCAAACCATTGTTCAAGGATAACAAAATCAACAACAAAACTTGCAAGGAACTTTAACGGGAACATGAATAAAAGAACCAGGAACAGCAACAACCCGTTAGCATGCATGACCTTCTCTGAATTCAAGCCATATTTTCTAAAATACCGATAATGCCAGTTCCAGATCACCAGCATAAGCATAAAGGTGACAGCAAAAGACGGAAAACCGAGTACAAGCGCAAAAAGCTCATCAATGGTTTTAGGCACCTCTTCCGATACAATCAAAAGCGTTACAGCAAGGCCGAAAACCGCATCCGTTAGCCCTTCAATACGGCTAACCTCGATACCCCGAACGCGGATACCGTTGATTGTCTCATTTTCTGTTGTCAGCCTATGCCTTCGCATTAATTTATGCTCTTCAACTTTCTATACTTATCAAGCTCAATCGTCTTGAATATGTTTACTGTGATGTCTCGTTCCGAAGAAATCCAATAATACAAATACGATATAAGCTATTAACCACCCACCATAAGTAATCTCAAATATAGCCGCTTGCAGTAATATTGCCCTCAGCAATAAAATCATCATCATTACAACCGCAACCCTTATAAGGGACCGACGTAACTGTTTAAGAATACTCATCATCGTAAGATCACAAGCTTAACAGCAAAACCGAAAACCGCATCTGTTAACCCTTCAATACGGCTAACCTCTATACCCCGAACGCGGATACCGTTGATTGCCTCATTTTCTGTTGTCAGCCTATGCCTTCGCATTCAAACCATTCCTAACCAAAAGAGCCTAATCGTCTTTTGGCTTACACTGTTTTCGTTTTCGGGATGTTGCCGCAAAAATCGCAACCCCGCTTCCCATAAATACAGGGAACAAAGCAATCCATACTGCCTTATTATCTTTCTTCTTCTCTTGTTCTATGGGTACATCGCCCACCTGCTGGTCACGTTCTTTACTGCTTTTATTCAGGGCATATCCCGCAATTCCAAGAGCAAAGCTCGCTATCGCAAGCCCAGCAATCAGTAGAATTTTACGGTCTTTTGTCATAATTGGCTGCCCTCATGCTTAAAGCGGAATATTATCGTGCTTCTTCCATGGGTTCTCGAGGTGCTTGTTTGCAAGCTTCTTCAGGCCTGAGATAATACGCTTCCGCGTATTCTGCGGCATGATCACATCATCGATATATCCCCGCTGCGCTGCCACAAACGGGTTCGCGAACAGGTCTTCGTAATTTTGCGTATGCTCGGCGATTTTATCAGCGTCATCGCGGTCCTTGCGGTATAGAATTTCCACCGCGCCTTTCGCGCCCATCACTGCAATCTCTGCTGTTGGCCATGCGTAATTCAGATCGCCGCGCAGGTGTTTGGACGCCATCACATCATATGCGCCGCCGTATGCTTTGCGAGTGATCAATGTAATCTTCGGTACCGTTGCTTCGCCGTAAGCAAACAACAATTTTGCGCCGTGCTTAATAATACCGCCATATTCCTGCGATGTACCGGGCAAGAAACCTGGAACGTCAACAAGTGTGATAATCGGAATATTGAAGCAATCACAGAAGCGCACAAACCGCGCTGCCTTCTTAGAACTGTCGATATCAAGGCAGCCCGCGAGCACCATAGGCTGGTTCGCAACAATACCAACTGTTTCGCCGTCCATGCGTGCAAAGCCAATAAGGATATTTCCTGCATGGTTCGGTTGCAGTTCAAAGAAATCGCCTTCATCGACGATTTTTGAGATCACTTCATGCATATCATAAGGTTTATTGGGGTTCGACGGGATAACGCTATTGAGCGATTTCTCAACCCGGTCAATCTTATCAAAGCTTGGGCGTGACGGTACGCTTTCACGGTTATTCAGTGGCAAGAAATCCATAAACCTACGAAGCTGCGACAAGGCTTCAACATCATTTGCAAATGCCTTATCAGCAACGCCCGATTTTGTCGTGTGGGTAGAGGCGCCGCCAAGTTCTTCCTGTGTCACCACCTCGTTGGTTACAGTTTTCACAACATCAGGGCCTGTTACAAACATATAACTTGTGTCTTCAACCATGAAGATAAAATCGGTAATGGCTGGGCTATAAACGGCCCCTCCAGCACATGGTCCCATGATCATAGAGATTTGCGGTACGACACCAGACGCCAAAACATTCTTTTGGAAAACATCTGCATATCCTCCAAGAGCAGCAACCCCTTCCTGAATACGCGCACCACCACTATCATTAAGACCAATAACAGGCGCACCAACCTTCATGGCCATATCCATAACCTTGATGATCTTCTTCGCATGGGTTTCAGACAACGAGCCACCAAATACTGTGAAATCCTGGCTATAAACATACACCAGACGGCCATTGATCGTACCTGAACCAGTTACAACACCGTCGCCCGCAAACTTGGTTTTCTCCATTCCAAAGTCGGTACAACGATGCTCAACGAACATATCATATTCCTCGAATGATCCTTCATCGAGCAACAGATCAATACGCTCACGTGCTGTCAACTTGCCACGTGCGTGTTGCGCTTCGATCCGTTTTTCACCGCCGCCAAGGCGCGCCTCGCTACGTTTCTCTTCGAGCTTTTCAATGATATTTTGCATAAATCGTCTTCCTTAATGCGAACTCTTTATCCAAGAGTATTGGCGTAATTTGCCATTTGCATGCCTGCCCCGATAAAATCGGCAGGTTTGAAATATTATTACTCTGTTCTTAACTGCATATTCCATCGTTGACTAGCTTTTTCAAACTATGCTTTCGATAGTTTTTATCTATAGATAATCGTGAATAACGATAAAAATCTATGATCGTGCCAATTCAAGAAACATAACAGCGTTCTTCAAGTCTTGAAGCAACGCGGCTGTCACCTTTGCTTCGTCACTATCTTCACCCCATTGTTCAATCTGATAGGTTTCATCAACCCTTGAGGCCTGCCAAATGTCTTCAAAAGCTTTGAAGCCTTTAATATATGCAAGGCCAAGTCCTAATGACCCAAGCCCTGTTGTAAGGGCATGAAGCACCGTTAAGGCATAAATATCATAGCCTTCAATTCGTTCTCTTAGGGCCCCTAAACTCTTTTCAGGCTGAGCGACATGAAGAATACCAGATGTCACCTCCATGGGCGCATTCAGGCTATTCGCCAACCAATCAATATATGGGTCCCACGCAACAGCCTGTCGTTTCACCAAATCTTCTGGATGGTCGGCGCGGTAACAAAGCATATCAGAGCCACCGTAGCGAACCATCTCATCGATAATATTTGCGCGCTCGCTCGTTACGCTATCAATCGCGGTATTCAGTAGCTGGTTCATGGGCATGGTTTTAGGGTCAATTTTATCCCCTTGGCCTTCCCATTCTTCCGCCACAACCTCAGCAAGGTTACGTGTCGGCGCGGCCATAATGGCTTTTGCTGGAGTTTTGATCTGGCGGCCATCAAGCGAAATCGCGTAGCCAGCTTCCTCTTCAAGCGCCTCAATTGATACGGTCTTGTAAAATCGTTTCACACTTTTTTCCGGGTTTTATTGTTGTTCGTCAGCTTTTGCTTCACTGGCAGTTTTACTCTCAGGCTCAATATCGGCTTCATCGGTGGAATTATCCGCATTAATTAAGCCATCTTTTTGCATTTCGCGGGTAAGCGCCGCTATTTTGCGCCTGTTGTACCGTGATTGTTTGCGTTTACTGTTCTGACGTTTGGTATCAACGGCCGTTTCAACCTTAAACGTCCCGGTATAATGATACCCTTCATTCACAGTTTTATCTTTTGGGCTGATAATAACGCCGTACCCAAGCAGGCGGTTACCAATTTGGGGAACCCTGTAGCACAGCATAAATCCCATCGCGATCAGCACAAGCATCAATAAAAGAAACGCAAATGTTGTAATCCCTGATGTTTCAACAATAGTATCCTGATACAAATATGCAGCGACAGCACCCGCAGCTGCCAGCGACGCCAACACTAAAAATATTGGCTTCGGCTGTCTGGCCTCCTGCATAATATCGTCTTGTTCATCAGCCATTTTAACAACTCCCGGATTTGAGTATATTACCCTATCATGGATTTTACGGTTTTGGGCAAATCACTATATAATGACAATACGGTATTCGCTCCGTTTTCATGAAGAAATGCTTCATCATGATAGCCCCAATTCACGCCAACAGCCCCGACAGAGGCAGATTTGGCCATCAGCATATCATAACTGGTGTCCCCGACCATAATCGTTTGATCGGTATGGCTTCCCGCTTCCATAATCGCTGTTTGGATCATCGATGGGTGTGGCTTAGACGGATGAGTGTCCGCTGTTTGTAGCGAGACAAAAAGATTTGAAATTTCATGACTTGCTAAGACACGCTTTAATCCGCGCATTGATTTTCCGGTTGCAACCGCAAGCAGATAGCCGGCAGCATCCAGTTCTCTAAGCGTTTCCAAAGTCCCCTCGTATAAGGGCTCAATCGGATCACCGTTTTCAGCCCGCAAATCCAGAAACGCATTTTTATATTCTTCAGCCATGTGACGATAAAACCGGGCATCATGATTAGGTATCAAAACTGCCATTGCTTCCTCAAGCGATAATCCGATAATAGACCGCGATGCTGATCGCTCCGGCGGTGTTAGTCCTTGACGCTCAAAGCACAGGTCCATTGCATCTATGATCAAATGCTGTCCGTCAACCAGTGTTCCATCACAGTCAAATATAACCAGCTTGTTGTAATCACTCATAACATTTACCTGTCGGACTAAATTCCAATTTTATTCATTGAAATCAGGGTCTTCATATTCATTCTCGGAAAAACCGAGCATGTCAAAGCTTTCAGCCATATGTGGCGGCAAAGGTGCAGACACGGTCATCCGCCCACCAGCAGGATGAGGAAAATCGACGAACCTACTATGCAGATGTAGCTTACGCGAAATCGTGCCGCTCAGGAACGCGTCAGAGCCTCCGTATTTCCCGTCACCCACGATCGGGTGGCCCATTTCTGCACAGTGAAGGCGCAGTTGATGAGTACGCCCTGTATGTGGTTTAAGGGTTAGCCATGCAGTTTGCTGACCAGCGCGTTCAACCACTTCATAATCTGTCATGGAATGCTTGCCGCTATCGGCGACAATCATACGCTCATGGCCCTTAACGGCAATCTTGTCCATCTTAAGCTTGATGCGCCCTTCCTGCATTTGCGGGCTTCCCATCACAAGCGCCCAATATCGCTTATCCGTTTCTTTGGTTTGGAAACTTTTCGCGAGCGCAGCCGTCGCCTTTGGTGAGCGACCAAGAAGGAGAGCGCCTGATGTATCTTTATCAAGCCTGTGAACCAGTTTCGGGCGATGCGAACTTTCATACCGTAGCGCATCCAACAATCCATCGAGATGGCGGGTTTGCCCGGTTCCTCCCTGCGTCGGAAGCCCCGCAGGTTTATTGATGACAATCACATCATCATCCATATATAGAACCCAATCGCGAACTTCCTGAATTTCATATTCAGAAAGCTTGGGCGTTTCCACCTTTTTGGGTTTACGGTCTGCAAGGTCACCGAGCGGCGGGATACGGATATCGAAGCCCTTTTCAACACGCTCTTTCCCCTTAACCCGCTTACCGTTTACACGTACAGCACCCTTGCGGCACCATTTCTGCAGTTGCCCGAATGGCACTTCTGGGAAATGACGCTTGAACCAACGATCCAACCTAATGCCGTCATCATCGCCTGAAACATATTTGTGCTGAACGCCGCTCATGATACTATTCGTCCTAATCCTATTCCTAACATGAGCCCTACTACACCAAGGATCATTGAAGCGAAAGCATAAAGGCACGCGTTCACCCATTCACCCCGTGTGAACATCATGTAAATATCAAGGGAATAGGTGGAAAACGTTGTAAAACTGCCTAAAAACCCAACCGCTATAAGGCCGCGCATTTCAGGTGCAACAGTGAAGCGCTCAGCAAGCACTGTAATCAACAGCCCCATCAGAAAACTACCCAAAATATTGACAAAAAAGATACCGAATGGAAACCCGTTACCAAGAACGCGTGTGATAAGTGCTGCAAAATAATGTCGGGAAACGGCACCGCTTGCTCCGCCCAGCGCAATCGCCAAAATCATTTTCATAATTAGCCCCTATAGGAAAAAGGTATTCAGCAACAATTTCTAGCGGACACCAAAAATCCAGCCTTCCGTTTCACGCACCTTAGGCGAAAGTCCCTCCGGTTTCCAGTATTCTGGTTTATCGCTTATGTAACGAAGGCCAGCAGCCGTAATCAATGCATCTGCCTGGTTATCATCGAATGATGGATCATCTAAATTATTTCGCTGATCAAACGGTGCTGAATTTAATCCTCTCAGTGTTTTGTTCAATGCTTCCAAATTCCTGATTTTCCCCTTATGCCCACCAAGGCCGGCGAACAATGCGGCATATATTTCTACAAAACATATTCGTCCCTGATGTGCTTCCATAAAGGGCCAAACACAAATATCCTTCTTTGCAACTAAACTATTCAGCATGATCATTGTTGAAAGCGCTGACTTTCCAACTTGGCTCGCTCCCACTAAATTAAAGACACTTTCACACGGCCCAACCTTTGTCTCGATACACTTCGTTTCGCTAACGCGCATTCGGCGTGAATAATATTTGCCTTTTCTGCCACCAGGTTGTTGGAAATAGTCTGAAAAACGATCGGCAAAAGCACCACCGAAATAATCCTCACTATTGGAACACACATCGGCAATATGCTGCCATAGGACATATACAGTATCGCTCGACCAGGTATTTTCTGGGAAGTATGAACCTTGATCCAGATAAGGCATGCCAAAGGCTGCATCAATACCAATAAGGATGCGCGCATCGGGCGGCAGGCCAGCACCAGAATTTAACCAATCTGCTACTTCCTTGCGTGACCAATAGCGGTTGCCAGATACAGGGCTGATCAATAATGGGGATTTATGGTTATCTTTTTCAACAAGTGCAATTTGAATTCCCTTGTGCCGACGCCCCTTGGCGCCTGACCAGTCAATTCCAATAAAATGGGTAAATTCAGTCACCCTGTTTCGTCCATTCATTCGTCATGGGTATTCGAATATTCACGGCGAATACGGTCAAAATACTCGAGGCGCTTTTTGATATCGCGCTCAAACCCGCGTTCAACGGGCACATAATATTCTTCGCGCTTCATATCATCAGGAAAATAATTCTGCCCCGAAACCCCTGCCTCGGTATCATGATCATAGGCATAGCCTTTGCCGTATCCAATATCCTTCATTAATTTAGTCGGGGCATTCAGGATATGAGCGGGTGGCATCAAGCTACCTGTTTTGCGCGCAGCAGACTTCGCGGCCTTCTCTGCAACATAAGCAGCGTTCGATTTCGGTGCGGTTGCCAGATAAATCACCGCTTGTGCGATCTGGAGTTCGCCCTCTGGGCTACCCAGATATTCATATACGTTCTTTGCAGCCATCGCCTGATGGATTGCTTCCGGGTCTGCCATACCAATATCTTCGCTCGCAAAGCGCACCAAACGTCGCACAATATAAAGCGGGTCTTCGCCGCCCGTCAGCATACGGGCAAGCCAATAAAGGGCAGCATCTGCGTCCGAACCTCTTAGGGATTTATGAAGGGCAGAAATTAAATTATAGTGCCCTTCCCTGTCTTTATCATAAGCTGGGGCGCGTTTTTGTAGCAATCTGGCAAGCCCATCGGGATCAAGGGGCTCATCGCCGCCCATATCATGTAGAATTTCAACACAGTTCAACAGATAGCGACCATCACCGTCTGCCATCGCCTTCAAGCTTGTGCGGGCGGCCTGGTTCAATAGTAAAGATTTACCAATTTCAACTTCGGCGCGGTTCAATAATTCCTCTAGCGCTGCATCATCATGCCTGTTCAGGATCAGCACTTGCATTCGTGAAAGAAGGGCGCCATTAATCTCAAACGATGGGTTTTCGGTCGTTGCCCCAATCAGGGTGATGGTTCCGTCCTCTACATAGGGTAAGAAGCTATCTTGCTGTGACCGGTTAAACCGATGGATCTCGTCTACAAATAAAAGTGTTGACCTGCCCCCAATGCGGCGTGCCTTAGCGGCCTCAAAAACTTTTTTGAGGTCTGCCACACCAGAGAAAATCGCGGATATCTGTTCGAACGCTAAATCCAGATGATCAGCAAGCAAGCGTGCGATCGTCGTTTTTCCCGTACCCGGTGGCCCCCATAGGATAAGTGACGTCATTTTGCCTGACGCCAACATGCGCCCTAGCGGTGCATCGCTTCCAAGAATATGATCCTGCCCGACGACATCTTCGATACTTTTCGGACGCAATTTATCAGCGAGGGGGCGATATGCCCCCTCATCAAGTCCTGCATTCTCGAAAAGATTAGTCACTGTATAATCGTAATGTGTTTAATTTACTGAACAGCACGGCAACGGCGATTACCGCGAGACGTGACCAAACATTCAGCAAGTTGCCCCCGACGGCGGAAACGATAGACATACTGGCCTGATGTTTCATCAATTGCTTCGTTTAAGTCTTCGACACGGTTGATATCAACACCGTTCATCGAAATCAGAATATCACCCGGCGCCATCAATTGGTAACGTCCTGCAGGGGTGCGTGGGTTCACTTCTAAAACGACAACCCCTCGCAAAAACGGATTCAATTGAAGTTCATCGTTAAACCGTGGCGACATATTGCCGACTTTTACACCCTGAAACGGATGGCGACCATCAAGTTCTGAAATATTACGCTCTGGTACTTCTGGTGGCAATGCAAGTGAGACATCGGCTTCCTCGAGGAAACCACCTTTCAAAACACCAAGTTTCACATTTTCACCTTGCTGCTTTGTCGCAATACGGAAATTCAAGCCGCCTTCATCAATGATTTCAACACCTTCGGCGGCTAAAATTACATCACCGATCGAAAGCCCAGCCTGTGCAGCAGGGCTTCCTGGGAAAATATCATCAATCAAAACCCCGCCCGGGCGGTCAAGGCCAAGGCTAGATGCCAGTTCGCTATTCACTGTTTGTCCTTGAATACCAAGCCATGGGCGGACTAACTGTCCCTCATCAAGGGCGGCACGCAGTACTGATTTTACCATGTTTGCAGGTACAGCGAAGCCAATACCGTTGGAAGCGCCTGTGCGGCTATAAATCGCTGTATTAATGCCTAATAGCTCACCGTTAATACCAACAAGAGCCCCGCCCGAGTTGCCGGGATTTACCGCAGCATCGGTTTGAATAAAGAAACCGAAATCTGAAATGCCCTCTTGTGTCCGAGCGGTCGCAGACACAATACCGCTCGTAACCGTTTGGCCAACACCGAATGGGTTCCCTATCGCGAGCACTAAATCACCAACGAGTACAGTATCAGAGTTAGAGAGCGATAAAGTGGAAAGCGCCTCTTCGCCAGTATCGATTTGAAGGATTGCCAGATCGGTTCTCGGGTCCGCGAGAACAATCTTGGCTTCAAATTCACGGCGGTCAGAAAGCACGACTGTGATTTCATCCGCCCCCTCGATCACATGATTATTTGTTACGATGACACCGTTAGCGCGTACGATAACACCAGACCCCAATGAGCCCTGTACCCGTTCCCTTGGTGCACCAAACGAATTATTACCGTCAAAGAAACGGCGAAATATCGGGTGATCATAAAGGGCGGAGCGCCGCGAGCGTACAATTTTTTTTGTGTAAATATTCACAACCGCCGGAGATGCGTTTCTAACCACTGGTGCATAGGATAGCTGTACCTGTTCGCGCGACTGCGGGACCGTCCGTGTATCAAAAGCTTGATCCTGCGCTGATAGCCCAGAGCCAAACACACTCGCACCAATCATCAAAATGCTAAAAATGCCTGTTATTTTATTCTTCAGCATCTATTTTTATCTCCGTCCAAATAGGTCTTTTGAAAATTGACTATGGCGCAGCCACAAGGCACGCGCAAGCCATCTCTCGATATCTCGTTCATATAGTGGGATAAAAACAAATAAAAAGGGCAGCACGATGGCTACCCTTTTAAATTCAGATATTGTCGTCAAAAAGACTTATGCTGCATCCGCCTCATCAGCGCCTGTTTCAGCAGTTGGGCCACTGTCTTGGCCTTTAGCGTCTTCATTACGATCAACAAGCTCGATAACAGCCATTGGTGCGTTATCACCGTGGCGGTAGCCAGCTTTAAGAACACGTGTACAGCCGCCTGCGCGCTCTTTGTAACGTTCAGCAAGTTCACCAAACAGCTTACCAACAAGTGCTTCATTCTGTAGACGAGCAATTGCAAGACGACGGTTGGCAAGGCCACCTTTTTTACCAAGCGTGATATATTTCTCAACGATTGGTGCAAGTTCCTTAGCTTTTGGAAGCGTTGTAACAATCTGCTCGTGCTTGATTAGCGCCTGAGCAAGATTTTGGAACATTGCCTTACGGTGGCTAGCGGTTCTATTAAGTTTACGACCTGATTTACGATGGCGCATTGCGCTACTCCTTAATTGCCTATCCGGCCTTGCGCCCCTTCCTCATTGAAGGGGCATAGTACCGGTAGGTGTCTCATTCTGCCTAAAGGAAAACCTTTAGAAGATGAGAGGTTTAATAATCATTCTCTAATTTCTTAGCGAGTTCTTCGATGTTTTCTGGTGGCCATGTTGGTAATTCCATACCAAGGCGAAGCCCCATATTCACAAGCACTTCTTTGATCTCGTTCAACGACTTACGACCAAAGTTAGGCGTGCGAAGCATTTCCGCTTCTGTTTTCTGAACAAGATCACCGATATAGACGATGTTATCGTTCTTCAAGCAGTTCGCAGAACGAACAGAAAGCTCAAGCTCGTCAACTTTCTTGAGAAGCTGACGGTTAAATTCTGGTTCGCTATCTTCTTCGTCTTTAACAACTTCTTCCGGTTCTTCGAAGCTGATGAAGACAGTTAACTGATCCTGAAGAATACGCGCAGAGAATGCTACTGCGTCTTCAGGTGTTACTGTACCATCGGTTTCGATTTCCATCGTAAGCTTATCATAATCAAGAACCTGGCCCTCACGGGTGTTCTCAACTTTATAGCTTACTTTCTTAACCGGGCTGTAGAGTGAATCTACAGGAATAAGACCAACTGGTGCGTCTTCTGGACGGTTACGGTCTGCTGCTACATATCCTTTACCGCTTGATACAGTAAGATCCATGTTTAGCGTTGCGCCTTCGTCCAAGTGACAGATCACAAGGTCTTTATTTAGGATATCAACGTCAGCGACTTCACTGATTTGACCAGCTTTCACCTCACCCGGGCCAGAGGCCGTAAGGTGAAGGCGCTTGATACCGTCGCTTGTTACGCGAACAGGAAGCTGCTTGATATTCAATACGATATCAGTCACATCTTCACGCACGCCCGGTACGGATGAAAATTCGTGCAAAACGCCTTCGATCTGTACGCTGGTAACAGCACCACCCTGGAGCGATGACAAGAGAACACGACGGAGTGCATTACCGAGTGTCATGCCATAACCACGCTCAAGTGGTTCTACAACGATTTTCGCCTTACGTAGCGGGTCATTACCCGGCTGGATTGTAAGACCATTTGGTTTAATAAGTTCTTGCCAGTTTTTCTGGATCACGATGCAACCCTCATATTGATTGACGCAACTATTTCGCGCCAAAGGTTTCGTGTCAATACTCTACGTACTCAACGATGCCTTAAACGCGACGGCGCTTAGGCGGACGACAGCCATTATGCGGAATAGGTGTCACGTCCTTGATTGAAGTTACAGTAAAGCCAATTGCCTGTAGAGCACGCAGTGCGCTCTCACGACCAGCACCTGGGCCTTTAACTTCTACTTCAAGGGATTTCATACCATGTTCCTGAGCTTTCTTGCCTGCGTCCTCAGCAGCAACCTGTGCTGCGTACGGAGTAGACTTACGAGAGCCTTTGAATCCCATCATACCAGCTGAAGACCAGGAAATAGCGTTTCCTTGTACATCAGTGATAGTAACCATTGTGTTGTTGAATGAAGCGTTTACATGTGCAACGCCATTCGTGATGTTTTTACGCTCGCGGCGCTTAACACGACCAGTATCTTTAGCCATCTCTATCAGACCCTATTTGTTTTGGGGAGCCCTAAACAGCAAACCAAAATAAAAAATTAATTACTTCTTCTTACCGGCAATCGGAATTGCTTTACCCTTACGAGTACGAGCATTCGTTGATGTACGCTGACCACGTACCGGTAATTTATTACGGTGACGAAGACCACGATAAGTCTTAAGGTCCATCAACCGTTTAATATTCATAGCAACTTCACGACGGAGATCACCTTCTACAGTAAATTCACCATCGATCATTTCACGGATTTGAATAACTTCTGAATCCGTAAGTTCCGACACACGACGTTCACGTGGGAAATTCAGCTTATCGCAAATTCCCTTGGCCGAAGTTGGGCCAATACCGTGGATATATGTCAAAGCGATTTCTACACGCTTATTTGTCGGAATGTTAACGCCAGCAATACGCGCCACAACCGTTCTCCTGATCAAACTAAGTTCACGTTCAATATACAGAATCACTGAACGTGCAAAGTCCGGGGATTATATGGAGAAACCCTCGAACGTCAACCATTCAGTGATAGTTTTTTTACACCGCCAAAATATTGGCGATTTGGGAGGTTACTTCATCAATAGCAGCCATGCCATCAACACTCTGTAAAACCCCTTTATCAGCATAATACGGCAATACCGGAGCCGTTTGTGCATAATATTCTTTCAATCGTTTCCCAACCGTCTCGGCATTGTCATCCGGGCGACGTTTGAATTCTGTTGAACCACAATTGTCACAAACCCCTTCAACCTCAGGCTTAAGGTTTGTATCGTGATATCCTTCATTACATCCAGCACATGTATAGCGACCGGCGATTCTCTCTACCAGTGCTGCATCATCCACTTTCATTTCAATCACAGCATCAAGCTTCAGCGACTGATTGCTCAACATCGCATCCAATGCTTCTGCCTGAGCAACGGTACGTGGGAAACCATCAAGGATGAAACCATCCTTACAATCATCTTCCTGGATACGGTCATTGATAATACCAATAACGATATCGTCGGATACGAGCGCCCCTGCGTCCATTTTGGACTTAGCAAGTTTACCCATTTCGGTGCCAGCTGCTACCGCAGCGCGAAGCATATCACCAGTAGAAAGTTGAACCAAACCATGCGCTTTCTCGATACGCTGCGCTTGAGTTCCTTTACCCGCGCCCGGAGGTCCAAATAGTATTAAGATCACCGGCGGGCCCCTTTTAATCTTGTTTTCTTCAACAGGCTTTCATACTGCTGAGCCATCAAATGGCTATGGATTTGCTGAACAGTATCCATTGTAACATTCACCACAATCAAGAGGCTCGTACCGCCGAGATAGAACGGTACTGCAGACTGTGAAATAATCAATTCGGGGATCACACACACAACAGAAAGATAAGCTGATCCAATCACTGTTAAGCGTGTAAGCAAATAATCAAGATATTCAGCAGTTCGTTTACCTGGGCGAATGCCTGGAACGAATCCACCATGTTTCTTTAAGTTATCCGCAGTTTCCTCAGGATTAAACTGAATAGCTGTATAGAAGAAACAAAAGAATACGATAAGGGCGATATAGAGCGCGATATAAATCGGCTTACCTGGCCCAAGCACTGCAGTTACGCTTGTAATCCACTCTGCGTCAGAGAAACCTGCCACTGACAAAGGCATCAACAATAGCGAACTCGCGAAGATCGGTGGGATAACACCAGCAACGTTCAATTTAAGCGGCAAGTGTGACTTGTCACCTTGCATTACGCGGTTACCCTGCTGCCTCTTGGGGTACTGAATGACCACCCGGCGCTGGGCGCGCTCGAAAAATACGATAAACCAGATAAGCGCAGCTGCACCAATAAGGATCAATAGCAAAACAGTCACAGAAAGACTGCCAGTACGGCTTAAGTTGAAAGCCTGTGCTAACGTTCCAGGGAGCTCCGCAACAATACCTGCGAAAATAATAAGAGAAATTCCGTTACCAATACCACGCTGTGTGATCTGTTCACCAAGCCAAACAAGGAACATCGTACCGCCAAGAAGCGTAACAACTGCGGTAATGATGAAGAACCAGCCTGGGTTCACGACAACACCCGGTTGCCCCTGAAGGCCAGATACAATCGCATAGCCCTGCACCAATGTCAGAAGAACCGTACCATACCGTGTATATTGGTTAATTTTTTTACGCCCCTGCTCGCCTTCTTTTTTGAGTTGACCAAGTGTCGAACTCATAGACGTCAGAAGCTGCATGATAATAGAGGCCGAGATATACGGCATAATACCTAGCATAATGATTGAAGTACGCTGAAGGGCACCGCCAGAGAACGTGTTGACGATATCGATAAACCCACCACCAAGGTTTGCAAACATCTGCTCAACAGCAGATGGGTCCAAACCAGGAATAGGTATGTAGGAACATAGTCGATATACAATCAACGCACCAAGAGCAAACCAGATCCGTTTCTTCAGTTCATCGGCTTTACCGATTGCACCAAAATTCAGATTAGCAGCTAATTGTTCAGCAGCAGATGCCATATACTCACTCCAGCCTTATGCTATTATTATCTCGGCCTTATATTATTTAGGAAGCAACTGTTACTTTACCACCTGCTTTTTCAACTGCTTCAACAGCAGCCTTAGAAGCACCAGTAACAGTAATGTCTAGCTTCGCTTTCAATTCACCTTTGGCAAGAAGACGGACACCGTCCACAACTTTACCAACAACACCTGCTTCCACAAGTGTTTCAATGGTGATTGCTTTTTTGGCATCAAGCGTGCCAGCGTCAACAGCCTTTTGAAGGCGACCAACGTTAACAACCTGATAGTCTTTTTTGTTCAAAGAATTGAAACCACGTTTTGGCAGACGCATGTAGATAGGCATCTGACCACCCTCGTAACCATTGATGGCTACACCAGAGCGTGCTTTCTGACCTTTGTGACCAGAACCGGCAGTTTTACCTTTGCCGGAACCGATACCACGACCAACGCGCATAGCAGATTTGCGAGCGCCTTTATTGTCGTTTAGTTCATTGAGTTTCATGTTCAATCTCCAACACGCGAAGCTTAATCTTCAACGCGCACCAAGTGGTGCACCTTGTTGATCATGCCACGAACAGCTGGTGTATCTTCCAGCTCGCGTGTGCGATGCATCTTGTTAAGGCCAAGCCCAACCAACGTTGCACGCTGGTCGCCACGACGGCGAATAGGACTTCCGATCTGAGTTACCTTCAGTGTCGCTTTTTTCTTAGCAGCCATTGATCGTTACTCCGCTACTTGAGCGCTGTCTTCAGCGCCGTCGTTGCTTGCAACAACCTTCACATCGCCGCGACGTGCAACAATATCAGCAACCTTACGGCCACGTTTTGCTGCCACCTGACGTGGTGAAACCTGATTTGCAAGAGCATCAAATGTAGCCCGGACCATGTTATATGGGTTTGATGTACCCTGTGACTTTGTCACAACGTCTTGTACACCAAGCGCCTCAAACACTGCACGCATTGGACCACCAGCAATGATACCTGTACCTGGAACCGCAGTACGGATAAGAACCTTACCTGCACCGTGGCGACCATGGATATCATGGTGAAGCGTACGTCCCTCACGAAGAGGAACCCGGATCATGTTTTTCTTCGCAGCTTCGGTCGCTTTACGGATTGCTTCAGGAACTTCCTTCGCTTTACCTTTACCGAAACCTACGCGGCCACGTTGGTCACCAACAACCACAAGGGCTGCGAAACCGAAACGACGACCACCTTTTACAACCTTGGCCACACGGTTAATGTGAACAAGCTTTTCTAATAGTTCGCTTTCTTCCCGATTGCGTTCAGAGCGATTATTGCGTTCTGGGCGTGCCATTGGACATCCTTCTCCTTATCAGCCTTAGAAGTCCAAGCCGCCATCGCGCGCTGCTACAGCAAGTGCTTTTACACGGCCATGGTAGAGGAAACCACCACGGTCAAACACAACTGTTTCAACGCCGGCTGCTTTGGCTCGCTCGGCAATCAGTTTACCAACGCTTGTTGCTGCTTCGATGTTCGAAGTTGCACCAGAGCGGAGATCTTTTTCAGTAGTAGACGCTGCTGCGAGCGTTTTACCGTTAACATCGTCAATAACCTGCGCATAGATATGCTGGTTAGTACGGTGAATAGAAAGACGCGGCCTACCCACACTCTTCTTGCGAAGTTGAGTGCGGTTGCGCTGGCGGCGCTTTTCAAATAGTGCTTTAGTTGAAGCCATTGATGCCACCTATTACTTCTTCTTACCTTCTTTACGGAAGATATATTCGCCTTCGTACTTGATACCCTTACCTTTGTATGGCTCAGGCTTGCGATACTCACGGATCTTCGCCGCAGTCTGACCGACTTTCTGCTTATCAATACCAGAGATGATCACTGTAGTTTGATCAGGTGTCTCGATCTTGATGCCTTCCGGCACAGGAAAATCTACGTCATGGCTGAAACCAAGCTGCAAGTTGAGGGAAGAACCCTTCATGCTCGCACGGTAACCAACACCATTGATTTGAAGCTTTTTAGAGTAACCATTGGTTACGCCTTCAAACATGTTAGCAACCATAGTACGCTGCATACCCCACATAGAGCGGGCACGCTTTGTTTGATTGATCGGCGCAACTGTAATGCCAGCATCATCCTGAGATACAGAAACCTCAGGTACAAATGTCATGGCAAGCTCGCCTTTTGGGCCTTTCACAGAAAGGTCTGAACCGTTCAAGGAAACGGTTACGCCAGACGGTACTGCGACTGCCTTTTTACCGATACGGGACATACTTCACCCTTTCCTTAGAATACGGTACAAAGAACTTCGCCGCCCACATTGTTCTCACGCGCTTCAGCGTCTGAGAGAACACCCTTAGGTGTGGAAACGATCGAAATACCAAGACCATTATGAACACGTGGAAGATCACTAACTGCGCTGTACACACGGCGACCAGGCTTAGATACGCGATTAAGCGTACGAATTACCGGCTCACCTTCATGGTACTTAAGCTCGATAGAAAGTTCAGCTTTGTTCGCATCGCCTTCTACACGTGAATAACCACGGATATAACCTTCCCGCTCAAGAACGTCGAGCACACGCTGACGAGTTTTAGAAGCAGGTGATGAAATAACAGACTTGCGGGCTTGCAAGCCGTTACGGATACGGGTCAACATATCGCCGATTGGATCTGTCATCGACATGAGCGTTCCCCTTACCAGCTAGACTTCACAATGCCAGGAATTTTACCGTCGGAACCAAGTTCACGAAGGGAAATTCTAGACATTTTGAATTTACGATAATAACCACGAGGACGACCAGTTACTTCACAACGATTGCGAAGACGGTTTGCCGCACCATTACGTGGCAACTTAGCGAGTTGTAGCGCAGCCAACCAACGCTCGTCGTCAGAAAGGTCTTTGTTATAAACCTGTTCTTTCAACTGAGCACGTTTAGCAGCATATTTTGCAACTAACTTCTCGCGCTTCAAATTCTTATTAACGGCACTTTTCTTAGCCATAATATCTCTCCTAACGACTACCGTTTATTTTTTGAACGGCATCTGGAAACCAGCAAGAAGCTCACGAGCTTCGTCATCTGATTTCGCAGTCGTGCAGATAATGATGTCCATTCCGCGAATTGTGTCAACTTCATCATAGTTGATTTCCGGGAATACGATCTGTTCCTTCAAGCCCATCGCATAGTTACCACGACCATCGAAAGACTTAGGATTCACACCCTGGAAGTCACGAACACGTGGAAGTGCGATAGTGATCAGACGATCAAGAAACTCGTACATACGATCAGAGCGAAGTGTTACCTTCACACCGATTGGCATACCGTCACGAAGCTTAAAGCCCGCGATCGATTTCCGTGCACGTGTTACAACAGGCTTTTGACCAGAAATCGCTGTGATTTCTTTCAAAACCTTATCGATCTTCTTCTTGTCCTGAACAGCTTCACCAACACCAACGTTGATTACAACTTTGTCCAGTTTCGGAATCTGCATGGAGTTTTTATATTCGAAACGCTCCTGAAGGGCGCCACGAACAGTTTCTTCATACTGTTTACGAAGACGAGGTTGTGCATTAGCCATCAATCATCTCCCCAGATTTTTTCGCAAAGCGAACCTTGCGACCATCTTCTAGAGTCTTGAAACCAACACGGGTAGGAGCGCCGTCTTTCGGATCCTCAATCATGAGGTTAGAAAGCTGGATAGGAGCTTCTTTTGTTTCAATACCACCCGCACTAACTTGTGTTGGACGATTGTGGCGCTTTACAAGGTTAACACCTTGAACAAGAGCACGGTCTTCTTTCGTCAACACGCGTGTGATTTCGCCGCGCTTGCCTTTATCTTTACCAGCAACCACAACGACCTTGTCACCTTTTTTAAGCTTCGCGGCCATTTATAGTACCTCCGGTGCAAGCGAGATGATTTTCATATGCTTCTTTGCACGCAATTCACGAACAACCGGGCCAAAGATACGTGTACCGATTGGTTCATGTGATTTATTAACAAGTACCGCTGCATTCCGGTCAAAGCGAATCGCTGTGCCATCCTTGCGGCGAACTTCCTTAGCAGTACGAACGATGACAGCACGGTGTACGTCACCCTTCTTAACACGACCCCGTGGGATCGCCTCTTTCACTGAGACGACGATAATGTCGCCAACTCCAGCAGTTTTACGCTTGGAACCACCAAGCACTTTAATGCACTGCACCCTCTTGGCCCCAGAGTTATCGGCCACATCGAGGTTGGTTTGCATTTGAATCATGGGTTCAACCCTTTACTTAATTAAATGCCGTATTAAAGGACGATGAGGCACTAAGCCTCACCACCTACAACACGCCACGACTTCAATTTCGAGATAGGGCGACATTCTTCGATACGAACAATTTCGCCAACCTTAACTTGGTTACTCTCATCATGAGCGTGGTACCTTTTAGAGCGTCGAATAATTTTGTCAACCAAAGGATGCTTCACTCGACGTTCAACTTTAACAACAACGGTTTTATCACCTTTGTCGCTTACCACAGTTCCTTGTAATATACGCTTTGGCATGGGCTACTCCTTACGCCTCAGCTGACTGGTTCAAGATCGTCAGGATACGCGCAACATCGCGGCGCACTTGACGAGCTCTAGCAGTGTTTTCTAATTGCCCGGACGCAGCCTGAAAACGCAGGTTAAACTGCTCTTTTTTCAAACTTTCAAGCTCAACACGGAGCTCGTCTGCCGTTTTGGCACGAAGATCAGATGCCTTCATTTTAAGTCTCCGTTTACTTAATGCATCCGGCTTACGATACGTGTACCAACGGACAGCTTAGCTGCTGCTCGCTCGAACGCACCGCGTGCCAGTTCTTCAGAAACCCCGTCGATTTCAAACATGATACGGCCAGGTTTAACCTTGCACGCCCAGTAATCAACAGAGCCTTTACCTTTACCCATACGAACCTCAGCAGGTTTCGACGTAACAGGTGTATCAGGGAAAATTCTGATCCACACTTTACCAGACCGTTTCATGTGACGGTTCATGGCACGACGAGCTGCCTCGATTTGACGAGCAGTTACCCGGCCAGGATCGGTTGCTTTTAAACCGAACTGACCGAAATTCAATGTAGTTCCGCCCTTGGCATTGCCGTGGATGCGGCCCTTATGGGCTTTCCGGAACTTTGTACGTTTTGGTTGCAACATGTCTTGTCGCTCCTATCACTACCACCCGGCCTTAGCGGCGAGATGGACCACCTTGGCTTTGCGCTTCGTTTGCACGACGCTCATGAGCCATTGGGTCATGTTCCAAAATTTCGCCCTTAAACACCCATACCTTGATGCCACAAACACCATAGGCAGTGTGCGCAGAGCCAACACCATAATCGATATCCGCACGAAGTGTGTGCAATGGCACACGACCTTCACGGTACCATTCTGTACGAGCGATCTCAGCACCGCCAAGACGACCAGAACAGTTGATACGAATACCACCAGCACCAAGGCGAATAGCGCTTTGTACTGAACGCTTCATTGCGCGGCGGAAAGCCACACGGCGCTCGAGTTGCTGTGCGATATTATCTGCGATCAATTTCGCATCAATCTCAGGCTTACGAACTTCAACGATGTTGAGGCTCACCTCAGAAGATGTGTATTTGGCAATTTTAGAACGCAGCTTTTCAATGTCTGCACCTTTTTTACCAATGATCACACCAGGGCGTGCTGAATAGATTGTCACACGGCATTTTTTCGCAGGACGTTCGATAACGACTTTTGAAATACCAGCCTGTGAAAGGTTCTTCAGAACAAACTCACGGATGCGAAGGTCTTCATGAAGAAGGCTACCATATTCTTCGCCTTCAGCGTACCAGCGCGAATCCCAAGTGCGGTTTACACCCAGGCGCAGACCAACGGGACTTACTTTCTGACCCATTATGCTGACTCCTCAACTTCGCGCACAACGATGCGCAGACGACTGAACGGCTTAATGATCTTGCCAACACGACCGCGTGCCCGAGCACGAAAACGCTTCATTACAAGCGCTTTACCAACGGTTGCTTCAGCAACAACAAGGCTGTCCACATCCAGGTTATGATTGTTTTCTGCGTTAGCAACTGCAGATTCCAATACTTTCTTAACGTCGATTGCATTACGGCGACGGTTGAAAGAAAGCGACGTAAGCGCCTTCTCAACTTTCATACCGCGAATGCTGGCTGCTACCAGATTAAGTTTCTGGGGCGAGCCACGAAGCATAGTAGCTGTTGCTACCGCTTCATTATCCGCCAAACGGCGTTTTGCTGATTGCTTGCCCACAGTTACTTCCTCTTAGCTTTCTTGTCAGCCGCGTGACCCCAATATGTCCGGGTCGGTGAAAACTCACCAAGTTTATGACCAACCATATCGTCAGTTACATAAACAGGGATAAATTTTTGCCCGTTGTAGACATTGAAAGTCAGCCCAACAAAGTTTGGCAGAATTGTAGACCGGCGTGACCAAGTCTGAATTACTGCGTTGCTTTTGCCGCTATCGAGAGCTGCTTCAACCTTCTTGAGAAGGTGCATGTCAACGAAAGGGCCTTTCCATACAGAGCGTGCCATATCTTAGACTCCTTAGCGTTTCTTGCGCTCATGGCGAGAACGGATGATAAACTTGTCAGACGCTTTATTAGAACGTGTACGTTTACCTTTCGTTGGTTTACCCCAAGGTGTCACTGGGTGACGACCACCAGAGGTACGACCTTCACCACCACCATGTGGGTGATCAACCGGGTTCATGGCAACACCACGAACACTTGGTCGTTTACCAAGCCAACGATTCCGACCCGCTTTAGCGAGCTTAGTGTTTTGATTGTCTGGGTTAGAAACAGCACCAACTGTTGCGACACACTCGCCGCGGATGATGCGAACTTCACCAGAAGACAAACGAAGCTGTGCATAGCCACGGTCACGACCGATAAGCTGTGCGTATGCACCAGCTGAACGAGCAATCTGACCGCCTTTACCTGGTTTCATTTCCACATTGTGGATAATTGTACCAACAGGCATGCTTGAAAGTGGCATTACGTTACCAGGCTTCACGTCAACCTTTTTACCAGCGATAACAGTATCACCAGCAGCAAGGCGTTGTGGCGCAAGGATATACGCTAGTTCACCATCTTCGTATTTAATAAGCGCAATGAATGCTGTGCGGTTAGGATCGTATTCGATACGTTCCACAGTTGCCGCTACATCCCATTTAGCACGCTTAAAGTCGATTTTACGGTAAGTACGCTTGTGACCACCACCACGACGACGTGATGTGATACGGCCAGTATTGTTGCGACCACCAGATTTGGTAAGACCCTCGGTTAGCGCTTTAACAGGTTTACCCTTGTGAAGACCTTCACGGTCAACAAGAACAAGCCCACGCTGTGCCGGAGTTACCGGTTTATATTGCTTGAGTGCCATCGGTTAAACCCCCGTAGTCACGTCAATGCTATGGCCTTCTTCCAAGGTAACCATGGCTTTTTTGTACTCGGCACGTTTACCGATTACACCACGGAATCTTTTTACCTTGCCTTCCTGGCGAAGCGTATTGACTTTCTTGACTTTCACACCAAAGAGCGCTTCAACCGCTGCTTTAATCGCAGGCTTGTTAGCGTCGATAGCAACTTTGAAAGTCACCTGGTTGTTTTCCGAGCCCATTGTTGCCTTCTCGGTGATAATTGGGCTCTGAATTACGTCATAATGCTTGACATCAATCATTTGAGCCTCTCCTCGAGTTTAGCAACCGCAGCCTTAGTGAGAACAAGCGTATCACGACGAAGAATGTCATATACGTTTGCGCCCTGGCTTGGGAGCACATCAACATTTGGGATATTGCTTACAGCGCGTTTGAAGTTTTCATTCACTTCTGCACCATCAACGAAAAGAGCGTTCTTAAGGCCAAGCTTCTCTAGCTTAGCAGTAAGATCTTTTGTCTTACCATCTTTAAGTTCAGCAACATCAACAACGATGAGTTTACCGTTTGCTTGTTTTGTACTTAGCGCAGTCTTAAGACCAAGCTGACGTACTTTCTTAGGCAAGCTGAAACCGTGATCGCGTGGGATCGGGCCAAACGCGCGTCCACCACCAATAAAGATGTTAGAGCGACGTGAACCGTGACGCGCACCGCCTCCGCCTTTCTGACGGCCGAACTTTTTACCAGTACGAGCGATATCAGAACGGAATTTAACGGCGTGTGTACCTGCGCGACGTTTCGCAAGCTGCCAGTTTACAACACGGTGCAGGATGTCTGCACGTGGTGTTACGCCAAATACTGCGTCATCAAGATCGATGTCGCCAGCCTTTTTGGCTTCTAATGTAAGAACATTCGCCTTCATGACGCTTATTCCTCAGTTGCTTCAGCTGGTGCTGCAGCTTCTGCCTCTGCTGCTTCCGCAGGTGCCTCAACAGGCGCCGCTTCTTCAGCCTTAGCAGGAGCGCGGAACGCTGCTGGCATAGGAAGGCCTTCAGGAAGAGCTTTCTTTGTTGCGTCAGAGATAAGAACCCAGCCCTCTTTGGAACCAGGGATACCGCCGCGAACAAGGATCAAGCCCTCATCAGCCCGTGTTTCTACAACTTCAAGGTTTTGAACAGTTGTACGTGCATCACCCATGTGACCAGCCATTTTCTTACCTTTGAAAACGCGACCTGGATCCTGACACTGACCTGTTGAACCATGAGAACGGTGAGAGATAGAGACACCGTGTGACGCGCGAAGACCACCAAAATTGTGACGCTTCATCGCACCAGCGAAGCCTTTACCTTTGGATGTACCAACGACGTCCACTTTCTGACCAGAAATAAAGTGATCAGCAGTAAGTTCAGAACCAACCTCAACGAGGGCATCTTCGCTTACACGGAACTCGGCAACTTTCATCTTTGGTTCAACCTGCGCTTTCGCGAAGTGACCACGCATTGCCTTTGATACGTTTTTCACCTTACGGCCACCAGCACCAAGCTGTAGTGCAGTATAGCCATCTTTTTCGTTCGTACGCTGTGCAACAACCTGACAGTTATCCAACTGTAATACTGTTACCGGTACGTGCTGACCTGCATCATTAAAGACGCGAGTCATACCAACTTTTTTTGCAAGAAGACCTGTACGCATTGATCTTATCCTTGCAGTTTAATTTCAACGTCAACGCCAGCAGCGAGGTCAAGCTTCATAAGAGCATCAACCGTTTGCGGGGTTGGGTCAATAATGTCGAGTAGACGCTTGTGCGTACGCATTTCGAATTGCTCACGTGATTTTTTGTTCACGTGCGGGCTACGGAGAACCGTAAACTTCTCAATTCTGGTTGGCATCGGGATAGGACCACGAACCATAGCGCCTGTGCGTTTGGCAGTATTAGCGATCTCACCAGTTGCTTGATCAAGCACACGGTGGTCGAACGCTTTTAGCCGGATGCGGATATTTTGCGCTTCCATTGCTTTAACACCTAATAATGAGGCGCCGGTATAAAAGCCGACGCCTAAGTTACAGAATTATTCGATAATAGTTGAGACGACGCCAGCGCCCACAGTACGGCCACCTTCACGGATCGCAAAACGAAGACCTTCGTCCATCGCGATTGGCGCGATAAGCTGAACTGTTAGGTTCACGTTATCACCAGGCATAACCATCTCTGTACCTTCTGGTAGCTCAACTGTACCTGTCACGTCAGTTGTACGGAAGTAGAACTGTGGACGGTAGTTAGCAAAGAATGGTGTGTGACGGCCACCCTCGTCTTTTGACAGGATGTATGTCTCTGCTGTGAATTTTGTGTGCGGTGTGATCGAACCAACGTGCGCAAGAACCTGACCACGCTCAACATCGTCACGTGCAACACCACGAAGAAGCGCACCAATGTTATCGCCTGCTTCACCTTGATCAAGAAGCTTACGGAACATTTCAACACCAGTAACTGTTGTTTTCGCTGTATCCTTGATACCAACGATCTCAATCTCGTCACCAACTGTTACGATACCACGCTCTACACGGCCTGTCACAACTGTACCACGACCAGAGATAGAGAATACGTCCTCAACAGGCATTAGGAACGCGCCGTCAATAGCACGATCAGGCTGTGGGATATATTCGTCAACAGCAGCCATCAGCTCAAGGATCTTCTCTTTACCGATGTTGTCGTCACGACCTTCCATTGCAGCAAGGGCAGAACCCGCAACAATCGGAATATCATCACCAGGGAATTCATAGTCAGAAAGAAGTTCACGAACTTCCATCTCTACAAGCTCAAGAAGCTCTTCGTCGTCAACCTGGTCAACTTTATTCAAGAATACTACAAGCGCTGGTACACCAACCTGACGTGCAAGAAGGATGTGCTCACGTGTTTGTGGCATTGGTCCGTCTGCTGCGTTAACAACAAGGATACCACCGTCCATCTGTGCAGCACCAGTGATCATGTTCTTCACATAGTCAGCGTGACCTGGGCAGTCAACGTGCGCATAGTGGCGTGCTTCTGTTTCATACTCAATGTGAGCTGTTGAAATCGTAATACCACGCTCACGCTCTTCAGGAGCCTTGTCGATGTTCGCAAAATCAACCGCTTCACCGCCTTGTACTTCTGATAAAACTTTAGAAATCGCAGCTGTCAACGTCGTCTTACCATGGTCTACGTGACCAATCGTTCCAATGTTACAGTGCGGCTTATTCCGCTCAAACTTTTCCTTAGACATTTTAATCTACCTTCTTATCGGCCCCCGGTTTTGCCGGGGGAGCCATAACAATTATTGTTTTTTAAATTAACCAGCCAATTTTGACTTGATTTCATCAGCGACAGCGTTCGGAACACCGTCATAATGGTCGAACTGCATAGTAAACTGTGCACGGCCCTGCGTGAATGAGCGAAGCTCGTTCACATAACCGAACATATTTGCCAGCGGCACCATTGCATTAACAACCGTAGCTGGACCACGAGCTTCAGAGCCCTGGATCTGACCACGACGTTTGTTAAGGTCACCAATAACATCTCCCATGTACTCATCAGGAGTTACAACTTCGACCTTCATGATTGGCTCAAGCAGTTTAATACCCGCCTGAGACGCAGCTTCACGCATCGCACCGCGACCAGCGATCTCAAACGCGAGAACACTAGAGTCAACATCGTGATATGCGCCATCCGTAAGCGTCACAGAGAAGTCAATGATCGGGAAACCGATAAGAGCACCGGATTCAGCGATATCATTAACACCCTTTTCAACACCTGGGATGTATTCTTTAGGGATGTTACCACCCTTAATTTCGTCAGTGAATGTGATACCAGAACCACGTTCACCTGGAGTGATTGTCATTTTCACACGACCGAACTGACCAGAACCACCAGACTGTTTCTTGTGTGTATAATCAACATCAACTGCTTTCGCGAATGTTTCACGGTATGCCACCTGAGGTGCACCCACGCTACATTCAACTTTGAATTCACGCTTCATGCGATCAACAAGAATATCAAGGTGAAGCTCACCCATACCCGCAATCACAGTCTGGCCAGATTCTTCATCAGACGTTACGCGGAAAGATGGATCCTCAGCAGCCAAACGGCTAAGCGCGATACCCATTTTCTCTTGGTCAGCTTTAGATTTCGGCTCAACCGCAACTTCGATAACTGGATCAGGGAATTCCATACGTTCAAGAATAACCTGTGAGTTATTGGCACAAAGCGTATCACCAGTTGTTGTGTTCTTAAGACCAGCAAGCGCAATGATATCACCAGCACGAGCTTCCTTGATGTCTTCGCGGCTGTTCGAGTGCATCTCAAGCATACGACCAACTTTTTCTTTACGCTGCTTCACTGAGTTCGTTACCTGAGTACCAGCCTCAAGAACACCAGAGTAAATACGAGCGAAAGTAAGTGATCCAACGAATGGGTCGTTCATAATTTTAAATGCAAGCGCAGAGAACGGCTCATCATCAGATGACGCACGAGCAATCTCTTTCTCATGATCGTTAGCATCCACACCTTTAATCGCTTCAACGTCAGTTGGAGCAGGCATGAAATCAACAACCGCATCAAGAAGTGGCTGAACACCCTTGTTCTTGAAAGCTGTACCATTAAGAACAGGAACGAAGTCACCAGCGATTGTACCCTTGCGGATAGCGCCTTTGAGTTCTTCTTCAGAAATCTCCTCACCTTCGAGGTATTTCTCCATAAGAGCCTCATCAGCCTCAACAGCCGTCTCGATCATTTCCATGCGAGCAACTTCAACAGCTTCTGCAAGCTCTGGGCGTACATCAACATAGTCGTATGACGCACCAAGGTCTTCACCCTTCCAAAGAACTTCTTTGTTCTTGATAAGGTCGATCAAACCTTCGTACTCAGCCTCAGCACCAATAGGAAGCTGAACAACGAGTGCTGTTGCACCAAGACGTTCCTTGATCATATCAACGCAGCGCTCAAAGTTAGCACCCATACGGTCCATCTTGTTGACAAAACACATACGAGGAACGCCGTACTTATCAGCCTGACGCCAAACAGTCTCTGACTGCGGCTCAACACCAGCAACTGAATCAAATACAGCTACCGCACCATCGAGGACACGAAGTGAACGCTCAACTTCAATTGTGAAGTCAACGTGACCAGGTGTATCGATGATATTAATGCGGTGATCATTCCAGAAACAAGTTGTTGCAGCAGAGGTAATTGTAATACCACGCTCCTGCTCTTGCTCCATCCAGTCCATAGTAGCGCCACCATCGTGCACTTCACCAATTTTGTGACTACGTCCTGTATAATAAAGAATACGTTCTGTTGTCGTTGTTTTACCAGCATCGATGTGTGCCATGATGCCGATATTGCGATAACGATCTAGTGGCGTTCTACGTGCCATGTGACTGATCCCTAATTCCTACCAATTACCAACGATAATGAGAGAAAGCTTTGTTAGCTTCCGCCATTTTGTGAGTGTCTTCACGCTTCTTAACAGCTGCACCGCGGCTGTTGAATGCGTCTAGAAGCTCGCCAGAAAGGCGATCAACCATTGTTGTTTCATTACGCTTACGAGCTGCTGCAATGATCCAGCGAATAGCAAGCGCTTGCGCACGCGCAGCACGAACTTCAACAGGAACCTGATATGTAGCACCACCTACACGACGAGAACGAACCTCGATCGCAGGCTTAACATTATCAAGCGCCTCATGGAATACTCCAAGCGGCTCTTGCTTTGCACGATCTTCAACCTTATCGAAGGCACCGTATACGATACGCTCTGCAACAGACTTCTTACCATCAAGCATAAGGCTGTTCATGAACTTTGTAAGGACAATATCACCGAACTTTGGATCCGGAAGTACCTCACGTTTTTCTGCACTATGACGACGTGACATGTGTTCTTTCCTCTCTCAACCTTACTTCGGACGCTTCGTACCGTATTTCGAACGGCTACGACGACGATCTGCAACACCTTGTGTATCAAGGACACCACGTAGAGTGTGATAACGAACACCCGGCAAGTCTTTTACACGACCGCCGCGGATCAAAACCACAGAGTGCTCTTGAAGATTGTGACCTTCACCAGGGATGTATGAAGTTACCTCATGGCCGTTTGACAGGCGCACACGAGCAACTTTACGAAGCGCTGAGTTAGGTTTCTTAGGTGTAGTTGTATAAACACGTGTACAAACGCCACGTTTCTGAGGGCAAGCCTCAAGTGCCGGCACTTTGTTGTGCACCGGCTTTGCCTTACGCGGTTTGCGTACGAGCTGATTAATGGTAGGCATATTTTTTCCTTGCCGTTTTTCTCTGTCACCATTACCGAGCCACCTCTTTTGCATGCAACAAAAGTACCTGCATCGGTGCTCAATCACTCCGACGAGGTAACTCGCTATAATTCAATTGTATCTCTAAGCTAGCTAACCACTGCGTCTAACAAGGTTTTGTTACCACCAGTGCTCTAGCGAGGTGCGCAATATATGCATGCGACCTATCCTCGTCAACCGAAAAAGTATCTGAGTAATATTTTACTCTTTTTCGTCGTAAAAACAGGCTATTTCGTGCTTTTTCGCCCTGTTTACACATCGCTTTGGCCCGCATAGGTAAAATTACTGGTAGAATCACATGTAATAAAATTTCACCTGAGGCGGATATTCTAGTAACCAGATACAAAAAAGGGCCCGTGATAATTCACAAGCCCTTTCTAAACTCTATGAAAAGCGATTAAGCTTCGTTTGCTTGATCACCGTCAGACGTTGCAGCAGCAAACTCTGCTTCAGCAGCAGCAAGTGGATCACTTAATTCTACTTCCGCATTCTCTTCTGCCATTGCTTCCGTTGCAATTGCATCACGGCGCTGTGCTTCGTGGCGAAGACGGTTCATAACCGCGCCTGTTCCCGCAGGGATCAAACGACCCACAATAACGTTCTCTTTCAGGCCAATCAGCTTATCTTTCTTACCAGCGACAGACGCTTCCGTTAGAACGCGTGTTGTTTCCTGGAACGAAGCCGCAGAAATGAAGCTGCGTGTTTGCAGACTTGCTTTCGTAATACCGAGAAGGATTGGGTTACCTTTCGCAGGCAATTTGCCTTCTGCTTCCAGGCGCTCGTTAACTTCGATAAACTCTTCACGTTCTACCTGTTCGCCGAGCAAGAAGCGGCTATCACCAGATGCGGTGATCTCGATCTTCTGAAGCATTTGACGAACGATAACTTCGATATGCTTATCGTTGATTTTCACACCTTGTAGGCGGTAAACATCCTGTACTTCGTTGATCAGGTAATTTGCAAGCGCTTCAATACCCATAACTTGAAGGATATCATGCGGCGCTGGGTTACCATCAATCAGATATTCACCTTTCTGGATGAAATCACCTTCCTGAACAGCAACGTGCTTACCTTTGGCAACAAGATACTCAACTGGCTCCTGATCTTCTTCGCGTGGGCGAATTGTAATCCGGCGCTTGTTTTTATAATCACGGCCAAATTCAACGATACCATCGATATCTGCGATAATCGCATGGTCCTTCGGACGACGGGCTTCAAAAAGCTCTGCCACACGAGGTAGACCACCAGTAATATCTTTTGTTTTTGCAGCTTCACGTGGAATACGCGCGATCACATCACCCGCTGATACGCTTGCACCATCTTCTACCGAGAGAATTGCTTCTACTGATAGGAAGTAACGTGCCTCTGTACCATTTGCGAGTTCAACAACATCATCCTTGTCATCGCGAAGTGTAATACGTGGGCGAAGATCTGCACCCTTAGGGGCTGAACGCCAGTCAGTTACTACCTTCGATGCGATACCTGTACCTTCGTCAACAACTTCCTTGATGGAAACGCCGTTTACAAGGTCAACATAACGAACGACACCAGACTGCTCTGTGATAATTGGAAGGGTATAAGGATCCCAATCCGCAAGCTTGTCACCTTTCTTAACTTCGTCGCCTTCTTTAACAAAGAGGTGCGAACCATAAGAAATACGATGCTTACCACGCTCACGGCCATCAGCGTCTTCGATGATAAGCTCCATATTACGGCTCATCACGACATTGCGGCCTTTACTATCAACAATCACGTTATTGTTGTTGATTTTAAGCGTACCGTCAGCAGAGGCTTCAATTGCAGATTCAGCATTTACCGTTGCGGCACCACCGATGTGGAATGTACGCATCGTAAGCTGAGTGCCCGGCTCACCAATTGACTGAGCGGCAATAACACCAACAGCCTCACCCATATTAACAGGTGTACCACGAGCGAGGTCACGGCCATAACATTTGCCGCACGCGCCGCCTTTGGTTTCACATGTTAGGACAGAGCGAACTTTCACTTCCGCAATACCAGCAGTTTCAATTGCTTCCGCAGACACCTCATCAAGAAGAGTACCTGCTTCATACATTAAGTCGCCGCTGATTGGGTGGTTCACGTCAACAGACAGACAACGGCCAAGGATACGTTCAGCAAGTGGCACAAGAACGTCGCCGCCTTCTGAAACCTCAGTGATTGTCATACCAGCTTCAGTGCCGCAATCTTCCTCAACGATCACACAGTCCTGAGATACGTCAACAAGGCGACGTGTCAGATAACCGGAGTTCGCAGTTTTCAGCGCTGTATCCGCCAAACCTTTACGCGCACCGTGTGATGAGTTGAAGTATTCAAGAACTGACAGACCTTCTTTAAAGTTCGAGATAATTGGTGTTTCAATAATCTCGCCAGAAGGTTTCGCCATCAGGCCACGCATACCAGCAAGCTGCTTCATCTGTGCAGCACTACCCCGCGCACCAGAGTTAGCCATCATGAATACCGAGTTCACATCAGTCTGACGACCATTCGCGTCAATTTCAGTGCGCTCCATTTCCTTCATCATCGCGTCCGCGACTTTGTCAGAACACTGCGCCCAGGCATCAACAACCTTGTTGTATTTCTCACCTTGCGTGATCAAACCGTCTTGATACTGTTCTTCGTATTCTTTCACGAGGCTACGAGTTTCATCAACGAGTGTTTCCTTCGCTGGTGGGATGATCATGTCATCCTTACCGAAAGAAATACCTGCGTTACACGCACGTTTGAAACCTTCGCCCATAATACCGTCAGCGAACAATACAGTCGTTTTCTGACCACAGTGGCGATAAACAACGTCGATAACCTCTGAAATTTCTTTCTTGGTCAAACGACGGTTAATCAAGCTAAATGGCACTTTTGGATGCTTAGGCAGGTGACGCGCAAGGATCATACGACCAGGTGTTGTCTCAACACGCAGTGAAATCGGATTTCCTTCTTCATCAACACTGTCCAAACGGCCAATGATTTTTGAGTGCAATGTAACAGTACCGCTATCGAGCGCGAACTCGATCTCGTCCATGTTACCAAATACTTTGCCTTCACCAATGTCACCAACACGTTCTGACGTCATATAGTATAGACCGAGAACAATATCCTGTGATGGTACGATAATCGGCTTACCGTTCGCAGGTGACAGGATGTTGTTTGTAGACATCATCAATACGCGGGCTTCAAGCTGCGCTTCGATTGAAAGCGGCACGTGAACCGCCATTTGGTCACCGTCAAAGTCAGCGTTAAAGGCCGCACAAACAAGCGGGTGCAACTGAATTGCCTTACCTTCGATCAATACAGGTTCAAAGGCCTGAATACCAAGACGGTGAAGCGTCGGCGCGCGGTTAAGCATAACCGGGTGCTCACGGATTACTTCATCAAGAATATCCCAAACTTCACGGCGCTCTTTCTCAACGAGTTTTTTCGCAGCCTTAATAGTAGTTGCGATACCTTTCTTGTCGAGGCGTGAATAAATAAATGGCTTGAATAGCTCGAGCGCCATTTTCTTCGGCAGGCCACACTGATGCAATTTAAGCTCAGGGCCAACCACGATCACAGAACGACCAGAATAGTCAACACGCTTACCAAGAAGGTTCTGACGGAAGCGGCCCTGCTTACCTTTCAGCATATCTGAAAGTGATTTCAGCGGACGCTTGTTCGCACCAGTAATCGTACGACCACGACGACCGTTATCGAAGAGCGCATCAACAGATTCCTGAAGCATACGTTTTTCGTTACGGATAATAATGTCCGGTGCACGAAGTTCGATCAGACGCTTCAAACGGTTATTACGGTTAATAACACGGCGATAAAGATCGTTTAGGTCAGATGTCGCGAAACGACCACCATCAAGCGGCACAAGCGGGCGAAGCTCTGGTGGGATCACAGGAACAACAGTTAGGATCATCCACTCAGGGCGGTTATCAGATTCGATAAACGCTTCGATCACTTTGAGGCGCTTAACAATTTTCTTCGGCTTAAGCTCAGACTTAGTTTCAGCAAGCTCTTTAAGAAGCTTCTCACGCTCATCTTCGAGGTCAATCGCCTCAAGAAGTTTACGGATAGCCTCAGCACCAATACCAGCAGTGAATGCGTCTTCGCCGTATTCATCCTGAGCACGGTAGTAATCTTCTTCTGAAAGAAGCTGGAACTGCTTCAACGGTGTTAAACCCGGTTCCATCACCACATAATATTCGAAATAAAGAACGCGCTCCAGATCTTTTAGCGTAATATCAAGCAATAGGCCGATACGACTCGGTAGTGATTTCAAGAACCAAATGTGCGCACAAGGGGCAGCAAGGTCAATATGGCCCATGCGCTCACGGCGAACTTTTGAAAGCGTAACTTCGACACCACATTTTTCGCAGATAATACCACGGTATTTCATCCGCTTATATTTACCGCAAAGACACTCATAGTCTTTCACAGGGCCGAAAATACGCGCACAGAAAAGACCATCCTTCTCTGGCTTAAATGTACGATAGTTGATGGTTTCAGGTTTCTTGATTTCGCCAAAAGACCAAGAGCGAATACGCTCTGGCGATGCTACTGAAATCTGAATTTGGTCGAACGTGTCAGGTTTTTGGCCTGGGTTGAAGTATTTCATCACGTCTTGGTTCATGACCGACATCTCTCTTAATTATCTTGGCGGGCTTTTGCCCAATCTTGCTTATCTATCGACGATAAGCCGCTCAAGGGAACGGGCAGAACCCTGCCCTGTTCCTCGAATTCAAACGCTTATTCAGTGCCTGTGATCAATTCAACATTCAAGCAAAGCGATCTCATTTCCTTCACAAGTACGTTGAAGGATTCTGGAATACCTGCCTCGAATGTATCATCACCGCGAACAATTGCTTCATAGACTTTCGTACGACCAGAAACGTCATCCGATTTCACAGTCAACATTTCCTGAAGCGTATAAGCAGCACCATATGCCTGAAGTGCCCACACTTCCATCTCACCGAAGCGCTGACCACCAAACTGGGCCTTACCACCAAGCGGCTGTTGGGTCACAAGGCTGTATGGGCCAATTGAACGGGCGTGGATCTTATCATCAACAAGGTGATGCAGTTTCAACATGTAAATGTAACCAACAGTTACTTTACGGTCGAATTTTTCACCAGTACGACCATCATAAAGATCAACCTGACCAGAACCGTCAAGGCCTGCTTCTTCCAAAAGCTCAACGATATTCTGCTCAACAGCACCGTCAAACACCGGCGTACCCATTGGAACACCGTTCGTAAGGTTACCAGCGAGCTCAATGATCTGATCATCATTCAATTCAGCAACATCGCTTTCATACTGCTTGTCACCGTAAACGCGCTTGAACTTATCACGCATATCATCAAGGTTTTCAGCGCCGTGACGGTATGCATCCAGCATCCCATCAATCTGACGGCCAAGACCGCGTGATGCCCAACCAAGGTGAGTTTCCAAAATCTGCCCCACGTTCATACGTGATGGTACACCAAGCGGGTTCAGCACAACATCAACTGGTGTGCCGTCCTCAAGGTGAGGCATATCTTCAATCGGCATGATGCGAGAGATAACCCCTTTGTTACCGTGGCGACCAGCCATCTTATCACCAGGCTGAAGCTTACGCTTAACGGCTACGAAGACTTTAACCATCTTCAAGACGCCAGGCTGAAGCTCGTCACCACGCTGGAGTTTTTCAATCTTGATATCAAAACGTTGCTGAAGTGACGCACGACTTTCATCAAACTGACCGCGAAGCGCTTCGATAGTTGTCATCGCTTCTTCATCATCAACGGCGATATCCCACCACTGAATTTTAGTAAGTTCAGCGAGGGCTTCCTCTGTAACAACATTACCTTTCTTAAGATCTTTGTTGCCTGAAGTAACCGTGCGGCCCAGAAGCAATGGCTTCAAACGACCATAGATGTTGCGCTCAAGAATACCGCGCTCATCTTCGCGGTCTTTCGTAAGACGCTCAATCTCTTCACGTTCGATAGTCAGAGCACGCTCATCCTTGTCAACACCGTGACGGTTGAAGACACGAACCTCAACAATTGTACCAGCAACACCAGGTGGCAAACGAAGTGATGTATCACGAACATCAGAAGCTTTCTCACCGAAGATCGCACGAAGGAGTTTCTCCTCTGGCGTCATTGGGCTTTCGCCTTTTGGTGTAATCTTACCAACAAGGATATCACCAGGATGAACTTCTGCACCGATGTATACGATACCAGCCTCATCAAGGTTCTTCAGGCCCTCTTCACCCACGTTAGGAATATCACGTGTGATTTCCTCTGGACCAAGCTTCGTATCACGTGCCATCACTTCGAATTCCTCGATATGGATCGAAGTAAAGACATCTTCTTTCACGATACGCTCTGAAATAAGGATTGAATCCTCAAAGTTGTAACCATTCCAAGGCATGAACGCCACAAGTGCGTTACGGCCAAGCGCCAGATCACCAAGTTCCGTAGACGGTCCATCACAAATGATGTCGCCTTTGCGGATTTCATCACCCACTTTCACAAGTGGACGCTGGTTAATACATGTGTTCTGGTTTGAACGCTGGAATTTCTGAAGCGTGTAGATATCAACGCCTGACTTACCAGGATCCAAATCTTCTGTTGCGCGGATAACGATACGTGTTGCGTCAACCTGCTCCACAATACCTGTACGGCGAGCAGCAATCGCAGCACCACTATCGCGAGCAACAACGCTTTCCATACCAGTTCCAACAAACGGTGCTTCAGCACGCACAAGCGGAACGGCCTGACGTTGCATGTTTGATCCCATCAATGCGCGGTTCGCGTCATCGTTTTCAAGGAACGGGATCAAGGATGCCGCAACAGATACAAGCTGCTTCGGTGATACGTCCATCAGGTCAATATTGCCAGGCTGTGACATAATAAACTCGCCGGCTTCACGACATGACACAAGGTCATTTGCGAAACTACCATCGTCATTCAAATCAGCATTTGCCTGCGCAACTGTGTATTTGGTTTCTTCCATTGCCGACAAGTAGATAACTTCTTCTGTTACCTTGCCATCAACAACTTTACGATATGGGCTTTCAATAAAGCCATACTTGTTAACCTGCGCATATGTAGCCAACGAGTTGATCAAACCAATGTTTGGTCCCTCTGGTGTCTCAATCGGGCAGATACGACCATAGTGCGTTGGGTGTACGTCACGAACCTCAAAGCCCGCACGCTCACGCGTCAAGCCACCAGGGCCAAGCGCTGACATACGACGCTTGTGAGTAATTTCTGATAGTGGGTTCGTCTGGTCCATAAACTGCGAAAGCTGTGAAGAACCAAAGAATTCACGTACAGAAGCCACAACAGGCTTCGCATTGATAAGGTCATGCGGCATCACTGTATCGATATCAACAGATGACATACGCTCACGGATCGCACGCTCCATACGAAGAAGACCGATGCGATATTGATTTTCCATCAACTCACCAACCGAGCGAACACGGCGGTTACCAAGGTGGTCAATATCGTCGATTTCGCCCTGACCATTCTTAAGAGAGATAAGTGTCTTAAGCGTTTCAAGAATATCTTCACGGCGAAGAACACCAACTGTGTCTTCACAGTCGAGGTTCAAGCGCATGTTCATTTTCACACGGCCAACGTCAGAAAGGTCATAACGCTCTGCATCAAAGAACAGGCTATAGAATAATGCCTCCGCTGTTTCTTTTGTAGGCGGCTCACCCGGGCGCATAACTTTGTAGATTTCAGCTAATGCACCATCAAGCGTTTCAACCTTGTCTGCTTTAAGCGTATTTCTAAGGAACACACCTGTTGCAGCGTCATCAACATTGAGAACGCGAATTTCATCAACACCTGTTGCAGAGAGAGCTTCAATGGTTTCTTCTGTCAACTCGTCACCAGCTTCAACATAGATCGCACCAGTGTTTTCATTGATGATATCGTCAGCAGCAAATTGACCGATGATCATATCTTCAGGAACCAAAATTCCTTCAACACCACCACTTTCAAGCTTCTTCACCAAACGAGGTGTGATCTTCTTACCAGCTTCTACGACAACTTCGCCGCTATCGGCGTCAACCAGATCAAAATCAGGTTTCTGACCACGCCATGCATCAGCGTTAAACGGCACACGCCATCCACCTTCTGCGCGTGTATAGCTCATAGTGTCATAGAAATAATGAAGAATATCTTCAGATGACAGACCAAGCGCATACATCAACGTTGTCGCAGGTAATTTACGGCGACGGTCAATACGAACGTTTACGATGTCTTTGGCATCAAATTCAAAATCGAGCCAAGAGCCACGGTAAGGAATTACACGAGCAGCAAACAGGAATTTACCTGATGAATGTGTTTTCCCTTTATCATGATCGAAGAACACACCAGGAGAACGGTGCATTTGAGATACGATAACACGCTCCGTACCATTAACAACGAAGGTACCGTTATCAGTCATCATAGGCAGGTCGCCCATGTATACATCTTGTTCTTTAATATCGAGAACGGATTTCGCTTCTGTTTCCGGGTCAATCTCGAAAACAATCAGGCGTAGTGTAACGCGAAGCGGAGCTGCGTATGTAATATCGCGCTGCTGACATTCTTCAACGTCATACTTGGGCTCTTCAAGCTCATACCGGACATATTCAAGCGAGGCAGTTCCCGCAAAATCTTGTATCGGAAATACTGATTTCAAAACTTTTTCCAGCCCTGAACTCAGTCTTTCTTCTTCCGTAGCTCCCGGCTTAAAGAAATGGTCATAGGATTGACGCTGAACCTCAATAAGGTTTGGCATCTCAGTCACCTCGAAAATACGACCGAAATCTTTCCGTACACGCTTACGACCAGTAAATGAAGTCGCCATGCTTCGCCCTCGTTTTCTAAAATTTTTAGCCTGACTGTCGCTATCCACGCCCCAATCAAGCATACCAAATAGCCATTTAGATGCACAATGTACCTTAAACGGCTGAAATTCCAAGTTTTTTCAGATATTCACATATTTCATATCTGAAACGGTGGTTATTTTATCGTCCTCACCTTTCAAAGACGCCGAAAGGCCGAGTGCATGAACACACCCGACCCTTGGTAAAAGTAACTTAAGAAATTACTTAAGTTCAACTTTCGCACCAGCAGCTTCAAGCTTACCTTTAAGCTCTTCTGCTTCGTCTTTAGAAACGCCTTCTTTAACTGGCTTAGGAGCACCTTCAACAAGGTCTTTTGCTTCCTTAAGACCAAGACCAGTGATGCCGCGTACTTCTTTAATCACGTTGATTTTCTTCGCACCAGCGTCAGCAAGAATTACGTCAAACTCGTCTTTCTCTTCAGCAGCAGCTTCACCGCCAGCAGCAGCTGGACCAGCTACAGCAACAGCAGCAGCGGCAGAAACGCCCCATTTTTCTTCAAGCATTTTTGAAAGCTCAGCAGCTTCCAGAACAGTCAATGCAGACAATTCTTCAACAATCTTTTCAAGATCAGCCATGATCTTATCTCCAATATATTAGCCCTAAATATGTAATGGGCTGAATTTAAATCGTACAATCAGGCGACCAAGGCCACCTGGGTTTCCATTAAATAGACTAAGCTGCGTCTGTATTGCCGTAAGCACCAAACACACGAGCGAGCTGACCAGCAGGCGCCTGAGTAACAGAAGCAACCTTCTGCGCAGGAGCTTGAATAAGGCCAACAAGTTTACCGCGAAGCTCATCAAGTGATGGCAAGCTAGCAAGAGCTTTCACACCATCAACGTCCAGAACCGTCTGATCCATGCCACCACCAAGAATACGAAGCTTTTCGTTTTTCTTAGCAAATTCAGCAAGAATTTTAGGCGCTGCAACAGCGTCACCTTCAGCATAACCAATTGCTGTAGGGCCTGTGAACAAATCTGCGATACCTTCGTAGTCAGTACCTTTCAGCGCAAGACGAGTTAGCCGGTTTTTAGTAACTTTCAAGCTTGCTCCAGCTTCGCGCATTTGCGAACGCAAGTCAGTAATTTCCGCAACACTCAAGCCATCATAGTGAACTACGATAACAGAAGCAGATGCAGAAAAAACTTCATGCATGGAAGCAATCAGTTCCTGTTTCTCGGCTCTTTCCACTTTCTCGTCTCCAACTTTGAAAATCACCACCCGAGAGAGTATGATTTTCGTTTAATTGAGCCATGCATTCTCTGAAGTCAGAGGATACATTCCTCTGTCCGAGGGTTTAAGCTTACGCTTAGGCTCCGTTAGAGCGAACGAACCTTGTTCGACTTATGGAAACCACGATCGCTATCTTAAAAAGACAACAATTCTTTAACCCCGTCTCATACAGGCCAGATTTTAAACTTTGAAGGTCTATAACTAGAAACACACTTCAAAGCACCTGTAATCTCGGACAGTTTACTAGCGCACAAGCAATACACCCGCCTATGCGATCGGCCAGCTCCATCCAAAGACAAAACTGACCAAATCCTTATCAGCGATTACTCGCTAAGAGTTGCAACATCAATTTTAAGGCCAGGGCCCATTGATGACGTCACGCCAACACGCTTAACGTAAGTACCTTTAGCGCCTGATGGCTTCGCTTTAACAACAGCATTGATGAATGTGTTAACATTCTCAACGATCTTGTCAGCGTCAAAACTTGCCTTTGCGACACCACCGTGAATAATACCAGCCTTCTCAACGCGGAACTCAACCTGACCAGCTTTGGCAGCTTCCACAGCAGCCTTAACATCCATAGTTACAGTACCAAGCTTCGGGTTTGGCATCAGACCTTTAGGACCAAGGATCTTACCAAGGCGACCAACAACAGCCATCATATCCGGAGTTGCGATGCAACGCTCAAAATTGATCTCGCCTTTTTGACAAGCTTCCATCAAATCTTCTGCACCAACTACGTCAGCGCCAGCTTCTTTCGCTTCATCAGCCTTAGGACCGCGAGCGAACACAGCAACACGTACTGTTTTACCTGTACCATTAGGAAGCGATACAACGCCGCGAACCATCTGATCAGCGTGACGTGGGTCAACACCAAGGTTCATTGACACTTCGATTGTTTCGTCGAATTTAACCGCCGAGCGATCTTTAAGAACACTTACAGCTTCTTCAACAGTGTAAAGCTTTTCGCGGTCAAGACCTTCGTAAGCTTTCTGCATTCTTTTTGCTACTTTTGCCATCGTATTAGCCCTTCACCTCAAGACCCATAGAACGAGCAGAACCTTCGATGATAAGCATCGCAGCTTCAATGTCGTTCGCGCTAAGGTCAGCCATTTTCGCTTCAGCAATCTCACGAACCTGATCTTTTGTCACAGAACCCGCAACAGCACGACCAGGAGTAGAACCACCAGACTTAAGGCCAGCCGCTTTCTTTAAAAAGTAAGAAGCAGGAGGTGTTTTAGTGACAAATGTGAATGATTTATCAGCAAAAATAGTCAAGATAGTCGGGATTGGCATCCCTTGTTCCATCTTCTGTGTTTGCGCATTAAACGCCTTACAGAATTCCATGATGTTTACACCACGCTGACCAAGCGCAGGACCAATTGGAGGTGACGGATTGGCTTGACCAGCCGGCACCTGCAGCTTTAAATAGCCGTCAATCTTCTTCGCCATTTTATTCCCTTTCAAAAACAAACAGGATCAACTGATCCTAGGGGTGCGCGGTACGACCAATGACGGGCCTCCCGCACGCTTTAGCCTGAACAAACGCTCAAGCAATAAACTTTATGTAATCTTTTCAACTTGTGTGTACTCAAGCTCAACAGGCGTTGCACGACCAAAGATCGAAACAGACACTTTCAAGCGAGCACGGTCCTCGTCAACACCCTCAACCATACCATTGAAGGACGCAAACGGACCGTCGATAACTTTTACTTCTTCACCAACTTCGTAAACAATATTCGGACGTGGGCGCTCAACACCTTCCTCAACCTGGTTAAGGATACGAGCTGCCTCTGCATCGGAAATCGGGCTCGGCTTACCTTGCGGCCCCAAGAAACCAGTTACTTTCGCATGGGCGTTGACTAGATGGTATGTATCATCTGTCAGAACCATTTTAATTAATACATAGCCTGGGAAGAACTTCTTCTCGGCTGTAACTTTTTTACCCTTACGAACCTCGATAACTTCTTCAGTTGGGACGATAACCTCATCAACCAACCCATCAAGGCCTTGCTGAATAGCCTGCTCTTGAATAGCGGCAGCAACTTTATTCTCAAAACCGGAATAAGCGTGGATAATATACCAACGTGTCTTAGCCATCCTAGCCTCCAAATCCCAAGAGCCACTGAATGCCAGCATTCAAGACAAAATCAACACCAAGGAAAAACACTGCCATAATTGTAACCATCACAAAAACCATAAAAGAAGTTACCGTCGCCTCCTTCGGAGTCGGCCAAGTCACTTTCGAACCTTCGCGTTGTACCTGACGTACAAATTCACCCGGGTTGGTTTTTGCCATTATGACATCCTTCTTCCAAATCGTCCCACCAGAACCTGATAGCTTAAGCGAGAAAAAGTTCTTATCTATTTGTTTCACAAGTATATATTTCAACTTATCAAACAAACAATCTCAGCTACATGCCCTATCAAGTTTGGCAGGGGCGGAGGGACTCGAACCCCCGACACCCGGTTTTGGAGACCGGTGCTCTACCAACTGAGCTACGCCCCTAAACTTAACAAAACAGCAATACTAGGTGGTGCGGTTTACAGCCGAAGTGCCTAGGTTGCAAGCATTTTTTTTACTATAAAAAATATAGTATAAATCTGAAGACCAATGCCGAGGTATCCAGACATGAAAAACGGGCTGATTAAATCAGCCCGCCTTTAAAAACGTTCTATTATTCGATAATAGTTGAGACGACGCCAGCGCCCACAGTACGGCCACCTTCACGGATCGCGAAACGAAGACCTTCGTCCATCGCGATTGGCGCGATAAGCTGAACTGTTAGGTTCACGTTATCACCAGGCATAACCATCTCTGTACCTTCTGGTAGCTCAACTGTACCTGTCACGTCAGTTGTACGGAAGTAGAACTGTGGACGGTAGTTAGCAAAGAATGGTGTGTGACGGCCACCCTCGTCTTTTGACAGGATGTATGTCTCTGCTGTGAATTTTGTGTGCGGTGTGATCGAACCAACGTGCGCAAGAACCTGACCACGCTCAACATCGTCACGTGCAACACCACGAAGAAGCGCACCAATGTTATCGCCTGCTTCACCTTGATCAAGAAGCTTACGGAACATTTCAACACCAGTAACTGTTGTTTTCGCTGTATCCTTGATACCAACGATCTCAATCTCGTCACCAACTGTTACGATACCACGCTCTACACGGCCTGTCACAACTGTACCACGACCAGAGATAGAGAATACGTCCTCAACAGGCATTAGGAACGCGCCGTCAATAGCACGATCAGGTTGTGGGATATATTCGTCAACAGCAGCCATCAGCTCAAGGATCTTCTCTTTACCGATGTTGTCGTCACGACCTTCCATTGCAGCAAGGGCAGAACCCGCAACAATCGGAATATCATCACCAGGGAATTCATAGTCAGAAAGAAGTTCACGAACTTCCATCTCTACAAGCTCAAGAAGCTCTTCGTCGTCAACCTGGTCAACTTTGTTCAAAAATACTACAAGCGCTGGTACACCAACCTGACGTGCAAGAAGGATGTGCTCACGTGTTTGTGGCATTGGTCCGTCTGCTGCGTTAACAACAAGGATACCACCGTCCATCTGTGCAGCACCAGTGATCATGTTCTTCACATAGTCAGCGTGACCTGGGCAGTCAACGTGCGCATAGTGGCGTGCTTCTGTTTCATACTCAATGTGAGCTGTTGAAATCGTAATACCACGCTCACGCTCTTCAGGAGCCTTGTCGATGTTCGCAAAATCAACCGCTTCACCGCCTTGTACTTCTGATAAAACTTTAGAAATCGCAGCTGTCAACGTCGTCTTACCATGGTCTACGTGACCAATCGTTCCAATGTTACAGTGCGGCTTATTCCGCTCAAACTTTTCCTTAGACATTGCCCGTCTTCCTTACAAGCCAGTCCCATGATGTCACATCATGGGCTTTATCCATCGACCCAACAGCATCAAATGATACTGCATGAAAAAGACGCCCTGAGGGCGTTAAATTGGAGCGGGTGAAGGGAATCGAACCCTCGTCGTAAGCTTGGAAGGCTTCTGCTCTACCATTGAGCTACACCCGCATATCATCTTACCGACACCAGACACCTTACCCGTAACAATTGGGATAAGGGAAAGGTGGTGGAGGGAGCAGGATTCGAACCTGCGTACTCATACGAGAACGGATTTACAGTCCGTCGCCTTTAACCACTCGGCCATCCCTCCGACTGCGACTACGAAAAGAGCGTATCCTTTCGAAACAGTGAGGCGCAATATGCCCATATCTTTTGTCATGTCAACATCAACTTAGCGACTTTTTATTTTTTTTGGTCAGATAAACATTTTGAGAACAGGATTTTCAGCCCAAACCCAGCATTATCGCAGACTAATGAGTGTCACGTTTTAAATTGGAAACTTCGCTTTCAACTCCTATAATCTGGAGAATTACCGAATTATATTAAGAGTGAAATAGTGACTCCGAGTAAAACCTCAACAAAATCGAAACTTCACACCCGGCTGTTTGGCTACATTCACTCCTCAAATGACCCAGTATACCTGTACACTTTCGAAAATAGTAATGGTTCGTCCGTATCAGTTACAAATCTGGGTGCCGCGATCACATCGATTAATATACCTGATCATCAAGGTAACTGCGAGGACATAACCCTTGGCTTCGACACGCCTCAGGACTATCTGGATCACACAGCATATTTTGGCGCGACAATTGGCCGGTTTGCAAATCGCATACAAAATGGGCGGTTTTCGCTGAATGGTAAAAGCTATCAACTTAACCAAAATGAAAACCGTCATTGTTTGCATGGTGGCCATAGCGGATTTGATACGAAGCTATGGCAAGCAAACATCATACAAGGTCAAGACGGTAACGACCTATTGGCACTGAGTTTGGAGAGCCCGGACGGAGACGAAGGGTTTCCTGGACAATTAAATATCAAGACGCTTTTCAGTTTCGACGGTACCGATTTAAAAATCAAATATTTGGCAACCACCAACAAAACCACAATCATCAACCTTACAAATCATTGCTATTTTAACTTAAAGGGTCACAGGTACGGCTTAGCGACAGACCATAATCTAATGATCAAAGCATCCGATTACACACCCCTTAACAGTGATTACACACCGCTCGGCGAAATTAGATCAGTATTCGATAGCCCGTTTAATTTCAATCAAACCAAGCCAATCAGGCAGGATATAAACGCTGAGCATCCCCAGATTAACCTAGCAAACGGATATGATCACAATTGGGTACTTAACGGCTATGAAGATGAGACACTTAAGCATGCAGCGCGCCTTTCCTGCCCTGAAACGCTGCGAACACTAGATATCTACACGGATCAGCCCTGCATACAGTTCTATTCCGGTAATTTTATTCCTGCTGCCCCAGCAGGCAAAGGTAACATACAGTACCAACCAAGAAGCGGTATCTGCCTGGAAGCGCAAGGTTTTCCAGATAGCCCGAATAACCCAAATTTTCCTCAGAGCATTTTAAGACCCGAAGACACTTACACCAAACACATTACATATAGATTCGGCGTATTGGGAAAAAACTATACTTAGAAACCATACTCATCACCGATCAGACACATAATAATATTGCGTCAACACCGTAATAATCTTTAGTTACACACTAAAATGTGAGCATTAGGCTATTAAAAGATAACAAAGCAGTGAGATTTTTCGTGAAAATATACACGAAAAAAATGGCAGTTATCACATCTCTCTCAAAACAAATCTGATCCTGCAATCTGGGTTTGACCTCGGATAAAATCCCTTCATATTTCCGTTCAAGCGCAAAGAGTTACAGCTTTGAATTAAGCGGTAACCGTTCGTGCGTTACGTTGGCAATTAAGAGAAGATAAATCCGTGTGTAGATGTATGAGTTCCACCGAACTTTCTCGAAACCAACAAAAAGAATGGGGACAGCTGCATATTAAAATATGCGGAAAGGGAATATCGCCGCTAAGGCGATCATGAAAGGGACTTTGATGCTCAACTCTAAAAAATTAATTCCAATCGCACTATGCGCCATGGTTGCTGCCCCTGCCCCAGCCTTCGCTGGCGCCTGGACAGCAAAAAAAGGATCAGCGTACAATAAATTTGCAATTAACACATTTGATAGTTCTGCCCTGTTTGGAACGCAGGAAGAAGGCTTCGAAGAATTTACAGATCTTAACTTCACCTTCTACGGCGAATACGGAATAACCGACGATCTAACCTTTTTCGGATCAGCAGCATTAAAGCGCATCACTCGTACCGATTTCGGCGTGCAAGTAACTAACGAAGGTGTCGGTGACGTTGACCTTGGCCTGAGGTATAATTTCTATAATGATGACTTTGTCTTCTCTGGTCAGTTTTTATTCAAAGCCCCATACCTTTATGACGAAGATGCCGACCTGCCTCTCGGTAACGGTCAGGAAGATTATGAATTCCGCCTTCTCTTCGGTAAAACATTGGGTAGACTTGGTTATTTCGGAGCAGAAGCAGGCTATCGCTTCCGCGCAGGCGACCCTGTTGATGAATTCCGTTACTTAATTGAGTACGGATTTGATGTAACAGACAATGTTTACCTTCGTGCAAAACTGGACGGGACCTTGAACGCACAAAGCGGCGATAATCTTGTTGATACCACATCGGCTAACCCGGCTTTACCGCTCGCTTTCGATCTGGGTAAATTGGAAACAACCGCAGGCTGGAAAATCAACGACAATTTTGTTGGCGAATTTACCGTTACCAGCAACATATACGGTGACAACACGCTTCGTGGTACGAACTTCCAGTTCGCCGTCGTTTACAGCTTCTAATTCGGTAAAACACACTATGGATATTTTGGCGTCTCTGATTCTTGCGGGTCATTTTGGGCTTTTGCTTTTGTTATGTTTTTACGGGGCCCACAGGCTTTACCTCGCCCGTATGGCGAAACGCCTGTATAAGCCCTTGACGCCAAAATATCACTTTGACGACCTACCTGTTGTTACTGTTCAACTTCCTGTTTTTAACGAAAAGTTTGTTGTTGAACGCCTTATTAAAACAGTCACAGAATTAGACTATCCTACCGATAAGCTTCAAATTCAGGTTTTGGACGATTCCACAGACGAAACACGTGACCTAATTGCATCACAGGTCGCCAGTTACAAACAGCAAGGTATATGGATAGATCATATCCACCGCGTTGACCGTCGTGGCTTTAAGGCAGGTGCGCTCGCAGACGCAATGCCGCTTGTTGCCGGAGATTTTATCGCAATTTTTGATGCGGACTTTATGCCCAGCCGTGATTTGTTGATGAAATCTATCCATCATCTTGCAGACCCGGAAATCGGAATGGTTCAGACACGCTGGGATCACCTGAACAGAGATTTTAGCCTACTGACGAAAGCACAGGCAATTATGCTTGATGCCCACTTTGTTATCGAACAGGTCGCCAGAAATCAAAGTGGAGCATTCTTCAACTTCAATGGAACAGCCGGTATATGGCGCAAAGCCGCAATCCTTGATGCAGGTGGTTGGCAAGCAGACACAATCACAGAAGACCTGGACCTAAGTTACCGTGCTCAACTCAAGGGATGGAAGTTCCAATATCTTCGTGATGTCGGGTGTCCAAGCGAACTCCCTGTGAACATGAATGCCTTCAAAAGCCAACAACATCGCTGGGCCAAAGGGGCGATTGAAGTGATGAAAAAGCTTTTGATCACCATATGGAAAGCTCCCATAACCCGTGGTCAAAAAATTGAAGCTTCCCTTCACCTGACAAGTAACCTTTCCTACATGCTTATGCTTGTCGATAGTTTGTTCTTTCTGCTGCCAAGTATATTTATTACCGGGCAAGATCGCCTAGGGCTTGCGTTATGGATTGACCTCCCCCTCTTTGCCCTTGCAACCCTCAGTCACCTATATTTCTTCATGATGGGGCAAAAATTATTTTTCGGACGTGTTGCGGATAAACTGATCTATATCCCGCTTTTGATGGCAATTGCTATTGGCCTTAGCATCAATAATGGTCGGGCCGTGCTGGAAGCACTTTTTGGACACCGCAGCGCCTTCATTAGGACACCCAAGTTAGGCGACGCAGCGATCAACAAATCCCTAAAACCACAACGCCAGTCAGCTTATGCCTCTGTTATCTCTCGCTGGGGTGATATGATTGAACTCGCCCTAGGCATATTTTACGCTTCGTTCCTCGCGGCTGCGGTTTATCATGAACTTTGGATGGTCATCCCGTTCCTCACGATTTTCACAGCGGGTTTTTTCTTTGCAGGCACAGAAAGCATAAAAGAAAGACTAAGCGATCGTATTCGCCTTAAGCGAACCTGACGATAGTCCGTGCTCAATTTGAACATAAAATATCATCTGGGGCCGAAACACTCTAATGCAGCTACAACACTATTGTGTGCTGCATTCATAATGCTGATCCTGTTCAGTGTCTTTATTCCCAATGTTACAGAGGATTATACTGGTAGCTTATACATCGCGTGCCATATCGGTTTGACGATTATCATGTTGCTGGCTTGGTGGCTGAACTCCAGAAACCCATCATCCAACAAGCAACTATGGATTATGTATGGCGCGGTCGCAGCTCAAATCATTCTGCTGATGGCTTCACCCTTCACAACGCATGACACACAGCGCTACCTATGGGACGGCGCTGTATTTCTAAACGGCCTGGACCCATACATCACAACGCCCAATGACCCCGAGGCAGCGTACCTTAGAACAATATGGCCAACACCCGCAGAGCACGCGAAGTACCCAACAATATACCCACCAGCAGCGATTGGCATCTTTGCATTTGCCGCAATGTTTGGGTCAACATTGGGGCCGCTCATATGGAAAATATTGATCGCCCTCACAACAATAGCTACTATTGTTTCAGGCCGAAAATTATTAATCCTATATGGAAAATCCGAGAACTTACCGCTCTTCGCCCTGTCACCATTATTGATGTTAGAAACAGGCATTGGTGGCCATTTAGATGTTTTCTGTGTTTTACTGGTAACATTGTCGCTCATATGCTGGAAGCAAGAACGCTACGGTCTGACCGGACTATTTCTGGGGTTATGTTTTACTATAAAATTTTTACCCGCAGTTATTTTATTTCCACTTGCGATCAACGCTGGCTTTCCACGCCTCAACCATAAGACACTATCGCTTTGTAGCAGTTTCGCCGCCTCTGTGATCGCAGTATATGGTGGCTTCATCCTACTAGGGTACGAAGTAATCGGTGTCCTGCCTACATTCATCGAAAAATGGCGATTTGGTTCACCATTATTTTCCCTCGCATCAAATCTGGTATCAGGCCAAGCCTTAATCATTACTATCGCGGCTATAGCGTTGCTTATGCTGATGTTGGTTTACAAAGTTAGCCGTACTTCACCTATTCTTGGCTGCCAGATCATGTACGCTATCCCGCTTTTGATTAGCCCCGTAGTCTTCCCTTGGTACTTGTGTGCATTTGTTCCCTTATTTGCCATCAGGCCAACAGCTACAATTCTATTATGGTCGAGTGCACTCCCCCTCACCTATGAAGTGATTAATCAATATAATGCATCGGGCATCTGGGAAATCGCAACCTGGCCCATAGGTGTTATAGCCACAGCGATTCTGATCGGAATTGGGCTCGATACAACACCTAGTAACACACCTATCAAACACTAATAAAACACCTAAGCACAAAATAAACATAATAAAAAACTATTTACTTTCAACGCTTTAATATATTTTCAGTCAATATTTTGAAAAATATACTTGTCAATTCTGATTAGGTGTACTACATAACTAATACACCGGCACGATAAAACGCCTAAACAGTTCAAAAGAACGGAAGGCACAGCGAGGAAAAAGCCGGGGTAACTTGGATCTCTCCCAGTCCGGGTTACGACAGCGAAAGAAAAAAAGAGCCCACCAAATAAAAATAAGGCTCAGGACAGCGAGGAAACAAAATGGGGGTCGGCGACACACCGATCCCCATTTTCTAAAAAACGACAGCAAATAAAAAATAACTGGTCACAAAAAAACAAACGACCAGAACAACAGTGAGGAAAAGATTATGTCTATCACACGATACCAAAAACTGAAACGCAGCGAACGCCGCATCCGCCGCATTGCCCGCACAACTGGCAAGGCTCAAGGTTCAGTTCAGCAAAACATGGCAATTGCCACTTTTGCTTTCGCACAAATTTCCTAGGAAAGGATAGTTTATGAAGCCGGATTGGACGGATACTCAGCCGATCTACCGGCAACTGAAGGACAAGGTAGTGACAGCAATTATGGAAGGCGCTCTCGCCGAAGGTGAAGCCCTACCCTCTGTCAGAACAGTTGCAGTTGATCTGCAAATAAACCCAATTACTGCCTCAAAAGCCTATCAGGAGCTGGTTATGGATGGATTAGTCGAGAAACGTCGCGGACTAGGAATGTTCGTGGTGGACGGTGCGCGTGATAAGCTGATGGAGGCTGAACGCGATCGCTTTTTAAACGAAGAATGGCCGCGTGTGATGGAAACAATCAGACGTCTTGGCCTTGATGCGGATGAGCTGCTTAAACGCGGCTTATCGAACTAGGAGGGGATCATGAGCGAATATGTGATTGAAGCACAAAACCTCTCTAAAACATTTGGTGATTTTAAAGCGCTAGACAACGTAAGCTTCAAAATGCCAATTGGCCGTATCGTTGGTGTTATCGGTGAAAATGGTGCCGGCAAAACCACAATGCTGAATGCTGTTCTTGGCCTTAGCTCTTACGAGGGTGAACTTAGCGTTAACGGCCACAACCCAATGACAGAACGCAACAAACTGATGCAGGATGTTTGCTTTATCGCAGATGTTGCAACGCTTCCAAAATGGATGAAAGTTGCTGACGTTATCGATTATGTTGAAAGCATACACCCACGCTTTAACCGCGAAAAAGCGATGGACTTTCTGAACCGCACGAGCGTTCCATTGAACCGCAAGGTAAAAGCGCTTTCAAAAGGAATGACCGTTCAAGTTCATTTGGCCGTGGTTATGGCAATTGACGCCAAACTATTAGTTTTGGACGAGCCAACACTTGGCCTTGATATCATCTTCCGCAAACAATTTTACCAAAGCCTACTCGAAGAATATTTCGATGAAGAACGCACAATCATCATCACGACCCATCAGGTCGAGGAAGTTGAGCATATCTTATCGGACGTCATCTTCATCAAAGGCGGTAAAATCGTTCTTGAAGAAGAGATGGAAGACCTGACACAGAACTTCATTGAACTAATGGTAGCACCAGGCAATGAAGAAAAAGCTCAGGCCTTGGGTCCAATCAGAAAAGGTGCCAACTTTGGCCGCACAACATGCATCTACAAAGGCGTTTCACGCGAGGAATTGAACGCACTTGGCGAGACAAGAAGACTTGGCCTTGCTGATATCTTTGTAGCGACAATGACAGGAGAAGGGTAATGAACAATAATTATATAGCCCTCATTAAACGCGATTATTTGGAAGGAAAAGGTGGGTACTTCTGGGCGCCATTGGTTGCTCTTGGTATTGCAGTATTCTTTTCCCTACTTCCAATACTTGGCCTTACTGACAGCGGGAATGTCTTTGTTATCAATTCTGATAATATCGACCTACAGGAATTCTTGCGACGGATTAATGAACACACTCCTGAAGAAATAAGTGCAGGAGCAACATTTATCCTGAGTGGCTTTGCATCACTTGTATGGGTACCGCTTCCTTTCGTGATTGTGTTTACATTGCTTGATCAGCTTTATAGCGAACGTAAGGATAAATCAGTTTTATTCTGGAAATCCATGCCAGTGTCTGACACTGAGGAAGTTCTAGCAAAGTTCATCATGCCAGTATTCATCGCACCTGTAATTTACTTGGCTATCTTCTTTGTTGGAACGTTGATCTTTGCTTTCATCTTAAGCATTGTATCGCTTTTCCTAGGTGGGCCACTTGTTGAATTATGGCCAATTTGGAACCTTATCCAAGGATGCATTGTCTTTATACTAACCTTCTTCACAATGATTTTGTGGGCTGCCCCATTACTTGCATGGTTCATGCTAGTATCAGCATATGCTCCGAAGGTTCCCTTTATCTTTGCCTTCGCACCACCAGCGTTCATTATGGCACTTGAAGGTATTATGTTTGAAGGCACAAACTTTGCTGAATGGATTGGCACGCGTCTTGGTGGCTGGCTCGGCAGCGTAGAAGGCATTCGCCACTATAACGTAAACGATGTTGAAGACTTGTTTACTGTTGGATGGGACTTCTTGGGCACAATAGTTGGCCATAGCCTCACAAGTGGAAATTTCTGGGTAGGTATTATCATCGCTGCAGCCTTCCTTTTCGGAGCAATCGAAATCCGCAAACGGGCGATGTAGGAGAGAACAGATGACACAGAAACTATCACTTCTTTCCAAGCTGACGCGAAATAATGCAAAAACCGAAATGCCAGTACATTTGATACGGCACGCAGAAAAAAAGAAACGCTAAACAAGCGCTAAACAAAAAAAAGGCAGGGTAACCTGCCTTTTTTATTTGCCCGATTATTATTTATTGAGCACTTATTTGCCTGCCTTTTATTTGTAAGGTTCCTATTTGCCCAACTCTTTTATTCTTTGGGCGTCCCCAACATTTCATAAAGCGCAATCGCAGCTGCGTTGGAGACATTCAGGCTTTCAACCAGCCCTGTCATCGGAATTTTCGCAATAAGGTCACAGCTTTTTCGAATAAGCGGTCGCATCCCCTTGCCTTCTGATCCCATAACAAGAACGATATTATCTCCCATAGAAATATCACGGATCGACTGATTAGTACCCCCGTCTAGCCCCACATGCCAGTACCCCATATTCTTTAACGTATCGAGGGCCTGCGCCAAGTTTGCAACTTGCACCCACGGAAGCGTTTCAAGGCCGCCCGCAGCGGCGCGTGCTAAAACACCACCTTCAATCGGGCTATATCGGTCCTGCGTTATAATAGCACGAGCACCAAGCGCGGCCGCAGAACGTATACAGGCACCAACATTATGCGGGTCTGTTACCTGATCCAACATCAGAATAATATTTTTCCTATCCGCAAGCGGTTCCAAATCGAGTAAATCAAAACCGGCCAAGGGTCTGACTTCAAGCACGATACCTTGATGCGGACTATCACTGGAAACCAAACCATTAAGGTCATCACTGCTGACTTCTTCTATTTTAAGCGAAGGTTTTAATAGTTCCCGCTTTACGCCCATCAACGCCTTTTTTGTACCCAGCAACCTCAAGCACTCGCGCTTACTATTTTTCAGCGCTGCTTCCACAGGATGGCGGCCATGCAGGAAAATACTATCCTTGCCAAGTGGCTTGATTACCCGTGTTTCAACATGTGCAGGCTCCGACGATGGGCGACGCCCTTGGCTATGGTTGCTATGGGCCTGCTTGCCAGAAGCACTTTTATTCTGTCTGGCCTTAGGGTTAGATCGCTTAGCTTTATTAGGCTGTGGCTTTTTAGCCATAAACTTATCCTGTCATCATGTTCTCTTTGTACCGTTCTATGCCACAAGCGCCTTCACGGTAAAATGATTATATTTATTGACCCAAAAATATACTGATACGGTAACATCCATGAAAAGGGAAAACTGGGAGGCTGGATATGAAAGCACATACTAAAATTTCGGTCGCTGCTACACTGTTTGCAGCTATGTCATTTCAAAGTGAGGCACAGGTCATTGACCTTGGAAAATCAAAGATTGTCGATTTAAGTCATACATATGATGAAAATACTCTCTATTGGCCAAATTCGCCTTCCAAATTTGACCATAAAACACTCGCATACGGCCCAACCGACGCTGGTTATTTTTACTCAGCTTACACTTTTGCAACGCCTGAACACGGCGGTACACATCTGGATGCGCCGATCCATTTTCACAAGGACGGCGATACAGTTGAAAAAATCTCGACAGAGAAACTGGTTCTTCCTGCAATCGTAATTGATATTTCCGAGAAGGCCAACAAAAACCACGATTACCGTTTGCAATTATCAGACATAAAAACGTTTGAAGAAAAACACGGTACGATCCCATCTGGTGCAGCGATTTTACTGCGAACAAAATGGGATCGTTTCTGGCCTGATGCTAAATCCTACCTGGGTGATGATACACCTGGTAAAACAACTGATCTACATTTTCCAAGCTTTGGTGCCGAGGCAACGCGCTTTCTTGTGAATGATCGCGGTGCTGCAATGATCGGGATTGATACAGCCTCAATTGACTATGGACCAAGTCAGGATTTTATCGTGCATCAGATCGTTGCCGAAAAAAACATCCCTGATCTGGAAAACCTAACCGGACTGGATAAACTGCCAGAAACCGGCGCAACGATTATTGCCCTACCGATGAAAATTGCCAAGGGTTCGGGCGCGCCTGTTCGGGTTATCGCGGTGGTACCAGAATAATAACCTAATCACTGACACTCATGGTGATCAAACAAACCCAATACACTAAGTCCAGTTCTGACTGGGCTTAGTGGGCTCAAGAAAGCCATCATACAGCGGATCATCATTTTCAACATGATAGGTACTTTTACCCGCGTAATATCCACGTCCACAAATTTCAGTAATTACGCCACTGGTTCCATTTTCCTCGGCACTTCTAATAATTTCACCATCAAAAGCGACGCCAGAGACACCAGAGAAACTGACCTTCTCCTTTAAACCCACCTGTCCTTTGGCGTGAGCAAGCGCAAGCCTAGCGGTTACACCGCTACCCGTTGGGCTACGGTCTAATTGTGCTTCTGCAAAAAAGCATAAATGATTATTGCATTCGCTCGGTTTCACGCCGTCGTTTTCCGTAACAATCGTACCGTATAAAAACCCAAGGTCCGAAGCGTCAGGACTTTCAATTTTGACCTGTGTACGAATAGTGTCGGTAAGCAAGGTGGCGCGCGCGCGAACCTCGGACAGGTCACTTTTATCCAGATCAAGCCCAAGCTCTTGGGCTGCTATAAATGCATAATAGGCACCACCATACGAAATATCGTACGTTACGTTACCCAACCCATCCAATTCGATCTTTTGATCAAGGCTATGCGCGTAGCCACGTACGCTTTCAAAACTGGTTTGCCCTATGACACCATTTTCAACCTGAGTTGTGACATAAACAAGACCGCATGGGCATTCGAGTACAAACCTGGTTTCTGGTTCAGTGACCTCAACCAATCCTTCATCTAATGCCCACCGACCAATGGCGATCGTCGCGTGTCCACACATTGTGCTATAACCAGAGCAATGCATGAAGAGAACAGCAAGGTCGGCATCAGGATGGCTAGGCTCAACAGGGATAACACCGTACATATCCTTGTGCCCACGAGGTTCCAGCATCAACAAACGCCTGATATGATCGTGATTTTGTTCAGCGTCACGACGTTTTTCTAAAATAGTGTTTCCCTGTAGTTCAGGATATCCACCGGTTACGATACGAACAGGCTCACCAGCGGTGTGCATATCGGTCACTGTCAGATTTAACTGTTCCAATTTATGCCTCGTATCCAAAGGGGTCATCGATTGAATAGCTGGGCTCAGTGAACCATTTAGGCCCGTTGTCGGTCATGTAAAAATGATCTTCCAAACGCACACCAAATTCGCCGTAAATACAGATCATCGGCTCGTTGGAAAAACACATGCCTGTTGCAAGCGGTGTATCGTCGCTGCGAACCAAATATGGCCATTCATGAATATCAAGGCCAATACCATGCCCTGTGCGGTGCGGAAGTCCAGGCACGGCATAATCAGGGCCATACCCTTCCCTCTCTAAATAACTGCGTGCGGCAATATCCGCATCACCGCAGCGCACACCAATTTTTGCTGCGTCAAACGCCGCTAACTGCGCTGTTTTTTCATCGTTCCAAACCTTGCGCTGGCGCTCAGTTGGGGTTCCAAACACATAAGTGCGTGTGATATCACTGTTATAGCCATGAAGCTTACACCCCATATCAATTAAGACCATATCACCGTCTTTTAATATCTGCGGGTCTTTCACACCGTGCGGGTATGCTGTTGCTTCCCCGAACAAAACGATACAAAAACTTGAACCGGCTGCTCCAACAGCTTTATGTGCTTCATTGATAAAGGCAGTAACCTCGGTTGTAGACATGCCTGCTTTGAGTATTTTTGCCGCTGATTTATGAACCTCTAGGGTCATGTCCTTCGCGCGCTGCATCAAGGCAATTTCACCATCGGATTTACACATGCGGCACCCAGCTGTCACGGGCTTGGCATCTACATAATCATAGGTATTTGCTGATTTGCGCATGCCATCAAATAAGAAGAAAGAGGCACTTTCATCAACACCAACTTTGCCAGACACTACACCAAGGCGTTTCAATGTATTGGCAAATAAATCATAAGGACTTTCATCTTCCTGCCATCCATTCACAGGCCCCTTGACAACCATGAAACTCTCAAGCGTACTGATCTCAAAGTATGGAGCAATATACTCAAGAATACCCTCTTTTGTTAGGATTGCCCCGACCATACGTTCGCTTGCATGCCAACTCGTGCCAGTGAAATAGGTAAGACTTGATCCAGCATTCAGGTATATTGCTTCGATATCATTATCGACCATAAGACCACATGCTTTTTCCAAGCGCGCTTTATATTCTGCGTCTGTTATTGGATTTACACCCGCTGTCATATCCTTAAGCTTCGAGAGCTCGGTTTTTATATCCGATCCACCAACACCAATTGTCATCGTTTATCCTTCATATTTACATATGCCTTCAAGCCTAAGCCAACAGTTATAGGCTTGAATTTCAGGTAAAAAATAACCCACCCTAAAAGGTGGGTTATTTTACCATTTTTCCCTCAGTTTATTCGCTTAACAGACTAAGTCCGCTTGCAGCATAGGCATCACGGAACGCCTTAAGATCACCTGCATAAAAGGCGTCAATATCAGCGCGGATAACCTTCAACGCGTTCTCAGCTTTTGTGCGATATACCATAGAAGCTGGGCCAGGTTTCCCTGCATAGCTACCGGCATGGAAGGTCGCGTCACCGATAATCGCCATAACCTTATCTGCGTTATAATGAATGCCCTCTTCCCGTGTCTGCGGTACGATACGGTCCTCAAGCTTTTTAATCGCTTTGGTCACATCGCCCGCCTGTTTCACAAGATCTTTAAGCCCTTTCTTGGCGTCTTCGCCTTCTGCCTTTTTCATTGCGGCTTCGGCAATTGCCTTGATTGTTGCAACATCTTTAGTGGTGGCACGAAGGCGCTTAACAGCCTTAATCGCAGTATCACTAAGGTCACGCATTTCAAGCATATAAGTTCTGCGTTCCTGACGGTCTGCCATTGAATAACTGACACGTGGGTCATCCATAACTTTCAGACTACCCTCAGCCGTGCTTTCACCAAGCGTAAGCTTCACTGTATAATCACCCGGCAAGGCCGTTAAACCGCCAGGCAAATCAGCGTCAGCTTGACGGTCCCGGAGGCTATGTTTACTACCATCTTCTTCCATACCCCATACGATACGGTTAATACCTTTATGGACAGGGCGCGTGAATGTACGAACAAGCTTTCCGGATGCATCAAAGATTTCAGCCTTTACCTTAGCTGGCTTTTTCGCTTTCTTATCTTTTTTGTCCTTATCATCCTTATCTTTATTAGGCTTCCTGTTCGCAGCTTCTGCACGTTTTGCAATTTGACGCTCTTTTTCAGTTTCTGCATCTGGATGCGGAAGATCATCACCAGAGGCCATGAACGTAATCATCGCGCCTCGTGGCTGATTATCACCAATGAAGGCCGTGCTTGCAACAAACCGTGTGCCCGGCGTTTGCTCAGGGTCATACGTGATACCATCAGTTGTCGACAGAAGCTTTAGAGGAGCGTTGAAATCATCCTCGCTAAGGTTTCTAAGGCCAGAATAATCATCAATGACAAAAATTGCACGGCCATGCGTTCCAAGAACAAGGTCATTTTCACGCTCTTGAATAGCCATATCCATAACAGATACCGTCGGCACACCAGCGGTCCATTTCGTCCATTTCTTCCCATCGTTATGAGACACGAACAGGCCAAACTCTGTTCCAAGGAACAAAAGGTTAGGGTCAACATGGTCTTGCTGGATAGAAAGCGCATACCCTTTTACATCATCGGTCGCGATATCCTTCCAACGCTTACCAAAACGTTCAACCTTGTAAACATGTGGGTCTTTATTGCCGCGGCGATGATCATCAAAAACAACATAGGCAACGGATGCATCATGTGGACTTGGTTCAATATGTGGTACCCATGACCCTTTCACGGAACCACGTTTGCTGTCTGCAATGGCTTCCCATGTTTTACCACCGTCTTGAGTTACATGAACACGGCCATCATCCGTACCAACCCAGATAACGCCTTCTTGCAGTTTGCTGGGTGCAATCGCTGTTATGGTTTGCCAGTTCTCAGCGGCAGTAACATCAGCCGTAATACCGCCTGATTTTTTAAAGCGCTGGAGTTCTGGATTGTTTGTTGTCAAATCACCCGAAATCGTTTCCCAACTGTTTCCTTTATCCGTTGACTTATGAAGGAACTGCGATCCGTAATAAATTGTTGAATTATCAAATGGGTCTTGCGCAAAGCCGGAGTTCCAATTGAAACGAAGTTCTGTATCAGGGGTTGGTGGGCTTGGCCTGATATAGCGTCTTTCACCGGTGTGAAGGTTCCAGCGATTGAGCGATCCACCCTGGCTCATACTATAGCCTTTTTTACTGTCATCAGGGTCCGGTGCCGCGTCAAAGCCATCACCAAAACCAATTTCCTGCCAATGGAAATTGCGAATGCCGCCGTTTTCCCAAACTTCTGATGGACCGCGGAAAGAGCCATTATCCTGAAGGCCGCCATAGATATTATACGGTAGATCATTGTCCACATTAATTTGGTAGAACTGAGCGAGCGGCAGGTTCGCAACAAAGCGCCAGGTTTCGCCCTTATCATATGTGATACCAAGGCCGCCATCATTCCCCAAAATCATATGATTGGAATTTGCCGGGTTGATCCATAAACTATGCAAATCAATGTGAAGACCGCGTGGGTTACCACAACAATTTACGCTTGAGATATTTTCAAAGTTTTTCGCGCCATTGTTCGAAACATTTAGTGTCGTTGCGATATTATAAACTGTTTCTTTGTCATTCGGGTCAACGAGCAATTCCATATAGTAGAATGGTCGGTTTGCAATTCCCCTGTCGTTATTAACCTGACGCCAGGTACGTCCACCATCGTCTGAGCGAATGATCGCACTTTTCTTTGCTTCAACCAGAGCGTAAACCGTGTTTGTATCGCTTGGGGCGATTGTAAAAACACTTCGACCCAGATCACCCTTCGGCAAGCCATCTTCTTCAGTAAGTTCTCGCCATGTTTCACCGCCGTCATGACTGACATGAAGGCCTGATCCCGGTCCTCCAGATTCAAAATAATCCGGGTACCTGCGAAACTGCCACATACTGGCAAATAGATTATTCGGGTTTTCGGGATCCATTTTAATGTCGGTTGCGCCAGTTTGCGCGTTTTCACCGGCAAGAACCAATTTCCAGGTCGCCCCACCATCCGTGGTTTTATAGACACCGCGCTCGCCGCCATCAGACCATAAATGCCCCATTGCTGCTACATAAGCGACATCAGGGTTGGTGGGATCAAGTGCAATTCGGTTAATATGCTCACTGTCAGGCAGTCCCATATTTTTCCATGTTTTACCGCCGTCCATGGATTTATAAACGCCGTCACCAACGGAAACCGAGTTACGAACATTTCCTTCACCGGAACCAACCCAAATAATGTCTGGATTGCTTTGGTTGATCGCGAGGGCGCCAATTGATGCCACAGGCTGATCGTCAAAAAGTGGTTCCCATGTTGCACCCGCGTTTATTGAGTGCCACACGCCCCCCGATGCAGAGGCAACGTAGATGTGGTTTGGATCATTTGCGACAACATCGATCGCTGCAACACGGCCTGACATTGTAGCAGGACCAATTGTTCGCGCCTCCAACCCTTTGTAAAGATGACTATCCTGTGCCCCCGCTGGTGCAACAGTACCAATCGTTGCAGCAAGTGCCACCGCGATAATCGCTGATAATGATGATGATCGTTTTTGCCCAAACATTAAAGAAACCCCTCTGATCTGAAATAATATAAGTATGCAGCCCCCACCAGCTATACCGCACCCTATTCAACAATAGTTTTGACTGTCAATGTCAGACGCGTCAAATAGTTTTCCAGAGGCGATAAACAGTTACCCTGAAACCCTAGCCAAAATTTATTTTTCACGGATAGCGTCACATCAAAGAATAATTTTCTATTTCCAACAGTGAAAACTTCTGTAAATATATGGAAAATTCAGTTTTGATTAATAAAGAAACAGGTAAATCTGTCCGACAGTAGCGAACGTAAACAGGGAAACAGGAGCTTAACCTCATGTCGTTTCGTATAGTACCGCTGTTATTGCTTGTATCGAGTTTTTCGCTTTTAACTGCAACATTAGAGGGAAAAGAGCCCTCTGAGGCCGAAATTGAATACGGCCCAGCCATTGCCACAAACAGCTACGAAGTATTGCGCAAAGGCAAGAAAATCGGCACGCACATCATTCGCTTTTATGATCAAGGCGATACCCTAAAAGTCCTCGCTGAAACGAATATGAAGGTCAAAGTTCTCTTCATCACGGCCTTCAAATATAAATATGTCTCAGAGGAAACGTGGCAGAACGGCGAACTTATGGGCGTTGAAACTGCGGTTAACGACAACGGCAAAAAACTGACGACATTGATTAAACGTATCGATGGCGGCTTTCAGGTAAACACGGATGAAGATGAAATCTTTATTGAAGACGAGTTTATGACAACCAATCACTGGACCAAAACCGTTGTAAACTATGATGCGCTCCTCAACACTGTTACAGGCGATATCATGCCCGTTGAAATCAACCCGGATAGCAATGACGAAAAACGTTATCTGGTCCGCGGTAAATTAAATATTGATACATTCTACAACGCAAAAGGCGATTGGCTGGGTATGGAATTTGAACACCCCAAAGGTGGAAGAATTGAATTTCGTTGCCTAGACTGCGAAAACACACCAATCGTAACCGCACCACAGCTAGCGGATAATGCTCAAGCGATATTATGACGCGCCAGCGCGTGATATGGATAACCGGGGCAAGCTCTGGTATCGGTGAAGCACTCGCGCTAGAATATACCCGCCGCGGTAATATTGTTTATGGTAGTGCACGCTCTGCGGACAAATTGAACGACGTGCGGGAAAGATCTAAGTCTGCCAAAGGTACGTTTCATCCTGTTACAGCGGACGTCTGTGACCTTGATGCACTAAAGCGTGCCTATCAATCAATACAAGCGCAAAGCGGCACACCTGATCTTGTCATACTCAATGCGGGCACACACAAGCCCACATCAGCACTAGAATTTTCGTTAGCCGATCATAGAAGCCTGATTGAGATCAATTATATGGGCGTCCTAAACTGCATGGATATTATCCTGCCATCGTTCCTCGAGCGCAGGTCAGGCCAGATAGCGATCGTGTCCTCGGTCGCGGGCTATCGCGGTCTTCCAAAGGCCAGTGGATACGGGGCATCAAAGGCAGCACTGATCAACTTTTGTGAAAGCATAAGGGAGGAACTCAAATCTCAAAACGTTGACTTACGCATGGTTAACCCTGGGTTTGTAAAAACCCCTTTAACCGATTTAAACGAGTTTCCAATGCCGTTCCTTATGCCAGTTGATGATGCGGTTAGAGCCATGATCAAAGGGCTGGAAAGCAAGAAATTTGAGATTACTTTTCCCGCGACCTTTGCTTTTCTTATGAAACTCTTGAGGCGGCTGCCTACATTCATTCATATGGCGATTACGCGTAAAATAGTGGGTAGCTAACCTGCCAATTAGAATTTAAGATCAACAAATGATTGATGATAACGCGTTCAATCCTCAGGGGTTCTTCGCTAAATCCGGGATATCTTTCGCGAAGGAAATGAACACAGTTCCCAGTTTCACTCCCCACCTGGTGACTGTTGCTTTGTTCAGTAAAACTCCATCCGGCTGAAGGAACATCCAGTCATCAAATTTAACTTTCCAAAAATTATCGCCAACCTTTAAATTGAACGTGTATCGCCAGTTAAAACTATTGGCGACAACCTCGCCTTTAGCCGCACCAACAACGCTATCTGTATATCCAATATAACCACTATTGCCCTGCTTCTTTAACTCCCACCGTCTGCATTCTGTTTCACCGTCGGAGTATAAGAAATCTTCGTCTAATACTAATGTTTCCCCGTCCCAAGTGCCTTCAATTTGAACAGTAAACTGGTTTCTAACCTTGCCAAAGCGGTCCTCGAACAATCCATAGGCTCTCGTCTTGCCTTGAAAATAATCTTCAAGCGTAAGTGTAGGGCTGATTGATTTGAAATCTTGGACTGTCATTATCGCACCACAATATAAAGACCATTAATCGTTCAAAGCTGATTTAAGCGTTATCACTTGTCGCTGTATCGCTGGTTCTCTATACAGTTTACGCTAATTTTCGTTGATTAGATCACGCTCAGCGTCCGTGAAAGGGAAGCGCTTCAATAACAAAATTGTTGGTATTTTAAATATAACGGGCAACCCTGCATATAAGATCGCAACAGCAAACGCATACGCTGAATTCTCAAAAATAATTTCTGCCAGTTCAAGAAACCCAAAGGCAAACAAAACTGCAAACGCTAACGCAAGCTTACTGACAACACCCCAGCAGGCAAAATGAATACCGGTTCGATCATATCCTGTTTGGATACGCGACAGATGGGTCAAGTCGGCAAGGATTGACGGCGCCAACACCAATTCCGCCGCCAGCGCAAAGCCTGTTATAATGCACACAATATAGAATGCATAAACGGCACCACTCGGCAGAAATGCCGCCACCGGGAAGCCAAGGCAAACGATAGTAATACTAACCGCCATGATCTGATGCTTGAAGCTGCCTTTTGCAATTAAGTTCCAGAAAGGCATTCCCGCCACCGCAGCAGCAAAATATATGAATATCGAGAGGTTTTGCTCATTTTCAGTCCCTTCCAGCACACTCGAGACATAAACAGGGAACAGTACTGAAGGGATTGCACTTGCTGTTGATGTTAAAAACCAAATACTCAGTATTTTCTTCATCAAAGGCTGGTTAATGACATCCTTAAATACACTAAACTGGATCGCATTTTCATTTGCCTTCAAATCAGTTTGTGCCGCTTCCGGAACAAAAACAATAAGGCAAAGCAAGCTTACAAAACCAAAGGGCAGAATATAGTAAGGAATAGACTGAAGTATCGGGCCTTCGATGATCAAGGGAAGCGATAACGCCGTCAACATGCCAATAAGAGAGAATACTTCCCTAACAGAAACAAACGCGGTTTTGGCATCATACCCATCTGCAATATCAGCCCCTAATGCTAGATAGGGAACCATCACAAAAGTCCAGCCAATGTATAGAATAGCTGACCATAGCCCCAGATATTCTACACTCACGCCCGCACTTGCCGTTGCTAATTGATAGAGTGCGAACCCGGCCACAAGCCCACCTAAAAACATCCAGATTTTCCGGTGACTACCAAATAATGAAAATTTATCGCTTACAAAACCCGCGACTGGGTCACTTACGACATCAAACAGACGCGAAATGAACAAGGCTATACCAACACTCAAAAATCCAAGCCCCAAGTCTTCTGCATAATATTCAGGAAGAAACACCGCAAACGGGATCAAAGGAAAGGATAAAGCTATGGAAGGCAACCCGTAAAAGAAGAGATGAACCAAGCTAGGCTTGCGGCGTTCGGTGTTCATAGTTAGGACCCAATTCCTTCGTTAAAGCGACACTTCCTGAAGTCAGAATTCTCACTCGTCGATTATATCCGTAGCAATAATGTTCAACGTCAGTGACCTGTCAACATTCGCAAAAATTATGAATGCACACAATTCGTACGCATGCCCACGGTGGCCAGATCATTAGTCTTGAATAGTTAAATTTTTCAAGACCTTGATCTATTTCATCCACTATTCCGTAAAGACTTTATGCAAACAGTAAGCGTTAAAATTAAAAGCCAGTCACTATCCTCTCGTTTGGATACAGTTCAAAGCTTGACACCAGCCAAGCCTAATGTGAAACATTGCGGTATGCACAACCGCAAGGGATCGATAGTGGCATTAAATTTAAAAACTGACTCTGTCACTCATGAGGACCTTGTCCTCAGGATCGCCAAAGAGCGAGATCGTGCAGCCTTCAAGCAGTTATTCGCGCACTTTGCACCCCGTGTAAAATCATACCTGCTAAAATTGGGTTTGGATGACCATAAGGCAGAAGATTTAGCACAGGATGTTTTGGTTACCGTTTGGGTTAAAGCAGAGCAATTTGACCCGAAAAAAGCAAAACTTTCCACTTGGATATTCAGGATATCCAGAAACAAATTTATTGATTTAACCCGAAAACAGAAATACCCGGAAGTCAACGCTGATGACCATCTGCCAGATATGGTAGCACCGGAGGAAACAGACAGACCAGTAGAAGCTATGCAAACGGCTTCCATTGTCGGTTCTGCCCTTACAAAGCTAAACCCAGACCAGCAGAAAGTGATTAAACTTTCATTTTATGAAGAAATGTCACATTCGGAAATTTCAGCACATCTTTCGCTACCGCTTGGAACCGTGAAATCCAGAATAAGAATGGCGTTTCAGGCACTACGTAAAGAGTTAGGAGAAAAAGAATGAAACCACATGGTCTCATTCCAGATGAATGGCTTTTGTCCTATGCCGCAGGTGCACTAAGCGAAGCGCATGCACTTTTGGTAGCCAGCCATGCCGAATATCACCCAGAGCTTAAAAGCAAGATCAAGGATGCGGAAGACATCGGCGGTAGCATGATGGATGAATTCGAGCCATCTGACATAAACCAGGATGCCCTGGATAACGTGTTCGCACGGATTGACGCATTGCCTGCTGACACTCCGGTGGACGTTACTGACAAATTTGATAGTAACCTGCCCTTACCTTTAGCAAATTACCTTGATGGTGATTTAAGTGACCTAAAATGGCGTATAATGGGGCCAGGAATGTCGCAAGTTCGCCTCTGGACAGGCCCGAATGATGAACGTCTTTGGCTGCTTAAGGCTCGCGGTGGTACAGAAATCCCTAAGCATGATCACTCAGGGAACGAAATGACTTTAATCCTGCAAGGAGGTTACCGCGTTGGTGATAAGCATTTCACTGTTGGTGACCTAGAGCTCGCCGATAATGAAATGGTTGAACATCAACCTATCATCGATGAAGGGGAAGACTGCATTTGCCTTGTGGTAACTGAAGCCCCAATCAAACTGCACAGTTTCATTGGCCGCATGATGCAGCCATTCATTGGCCTCTAAGTCCTGATAAGAAAATCAATAATTTCCGCACCTACTCTCATACAAGGGTAGGTGTATTTCGTTTTGGCATTATTCGGACTGTTCAATAATGTCTTTCGACGAATAATTGAATGTACGTGCTGAGGAATATGGCATCAACTGCGGCTGGTCGTTATCAGCCGTTTCCATTTGTGCTTTGCGCTGATCATTGTTGCGCCTTGCTGCAACCACCTTGTCGATCGTATATAGGCAAAAAATAACGCCGACAAATCCAAAGATTGCTGCCCCAATGGCTTGTCCGATCAACACACCTTCTGCCCCGTACAATTTTGACCCATAGTATGCAAAGGGAATGGTTCCGATCGTTGCTTTCCCCACATTAAAGAAGGTTGCTCTAAGGGGGTGACCAAGGTTGTTAAACGCAGCATTCGAGAGGAACAGGATACCAAGAAACATGGTCAACGGCACAACCCAATTACAAAATACTCTTATCATCGCGCCAGCGTCTTCACTCGCACCGAACAGAGCAATAATCATATCCTGACTGAGATAAAAAATCGGCCATAGAATGACGGTATAGCCGATAATAAACTTTAATGAAGCGTAGATACTCTCTTTTACCCGATCATACTCTTTTGCGCCTAAATTCTGACCAATGATGGGACCAATTGAACCTGAGAGCGAGAAGAACAAAGCAAATGCCACAGGGGTTATTCTGGCGACAATGGTATTACCCGCGATTGCGGCATCGCCGAACATTGAAATTTCAGTAATTACATAAGCGTTCCCAATCGGCGTAGCGATATTCGTGAATATGGCAGGCATCGCAACCTTAAGCATCGGAGACAGGTTCCGTTTAAAAATCCTGAAATTGATCCGAATACCGAGATCATGTTTCCTAAAAATCAGATATAGCCCAACGCCTGCAAGCGTAATGCGTGCAGAAACAGAGGCTAGTGCCGCGCCCTGAATATGCAGATCGAGACCGAAAATAAAAATAGGATCAAGCACCAAGTTAACTGCGCTACCAATCAAGGTTACCATCATAGCGCCCTTTGCGTCACCGACGGCGCGCAAGACCCCTCCTGTACTCATGCCAAGGCCAAGAAAGCCAAGTGTCGGCAACAGGATTTGTAGATAATCCATAGCAAGCGAATGTGTGCGCCCGGCTGCACCGAGCATTTCAAGGATCATCGGAGTGAGCGGAAAGATAACAATCGATGTTGCGATCGCAATAATCGCGCTAAAAAACAGGGCTGTCATAACGACTTGCCTTGTTCTACGATCTTTGCCTTCGCCCACAGCTTTTGCTGTTACAACACCCGTTGCAATCGAAAGTCCGATAGAAATAGACGCTGTAAAGAATAGAATAGTTCCCGCGTACCCGATTGCCGCAGCCAGCTCTGTTTCACCCAACAAACTCAGGAAATACATATCAGCCAAATCGACAAAAAATAGCGCCAGCAAGCCGATACCGCCGGTCACACTCATGACCACAATATGGTTAAAGATAGACCCCGAAGTAAATCTTGAATGGACTGTTTTTTGTCTGCTGTCAGCCAACTGGGGCTCCATTTTATTAGACAATACTATTGCGTAGGATTGAATATGCTTTTTCTATTTTTGTATTTCAGACGTTATAGGTGGACAATTTAGTATGACACGAACTTTTTTGATCAGGTAATCTGTTACACATCGCTGAAATTAAATTTTATTCAATAAATTCAACACCCTAAGGTCCATTTTTTGAAAAAGGTTTACATGATCAAAATTCCGTCAACACAAGTAAATATAAGAAAACTGATCGATTTATAAATTTCCAATGACACCCCTAAACGGTCTGGCCCGAGATCGATTCCCTATCATTAGAAATTCAACTATCCCACCTCGTCGTTACGTAGTCCAACAAAGCCTGAGAGGCACCTCCCAGACAATTTAAAGCCATGAAAACTAAAGGCAATCACCGTGGCCAATATGAAAAACAGAGCTTTATCAGATAAACACTTTCTTTCTAAAAATGTTATGGTATACCATATACAAAATTAATTAATGGCAAAGTCAAACCCATGATTTTAGAGACAAGCGCAGTAGCGTCGGATCACGCGAGCGTCTTTGGCGATATCCAAAGCGCGAACTGCAATTTGTGTATTTGGCAAAGGCCACCGCCGGTAACAGCATCGAACCTCCTCGATATGGAACCAAAAAGCTTTCGATTACTTGTGGGCCCAAACACGATCGAGTCCAGGCTACGCTTGGCTATACTGCAAGCAGGTTATAGTTTATCTAAGCCGACATCGGACCTTATCGATGATATCCTTCAACTTTATGATTTATTTCGACCACATACCGATACGCCTGAGATGCAGTTGCGTCTAGAAATCATCGACGATGATGCATGCAGGAAATTTCACAGCGATTTTGTCAAAGTTCGATTGATCACTACCTATATCGGCCCCGGCACTCAATGGTTGGATATAAGTGCAAAAAGCCAACCAGGTGAAATCGAACCAGAAATGATCAATGAAATGAGCGCTGGTGACGTTGGAATTCTAAAAGGACGTCAATCCACCGACAACCCTGCCATTCACAGATCACCACCGATTAGTGGTACTGGCAAAAAACGACTAGTTCTTGTTCTAAATCCTGCGGATGAGGACTGGTGGTCATGATTTCTATGGTTACAGTCGTCGCAAATTATAAACAGAGAGCCTTCTTTGCAAAATTCCCTGAGGTTCTCGACAATAAGCTCGGTCAAAACGAGCATTATACCCAAGATCCAAATCACATTCTTGAGTAGTTTTACTTCTCCCACTCTCAGACATTCCAAAAATGATATTCCCACCCATCACTTTATGGAGTTGTCTGGGAGAGTTTTTTTAGGATACACTAGGATAAATACTTTTTGCGATTATTGGAACCAATAGCACACCCAATGCCGAGGCGATCACTATGGATATAAATCGACGTCATTTCACCCTTCTTGCAGCTGCTTTTGCCTTTAGTGGATTAGCGAAATGCACCAATGCCCGTGAACAGAACATGTCACAAATAGTTAAGGGCTACGGCGACCTAATCCCTGATCCTGACGGGCTGCTCGATCTACCAAAAGGGTTTTCTTATGAAATCATTTCCGCTTTCGGCGAAACCATGGATGACGGGCTAAAAGTACCAGACGCAGCCGACGGTATGGGCTGTATACCATTATCGGATACTTCTGTAGCCCTGATCAGGAACCACGAACTTAGAGTCAATAAATATGAAGAAGGCCCACAAACCGAAACAGTGAGCAAAATTACGAAAGCATTTGATTTCATTGAAGATGATGACCTGGCTTTACCTGGTGGCACCAGTACACTCATTTATGACCTCGAACAAAATAAAGTAACACGGCAGTTCCTAAGCCTTTCGGGCACAATTCGTAACTGTGCTGGCGGCGTTACTCCTTGGGGTAGCTGGCTAACCTGCGAGGAAGATGTTACAAAAGCGGGCGACGGTGTCACCAAAGACCACGGCTGGGTGTTTGAAGTTCCAGCCAGTTCAGAAACACTGATAGACCCGGTCCCCTTGAAGGACTTGGGGCGTTTCAACCATGAAGCCACCGCAGTAGACCCCGAAACCGGTATCGTTTACATGACGGAAGACCGGGATGACAGCCTGTTTTATCGTTTCATACCTGATACTTACGGCAAGTTGAACGAAGGTGGACGTTTGCAGGCGCTTGGGTTCAAAGACACTTCAATACCCTCTGATAGCCGTAACAGTGATACGCTTGTCTGGAAAACTGGTGATTGGCAGGATGCGATTTGGATCGACCTAGAGGATACCCACAGTCCTGAGGACGACCTTCGTAATAGAGGTCATGCCAAAGGTGCCGTTATCTTTGCTCGCGGCGAAGGTATTCACTGGGGTGATGATGAACTCTATTTTTGCTGTACTTCCGGCGGTGAAGCGGGCCTGGGACAGATCATGCGCTACAAACCTTCACGAGATCAAGGGCTTGAGAATAAAGGCGCGAGCACAGGAAAAATTCAACTGTTTCTGGAATCAACTGACCCAACACACTTTAACTTCGGTGATAATTTAACGATCGCAAGCAATGGACATCTATTTGTGTGCGAGGACCAATATAGTTTCCTACCTGAAAATCATATTCGCGGTGTAACCAACAGCGGCGCGATCTATGACTTTGCCCGTATCCGCGTCGATACGGAACCCGCGGGGGCATGTTTTTCACCGGATGGTTCGATATTATTTGTTAACCTCTACAGTCCTGCAAAAACACTTGCAATCAAAGGCCCTTGGGCATCCGTATCAGAACAAGCTTAACGGGAAACGCAGTTCTGTTTCATGCAAAATCATGTTATGGACATGGGATAACAACCATGTCCATTTTTGAGTTTTGATATTATGACCACCAAAACACCCTTGATTGATATCGTCAGCCTTCGCCATGCATTCGGGCAGAAGGAAGTCCTGTCAATCGATCAATGGTCAATGATTAAAGGTCAAAACCAATTGCTGCTTGGTCCTTCAGGAAGCGGCAAAACCACTTTCCTTTCGATCATTACGGGCCTTTTAAAGCCGACAAGTGGCGATGTTTTCATTCATGCTGAAGGCAATGACCACAAGCTACCTCATGAACAAATTGAAAAACATATAGCAACGTTATTCGGGATTGTGTTTCAGGACCATCATTTAATATCAAGTTTGAACCTGGAAGATAATCTAAGACTAGCGCAGCAACTGTCGCAGAAAGGCATCGACAATGAGTGGTCAATGCACCTGCTCGAAAAATTGGGCCTATATTCAAGGCGCAAGGACAAGCCTGTTGCCTTCAGCCGGGGCGAAATACAGCGTGCTGCAATTGCCCGCGCTGCGGCAACAAGGCCTGCTATTTTAATTGCTGACGAACCGACCTCCGCGCTTGATGACCGCAATAGCGAACAGGTTATGGATATCCTAACGGATTTATCATCACATGCTGGATCAACATTATTGGTTGCAACACACGATAAGCGAATAATGCCTTATTTTTCAGAACATTTGAAACTCAAGCACCATGCCGATGGGGGCCAATAATGTGGATTGCATTTAAGCTTACCTGGGCAAATCTGATCAGCCGACCATTATCAAGCTTGCTCACCATCATAACGCTTTCTGTTGCAGTCGCATTGATATCGCTTTTATTGCAGTTTTCAGCCATCGTTGAAGAACGACTGGAGAAAGACACTGCAGGCATTGACTTAATCGTAGGGTCCAAGGGTAGCCCACTTCAGCTTATTTTATCTGCGCTGTTTCATGTTGATGTTCCCACAGGCAATATTCCCCTTGCTGATGCACAGCCGATCATGAAACACCCAATGATCAAAAGCGCTACACCGCTCGCCCTCGGTGATAGTTTTCGTGGCTTTAGGGTTGTCGGCACTACACCAGACTTCATTACCCTGTATGGCGCTAAACTGACTGACGGACGCGTTTGGGAAAGTGCACAGGAGGTGATCATTGGATCCCGCCTTCAAAAAGAATTGGGTTTGGGTATAGGGCAGCAGTTTGTGACTGCCCACGGCCTCAACATATCTGACGGTGACATAAATCAGCACGCGCATGCCCCCTTTGAGGTTGTTGGAATTTTGGAGCAAACCAATAGTGTCATTGATCGCCTAATCGTCACCTCCGTAGACAGTGTATGGCGCGCACATGGCACCCTGCCGGATCACGAGCATCATGATGATAATGAAGGGCACCACGAAGCTGACGATATTCACGAAGATCAAGATGCACACGATGAACACCAAGATGAACACGAAGAGCATGACACACATCAAAACCGTGATGGAGAGCTAACAAATCTCAGAACTATCGACCCGGATGATTTGGAAATCACAGCCCTTTTAATTCAATATAGAACCCCTATCGCGGCCGTAAGGCTTCCCCCAACCATCAACAGCCTCAAAGGCATACAAGCCGCAGTTCCCGCTATCGAAATTACCAGACTGTTTCGTCTTTCAGATGGCCTCGTGAACAGTACACAAATTCTAGGTTTCTTATTGGTCTTGATCGGCGGACTTGGTATTTTCGTTACCATGAGCAACACTGCAGCCCAGAAGGCGTATGATATTGCGTTACTACGGTCGATGGGCGCCCGGCCAATTATAATCATGCTTCAACAGATAATCGAAGGCAGTATAATCGCCGCTTTAAGCGGTATTACAGGAGTAGCATTTGCCCATAGCCTGCTATTTTTCGCATCACAAATTTCTGCCCCCTTGCAGACAATCGGAATTGATGGTGGATTATTTTCCAGTTCCGAATATTATCTGTTCTGGGCAACATTACTGATAGGCATAATCGCCTCGGCGTGGCCCGCGATTAAAAACTACAGATTGGACCCAATCATCCTACTTCAGAGAGGTCGTTAAAATGAATATTGTTCAGAGTTTCATCATTACGACGATTTGTGTGCTTGGATTATCTATCACATCGCACGCCCAATTCTTTAAGCAAGAACGTGGCCTCGACCTTCTTGATGATGGGGAAACGCAAATCTGGCTCCCCGCACCACCACCGCCCGGAGCAATCGATTGGAATATATTGATTGATGTCGAAACCCGCGAAGAAGTTGTTGATGATTTTATCCAAGCCATTCCAACCTTCCCAGCTCATGTGAAGGTTCTTGATAAAACAACGGTTAAACTAAACGGCTATATGTTGCCCCTTGAAGCGGGTGACAAACAAAGTCATTTCATCCTACAGGCCTTTCCCCATTCATGTCCTTTTCACCTGGCTGGCGGCCCCGGCGGCTACGTTGAAATCATGGCAGATATTCCGATAGAGTTCTCTTATGAACCTGTTTTGATTGAAGGATATTTTCAATTACTTGAGGATTTTTCAGGCGGCGTGTTTTATAGGATTAGCGCGGCAAGAGTAGTCAAACAAAAGTAAACTCAAAAATTTCATCCAAGTTTCTAAGCGGTTTTCGTTCATTCAGGGTTGGCTAACCTATGCCTTATGACTGAACAAAAATCATTAGCCATAGACATACCCAAGGCCATGAACTGTTCTTATTACCGAGGGCTTTGATGGATCAGTTTCAATCTTGCGACGAAGCCTTGAAATACGCAAATCTATTGATCGGTCAAAAGGCTCCCAACCTCTATCATGCGCTTGCTCCAACAGCTGATCTCGGCTTAATACTCGCCCCCTATTCTCAGCAAAAACACAAAGCAGCCTGTATTCCATTGCAGTGATCGGAATTGGCTCGCCTTGCCGATCATATAGTTTCGCTGTTCCCGTATCTAGGCGACAACCGCCAAAATCTATGTCGCCCTCATTTTTACTGCCCTGGTGACTATCACCTTGTGGCACTTTACCCCGGCGAATTGCCGCTTTCACCCGTGCCTGTAATTCCCGAAGGTCCACGGGCTTAACCAGATAGTCATCAGCCCCAAGTTCCAAGCCCAATACTTTGTCAACAATTTCGCCAGCTGCCGTCAACATCATAACTGGAACATTTGATCCTTTTCGTATCTCCCGCAAAGTCTCTAAGCCATCAACGCCGGGCATTCGAACATCCAGAATAATGAGGCTAGGTTCACTGGCACCCAGAAGCGAATTAAGAACGGATGCATTTTCTGCTTCATCCACCTTGTAACCACATTCCCCAAGATGATCTTTCAACATTTTACGGATTGGGGCTTCGTCATCACAAACAATGATATGATCTGCGGATACCTGCATCAATGCACCTCATCATTAGGTGATAATAGCGAAACAAGTTCCATGAGTTCTTCATTCAAAATCGGCTTTTCAATATGAGGGCGACCTGACATTTCAAAAAACTTCATGACTTTTTCACTCATCGCATCACCGGTGATAAATCCAATTCTGTCTACACACTCAGGTGCGATTACCTTTAAGGCCTGATAAAAATCTTCGCCGTCCATACCCGGCATTTTAAAATCACTTAATATAAGATCAAAGGTCTGGCTTTCGAGGATATTCAGCGCCGATTGCGGGCTAGTGCTTTGCATCGGCTGGAAGCCCTGTTCGGATAAAAGGTCGTAAATCAATTGCGCAACGCCCTCCTCGTCATCAACAATCAATACCGTCTTTTGTTTTGGCCCCTCGTCCATTTCTTCCGATACAGTTGCCGAACATATATATTCCTCTGACGCAGGTAATATCACTTTGAACATAGCCCCCTCGCCCGGCCTTGATATAAGCGTCAGTTCACCGTCATAACTGGTAATAATCCGGTGACTGAATGCCAAGCCTACCCCCGTTCCTTCACCAACTTCCTTGGTCGTGAAAAAGGGTTCGAAAATCCTGGTTTGTATTTTTTCAGGAATACCAAGGCCATTATCCTTAATCTCAACAATAACGCGGTCCGCTTTTTTATCGAAATACGAACAAATACTAAGCTGACCTCTATCCCCCAGATCTTTCAGGGCATGCCCCGCATTGACGATAAGGTTACTGAAAACTTGTGCCATTTGATCAAAGTCTGCATCGACAAGCGGAAGGGCTTGATCAAGGTTAGTATAAACCTGAGTTCCGTTCGCTTTAAGGCTATAGCTTGACACTTCCAATGCTGTATTAATGGCATCATTCAGTGAAAACGCGACCGTTTTAATTGGCCGTTGCCGGGCCATTGCCAAGAAAGTTTTAACAATTTTTGCTGCGCGCTCTGACGACTGGCGGATCAAGCCGATACGCTCATTAATGACAGGATCATCAACCTTGTCTTCCAACATCTGTGCGTATCCAAACACAACCGACAATGGGTTGTTTAATTCATGGGCAACACCAGCCAAAAGTTCACCAAGCGCAGACAATTTCTCATTTTGATGTGATATCGCTTGCTGTCTTTCAAGCTCTTTTTCAGTTTCAATCTGCTTTGTAACGTTTCGGCATGATAACAAATATCCGCCTAACTCCGTCGCATGGGACGATCCCACAAGATAACGCCCATCGGCAGTTTCCAGTTTCAATCCCTTTGTATAAGACATTATCGCATTCAGAACTGAAGCAATGAATTCAGGGCGTGTCACCCCCTCGGGCCATGAATAAAAACCCCTGTCAATAAGGCTGTTCAGAATGTGACTGGCGTGATCACCGAACTCAGGCCTGTTGGTGCCCCAATAAATATCTGCCCAAGCCTTATTGGCAGCAACAAACCGCATGTCTTTGTCATAGAGGCATAGACCTTCATCAAGCGAGTGAATGGCATCCAAAAGCATAGTCTGTGCTTTTGCTTCGCTGTTTCGCTCCTCAGTAATATCAAGCAGGGTAATCAAATAACCACCAAGGCCTGTTCGTTTTATCGAAACCCGCAAGACCGCGCCGTCTCTGCGGTGAAAATCCATATTTTCGTTATAATTTTTTAACTGGTTTACGGTCGCGGCTGCAAATTCATGAATGGAGGTCCCCTCAGGCGACTTGAAATACTCATATAATCTGCGCGCAAAATCATAAGCGCTTTCACCCACGCTGGGACCTTGTTCACCAGGCGGTAGCTGCATATCGATATATTGCTGATTACACAGAATAAACCGCAAATCTTCGTCCCATAGGGCTACCCCTTCCTCGAGAGCACCAACAGCATCATTGATTGTCTCCAGTTTCTTCTCGGCAGTCTTTTCAACTTCTTTTCTATCTGTAATATCGCGGAAACTTAATAAATACCCACCCAGTGACGTTTGGCGCGACGACACACTCAGGTGCCTGCCATCAGCGCGTTCCAATTCAAGTTCCAAGGTACAGGACCGTATAAAATTACATATAAATTTCGCCATTCCCTCGGCATTTGTGCCAATAGGTGCTACAAAAAATCCAGAGGAAAACACCTCTTTCCCTATTCCAAAGGCACTTTCCCCTGACCTTAGGGCACGGAAGTCATCCGGAAACGCGAGCTGATTATATTGACGATTACAGAGGACAAAGTTCAGGTCCTTATCGTAGAGAGCGATCCCATCCTCCATGGCCTCAAAGATATCTTCGAGTAACGCACTAGAGGCATCACCGTGCGAGTGGGAAAAATGCTTATCTAACCCCTTTAAATTCGACGTTGCAGATACCTTATCATCAACCATCAAGAATAAATCACGATTGTCTTTACCAATAGCTTCTATCTTCATCTTAAACGCCATCACTGTCAAATTTGTTATGGATAGAGAAAAGGCCTCAGGTTCTAACCATTCCTTGCAGTCCCGATCGCGTTTTGTCGTATCCGGCGACGATACAAAAGCCCCGTTAAGGCAAAGCCTATAATCATCATCAGCCAAGTGGCCGGTTCAGGAACGGCACTAACATTTCGAATTAGCGTTCCTTTAAAGGTCTCAAAAGCATCGATACCTCCAAGATCTCGCGGGAAAAAAGTATCAATACGCTGTAAATTTATAACTCCATCCAAAACAGTAAATGTAGCAAAAAAGGTGTCTGATATTGGTACTAAGCCGTCAACATCATGAAACGTGACAGTATTGGTATCCAGACCAGAAGGGCCAAACTGGGGAAGATAGAACAAATCATTTAGCCCAGGAGCAGTTCCAACCGTTAAACTGAACGAGTCCTCAGGGTTCAATCTACCGGGGCCCTCGAAGTCAAAAATAACTCGTACTGATGCTGCTTGAAGACCTACAAAATCAACATCCAGATCGTAATCGTTGTCAAATTGAAATGTGTATGTGGTTGCTGCATGCGCAGACACTGACAATGTTATGAACAAGCCCGCAAACACTAGCATCTTTGTAATATGTTTCATGACAGAATTCCTTCCAATCAAATGTTTCCTTGTCTGATGGCAGAAGTATGTAACCCAGATGTATCAATGGTATGTCGAGATATGTATCAATTGTATCAACCGTCGTTTCATCCATGATTTATATAAAAAAACACCCCGACTATGTCGGGGCGATCAAAGTTTCAGGGAGTATGTTTGAAGAACAAAATCGAATAATAGTTAGCAGAGTTCGATATTACGGCGCCTGCGTAAACTTAATCCCACCCCTGCAAAGCCAATAATCATCATTAACCATGTCGCAGGCTCAGGAACTGCTGGAACTGTTGGCGAAAATGATCGAGCGAGAAGCAGGTTATCAAACCCGACAACGTCATCAAGATTACTATCACCGATGAAATAGGAATTATAAAAAGTAAGCGAAGTAATCCCTTCCACAGACGTTAATCCAGAGAACAGGCTATTACGGCGCTCGCCGAAAAAGTCCTCTGCAATCAAATCCACATCGCCATTTGAGGTTGTAACCGTAAAGGTTGATCGCGCTTGCGTGCCCAAATCAAAAATATCAAGGCCAACAGCATGTACAGGACTATCAAATTCGAATACGAAAGTGTTATCACCCTGAATTCCACTGTTTCCGATAGATATCCCATCCCCGAAGTTCACATCAATTCCCGCATCCTCGTCAAAGGTCCGGGCAAGGGCCGTTGAAAATGTTCCCGTACCAAAATCGATTGTGTCTCCATTATCGACAACAGTATCAAACGTGTTCAATACCAGCCCCGTAACAGCGGCTTCAAAGTCCATTCGGTCCGAATAAAAAGTGGTTTGTGCAAATGCGTTACTCGATAGCCCAAAGGCTATAATAACGCTGATCAAATAATATTTCAGTTTCATAATACATCTTCTTTCAGTCTTATCTTTTACTATTTCGCCAACTGTTTTTTGATGGCTTCGATAGCGTTTTAAGCGTGCGATGTATCAATGGTATGTCGAGATATGTATCAATTGTATCAACCGTTGTTTCATCCATGATTTACATAAAAAAACACCCCGACAATGTCGGGGCGATCAAGGTTTCAGGGAGTATATTTGAAGAACCAGGTTAAAAATAGTTAGCAGAATTCGATATTATGGCGTCTGCGTAAACTTAATCCAATCCCAGCAAAGCCAATAATCATCATTAGCCATGTCGCAGGCTCAGGGACTGCTGGAACTGTTGGTGAAAATGATCGAGCGAGAAGCAGATTATCAAACCCGACAACGTCATCAAAATTACTGTCACCTATGAAATAAGAATTATAAAAAGTAAGCGAGGTAATCCCTTCCACAGATGTTAAGCCCGAGAAGAGACGATTACCACGTTCACCAACAAAGTTTTCTGCTATCAGATCAACATCACCATTTGACGTCGTAACCGTGAAAGTTGACCGTGCCCGTGTGCCCAAATCAAAGATATCCAAACCAACAGCATGAACTGGGCTATCGAATTCGAATACAAAGGTATTATCGCTTAGAACCGTTTCATTGCTGATCGAAACACCATCGCCGTAAAAGGAATCGAAAGGGCCACTGCCATCATTGACCGTTGCAATGGGAGTAGAAAATGTTCCCGTACCGAAATCGATTGTGTCTCCGTTATCGACAACAGTATCAAATGTGTTCAATACCAATCCCGTAACAGCGGCTTCAAAGTCCATTCGGTCCGAATAAAAAGTGGTTTGTGCAAATGCGTTACTCGATAGCCCAAAGGCCATTATGACGCTGATCAAATAATATTTCAGTTTCATGATACATCTTCTTTCAGTCTTATCTTTTACTATTTCGCCAATTGTGTTTGATGGCTTCGATAGCGTTTTATGCGTGCAATGTATCAAAGATATGTCGAGAAATGTATCAATTGTATCAATAGACTTCGGTGAGGATTTAAACCGAAAAACCTATTTGTCTTTGAAACGTGTCTTGGAGTTCAGGATTTCCTCTATCCAGGGAAAATGTTCCCTGCCGATGAATAGCTGTTGATCAATGAAATATGCTGGGGCTTCCACAATTCCACTCGCGTAGGCTTTTTCTAGGTCGCGGTCATACTGTTGTCGGACTTTATCCTCATCAAAGCTATCCTGTGGCAAACCACATTTACCCAGCAACGATTTGACAACATCAGCGTCATCAAGATTTTCATGAGCTTCCCAGAAGGCCTTAAACGCCAATTTCACAAAATCAGTTCGCTTTGCTGAAAGCTGGTTTAGGACTGCAAGTGCCAAGCTAGGTTCTTGCGATCGCGAGGGGAATTTTAAATCTATCCCCTGCCGTTCCGCATATTTTTCAAACAATTTTCGCTTTGAAAGGTCACGAACTTGATTATGCCTCAGGCTAAGTTCTTCACGACCAGCCAACTTTGGTATCGGGCGTTCAACCGTCTTAAATGCTCGCCATTCAATATCCACCTGATATTTTTCAGCAAGGGCAAGTGTGGGCAAAAGTGCCAAATAACAAGCAGGGGATTTAAAGTCGATATATACTGTCAACACGGCGCGATCTCATATGCAATATCAGGCATTTCGCCCTTACAGCCAGAAAGCATCCACCGGATATATGGGATATGCTCGCGGCCAAACAAAACTTCACCGTCCAGCACAAATGTGGGAACACCGTATATGCCGTTATTATGAAAATGCTCACTCAATCGGTCATGAATTTCGCGCCCTTCATCCGCTTGATAGTCTTCAAACCCGTCAGAATTAACACCCGCCTGCTCCAAACATTCCATCACCACATTGGTATTTTCGATATTTAACTCTCTGCGCCAAAAGGCAGGATAAACAGCTTCGAAATACTGACTCAGGTTTTTGCGATTTTTTTGGGCAGCCCATAAAATTCCAATATTTACGATACTGGAATCCCAAATCTTTTCGGTTCCTTTAAGCACTAATCCTTGTCGTTCTGCATAGCGGCGGGCGTCATGATATGAATATTTGATCATGTTCCACGTATGCTGGCTACGCGCCTTCGAGGATATTACCTGACCATCTTTCTTTTCAGCAGATCCCAAATAGCTTGGGATATCAAGGGTGAGTGGCCGCCAATCAAACTCAAGACCTAGTTTTTTTTCTAACGCCAAAATTTGCCGATATGCGACAAAGGCATAAGGACTTTTAATATCCATATACACGATTAGTGGCGAGCTACTTTCCAGTATTTTCATAACATAAAGCAGTAGTTCAGAAGCAAGTGCGCGTCAACACTAGTGGAAATACTCAAATAGTATTGGGGTTAACTAATGCAGATTAACATTACACTTCTGCATTCATTATCCAACAAACGCTTTTTCCACGACAAATTCGGCGGGTGCCGCGTTTGACCCTTCGGTTAATCCAGCCGCTGCCAATAGGGTTTTGGTATCTGCAATCATCTGGTTAGAACCACAAATCATAGCGCGGTCTGTTTGAGGGTTTAGGCCATTTAATCCTAGCATCTGGAACAGTTCTCCATTTTCAATAAAGCTGGTGATACGACCATTTCTGAAATATTGCTCGCGGGTAACACTATCAAAATAGTAAAGCTTTCCATTGGCAAGCTCACCCAGATATTCATGCTCTATCACGCTACCAACAACCTGCTTGCTATAATCAAGCTCAATCGCTTCACGGCATGTGTGAGTTACGATAACCTTATTAAATTTCTCATAGGTTTCAGGATCGCGGATAATACTGGCAAAGGGTGCAAATCCCGTCCCTGTTGAGAAAAGATAAAGGTTCTCACCAGGTTTCAATGCATCATGAACAAGCGTGCCAACGGGTTTACGCCCTAACAGGACTTTATCACCCGGGTTAATTTTCTGCAGACGTGAAGTTAGCGGACCATCCGGCACTTTAATCGAAAAAAACTCAAGCTCATCATCCCAATTTGGACTCGCGATCGAATAGGCACGCAGCAACGGTTTCCCATTCACCTGAAGGCCCATCATAACAAATTCGCCGGATCTAAATTTAAACCCACTGGGGCGCGTTATTCTGAAAGAAAAAAGAAAATCTGTATAGTGAGTGACGGCAATCACCGTTTCCTCTGTCGGGCCATTTGAAGCCGGCTGTTTTGCTTTTAAATCAACATTGATATTCATGGCACTATTCCTTTGCGCATGGTCACATTATTTTCTGAAATGAGTTGTATTTTGAGCCGAATTTCTGGGGATAACCTTGAAAAGGTCGACAATGACATTTTATCTATTGCAAATAATAATAATTATCAATATCATTTTTATTGTTAACTTCATTAGGAAATATTTTGCATGGAAAACCTAATCTATAATTTGGTTAGCGTTGTTCTAGCCCTCAAAAATACGAATGCATTAGCCAAGAAAGGATAATCCTTATGCCGAATTCAAGAATTGATATCGAAACCCAATGCATGGAAAAAGGGATGCGCATGACCGAGCAACGCAGAGTGATCGCCGCCGTTCTAACAAATGCGACCGACCACCCCGATGTAGACGAAATTTATCGCCGTGCCTCAGAGATTGACAATGAGATCAGTATTGCAACGGTTTATCGAACCGTTCGGTTATTTGAAGACGCAGGTATTTTGGAACGCCACGATTTTGGTGACGGACGTTCGCGCTATGAGCCCTTATCCGACGATCATCATGATCATTTGATCAATGTGGAAACCGGCGAAGTACTGGAATTTAATAATGAGCAAATTGAAAAGCTTCAGGAAATGATTGCAAAGCAAATGGGGTTCAAGCTTGTTGACCACCGCATGGAACTGTACGCAATTCCACTGGATGAAAGTGACCGCTAAAAATAGTTGATGAGAGTTCTGGTATTATGAACCCTCTTTATAGTGACGCTGGTTAGCAAACTACTTAATCAATTCTGCTTATAAAGCAACATCGCCACAATTAATACTCCGCACCCTATTCTGATAGTACTATACCATCCACAGGGGCAAGTTGGTCAATGTAGCCCCTATTATCTCAAGTTTATAACTGATTAGTCACCTGTACAAACACACCAAGTTCTGTGAGATGCGACTTACAAACCCAAAAACTGCAGATTTATTTTCAATTATACTCTTAAGCATCTTGCCCCTTTGGGGGACACAGGGGTATGACTGGGACCAATAAGAAAATAAGCCAATACACAAGAGTAAAAGAGATAACGATGAAAATTATAGTAACAGGTGCTTATGGAGCGCTAGGCAGAGCTGTCTGCGACACACTCGCAAACGAAGGCATCGATGTCATAGCAATTGATCATGCAGCCAGCCCACCAGAGGGCTTTCAGACACATTCATTATTTAGCGATGTCGATTTGACACTGGAAGCATCCGTGAAGGAAATTACGGATACTCTCGATCAGGAAAAAACTATAATCGATGGGATCGTGAACATAGCGGGCGGCTTCGCATGGGAAACACTGCATGATGGCTCAATTAAAACATGGGAGACCATGTGGCAGCGAAATTTGATGACAACGCTGAATAGTTGCAAGGAATTTAGTCGCCTTATGTCCAAAAATGGCGGCTCAATTATCAATATTGGTGCGGCAGCAACCGATCGTGCGAACGCAGGCATGGGGGCGTATACAGCATCAAAATCCGCTGTCAGCAGATTGAGTGAAGCCTTAAGTGACGAATTACGCAGTCAAAAAATCAGAGTGAATACAATCTTACCCACAATCATCGATACGCCCGCCAATAGGTCAGACATGCCTGACGCTGATTTCAGTGAATGGGTCACACCTGGGCAGATTGCAAATACGATTAACTTTTTATTATCTGAGAAAAGTAGCGGCATCACAGGTGCAGCTATCAGAATGACAGGCTAAAGGCAAACTAATGCTTCAGGACTTAAAACAACTACCAGCGGACCCTATTCTTGGGCTTTCAGCGCGTTATCAACAGGATGAAAACCCAGAGAAAGTTGACCTTGGGGTCGGCGTATACAAGGACGATAACGGTAAAACGATAATTATGTCTGCTGTGCAGAAGGCGTTTGATCATCTGGCCGCAACCGAAGGCAGTAAGGTTTATGTATCACCTGCTGGCTACCCCGGTTTCATCGAACATGTATCAAAACTAATCTTTGGTGAAAGCCTATCTGATTTCGGGCATGGAAAAATTGGTGCGGTTCAAACGCCTGGCGGCTGCGGGGCCCTGCGACTAGGGTTTGATTTAATCGCCGCCAACAGCCCACAATCCAGTGCTTGGGTAAGCAATCCAACATGGGCCAATCATGTTCCCATAATCGGCGCAGCAGGACTAGAGCACCGAGTCTATGACTATTATGATCATGCCACATCCTCTATAAATTTTGCTGCGATGTGTGATAGCCTTCAAAATGCGAAAGAAGGCGATGTTGTACTTATTCATGGTTGTTGTCACAATCCAACTGGCGCAGATATATCAACAGACCAAGCAGATAAGCTGATTTCGATTATAAATGAACGGTCTCTTATTCCATTCATTGATATGGCGTATCAAGGGTTTGCAAACGGACTGGAGGAAGACAGCATTCTGGTACGTTCAATTTTTCAAGCCTGCCCAGAAGCCTTTTTAACATACAGTTGTTCCAAAAACTTCGGACTATACCGTGAAAGAACCGGGGCTGTGTTTGTTAAAGGCAACAATCAGGATTGTGGATCAGCGATTGTCACACACCTGAATAAAATCGCCCGTGAAAGCTATAGCATGCCACCTTCGCACGGTGCTGCGATAGTTACAACAATTCTCGAAAGCGAAAATTTACAAGAAGAGTGGAAAAGCGAGCTCATAGAAATGCAGCAACGCATGCTTCACCTCAGGTCGTTATTCGATGGTCACTTGAAAGCAATAGATATTGGGTCAAACGTTGCTGACGTGGCTAATCAGTCTGGGATGTTTTCAATGTTGAATATAAGCCCGCAGCAGGTTGAACTGCTGCAAAAGGACAGTTCTATTTACATGCCGTCTAATGGCCGTGTGAACATTGCTGGCTTAACCGAACAGAAAATACCGTATGTGGTAAATGCTATCAAAAACTGCCTATAATTCTTGTAGCGATTTATAGCCTGAATATATTTCAGTGCTTACACATATGACCAAAGGTATCTAATAAAGATACAGAACAAAAAACACCCCAGCCACATAGACCGGGGTGTTTTTTATATTTAAACCTGTGTTTAGTCGGACGCAAAGTCGGCGCTAGTGCGCTTTCGCTGTAAACTCACACCCAAATGATTATTCCGTTGGGGCTTTGCCAAACCAGCTGCGATAAGCGCGGGTAAAGCTGCTTTGTTCGCTGTAACCTAGGGCATGTGCTATTTCGCTAAGCGACCTCCCGCCTTCTTCCTTCATAAAATGATAATTCTGGATACGGACATCCTGAAGCAAATCCCTGAATGACGTCCCTTCCCCGCTTAAACGGCGGGCCAAGGTTTTACTGCTAACATTCAACATATCGGCAACATCTTCAATCTTGGGCGCTTTGGTTGGAAGCATATGGTTGATACATTGGCGCACCTTGCCTGTGGTTAATTTATCCACTTCCAGATTACGCAGCGCAACATCAAGCCGTGATTTCAGGATTTCCAGTAATTCAAGGTTAGGTTGTGGCAATTTTTTCTGGGCAAGCCCTTTTTTATATTCTAGAAAATCGACCTCTTGGCCGTAATAGACTTTGCAGCCAAAATACTCTTCATAAGGGTCGGGCGTTGATGGTTTTTGATGCCTAAAGTGCACTGCCATCGCCTCTTCCTTAAACGCCCACAATAGCCAGCGCCCCACATTAGCAAGGCCGGTGAAAACCGCTTCGATAATTGGCCTTAGGGCTTCTGGGTTATCGGCTTCGATATTGGGGTGCCAATAGGTGCGAACCGTATCTTCTTCAACAACTACTTTCGTTCGGCCAAATTGCTGGTTCAAACTTTCATACTTGGAATTGGTCTTCCCTGCATCCACAAGGGTTGGCGAGCAAATCCCCGCATAACCAACATCCCCGAATGTGGCAGGCGTAAAGTTTAAACCAGCTTCAAGGCCAATTGATTTACAGCCCGTTTCCAATTCCGCGGCTGCCAGCATTTTAATCACACGGTCACAATCAAACCGGAAAACAGGATTGAGGAAAGCATCATCAGTGGCACCTAATACCCCCAACATTGTTTCCCTATCTGCCCCCTTACTAACTGCTGCATCATAAAAACACTGAATATAAGGGGCCGAAGCTGTGAACATACAAAAAACCACTAAATCATTAGAACATGTCCATTATTATCAAAAGAATATGGACAAAATTGTCAATACATAACGGCATCTCTGCTCTAATCTACCTAAAATAATAATAAAATTTCACTCTTTGCATAATCCAGTGGGTGAAAAGGCAAAAAAATACGTTCGGGCAAACAGAACAAAGTTCAGACTGAAAGAAGAGTAAATACAATGAAAAAGATATACATGTCTTTAGCCAGCGTTCTTTTTATTGGAACAGCAGTAGCAGCACAAAACCAAACATTCCGTTTTCAAGGAGAGGTTGGCTCCATATTCGACACATCGCCTGAAAGTATTGATCTTATTAATTTTGCAACTACTTTTACTGGCCAATTCACTATTAATATTGGGACAGAGGCATTTTCTTCTGATCGTAGATCCGATTCTTCTCGCTTCTTGATTCAACAGAGTAGCGATTATGAGTTCACTAACTTGACATTTAGAATTGGTGATCAAGAATTATCCTACCAAGGAAATAGTGATCAAGGTAACTTTTTACGTGTTACAGAAAATGAAAGTTTTAGAGGAGGGTTTAGAAGAAGCACATCTGCGCAATTGCTTCTGGGGGAAGATATGGGGTTATCAACTAGCGGTATAAGCAACCTGTTTTTTATCTTAGGTTCTACCGTTAATTTACCCACCAGTTCTACTGCCCCATCACGTTTAATGGAAATACTAGACAGTCCTTTGGTCGGCACAGGAACTGGCTTCATAAGTTTTCAAGATAATAGATCGGTATCTCTTAGAAATATAAGCTATTCACTCATTTCAGGTATCCCTGAGCCCTCAACTTGGCTGATGATGATCATTGGTTTTGCTGTTGCTGGCCTTCAACTCAAACGCAGGCGTTTTGTCAGCAAACAGTCCGCATAAGCCGATTAAACTTAAAATGCAGCAAACGGACAGTTGATTGTGGCCAAAGCCATAAATTTAAGGCCAGGTGAAAGCACCTTTTGATTGTGTCAAAGCTACATCCATCAAATTTATCATATATTTATAGAGGTTATCCCCCATATGGGTGACGACGGGGGAGAATAAACGCTTTAACATAAGTCCTAAGAAGGACAAGGCAAATCAAAATAGGCAGCACAAAGACTTATCAGGCGATAAATTAGTACAGATTGAAAACGGGAGTTTTAAGTGAAGAAAATATTTATAACCATTTTTGCATTGTTGTCGCTTGGGACAACTGCAAACGCGCAGTCGCAAACTTTCAGGTTTACTGGTGATGTGAATTTCCAAAACCTCACGGTAGCTTCGGTATTTGGCTTTGACACATTGGTCGGTAGTGTCGACGGTAATTTTACTGTTGATGCTAACCCCAGAACTCGGGTTGAAATCAGTAACTCTATACAAGACCTTGTGCAGTTCGAGTATTCTAACCTTAATGTAAATATTGGCTCACAATCTTTTTCATATACTGGAAACATAACCGGCGATGTGACCACTTCCAACATAGTTCGACTTATAGATCGAAAAGGAAGCAACATTTCGGGCGACTTCTTACAACTGATCGGAAACTCTGACGTTTCTGTTGGATCGACCACAATTACAAGTTTCTTTGTAGCTTTCAACTCTTCAGCTGACTTAATCACGTCCGCAGGGATAAATGATATCGGCGCATTTACAACTATTGCACCTTCTAATGCAAACCCAGGCGGCTTTGGAAGCTCAGCAGGTTTTGCTCGCTTTGCAAACACTTCTATTTCCGCTGTTTCCGCTATCCCTGAACCCGCGACATGGCTGATGATGATTATTGGTTTTGCTGTTGCTGGTCTTCAACTCAAGCGCAGGCGTTTTACGCATAAACATTTCGCATAAACGGATTAAACTCGCGCATATCGAAACAGTTATGTTTCCTTTGATCACAGCCCTTAATGTGCGCGGGTTCTCCCAATCATCAAATACGCCAATATATATAACAGGGTGGGCATAGAATATTCTGGTCTCAATCAACGGTCTCCATCAAAGCTGTTTGACCAAATACAACACTCTCCATTAACGCATTCATCGGGAGAACTCTGGTACCCGATTGCCCGCCCCCTTCGATACAGGAGCATCAAATGAAACTATGGCTTATCCTATTATGTTCAGGAATGGCTTGCCTCAATATTCAGCAACCTGTTTATGCAGCGGAGTTCACACCGCCAACAAACCTTCAGAATACTGAGCAGGCCATCAATGTATCTGGCCGCTCTTATCAATGGCACAATGATGTAAAGACCGCCTACGGCGACACCCGACAATTTTATTTTGAATATACATTCTTTCCTGATGGTCAGGTCGTAAGACAGAATTGGCAATTTCAAAAACCAAATAACCTGACAGTAAACCCCGGTATGGTACGAAACATTTGGAAGCAAAAAGGTGACTTACTGATTATTCAATCACAGGCGGGGCTTGCAAATCGATATGGTGGCGGTAAACAACCCGTTTGGGCGCACAGCCACTATAAAGTTGCTAATGATAAAATAACCTTGGTCCGTTTATTCATCCATGACGGAAAAAAGATCTGGCACGAATATGACAAGTTTTCTCATACTGATGTAACATTAGCGTCGCCAATTGGCCCCAAAACTGTCAAAGCCTATTATAGCCGACAAAACAGCCCTAGCCGCGATAAAGATTGGAGCCCGGCAGCCTATATCAAGCATTACGGCGCCCCATATCAGAAATGGATCGAATTTCGTCAATGATAAAACCTAACCCAAAAGAATTCAGGCTGAATTCTCGGCACTAAAAACTAATGCTGTGGTCGCGGTCGGGGGGTGCGCCTCCACGTGTTATCTCGAAGCTTGGCTGTTGCCCGGCTTTTCGCCCGAACCAGTAGATACAAAGTACCATCTCCACCTACCAGATAAAACAAAAGGCCCACCGGATGGCGGACCTTTGTTTTATTGGTTGCGGGAGTAGGATTAGTCTTGTCACGATTTTGGGTGTCCTCATCATTCCGCTTCGGCTAACGCCTTGCTCCATATGAACCTTTACGGTTCAAAGCTTATTCACGTGACCAAAAAAGCAAAAACCCCAGTCCAAAGGACTGAGGTTTTTTTGCTTTGGTTGCGGGAGCATGCATTCATCTTAAACTGCGATAACCAATGCCAGACCAGACAATGAAATTGTCGATCTTCTCAACCCTGATATTATCCAAATAGATATAGTGTTTCTTGTCTTCAACACAGACCTCTTGATTATCAAAATCACATGTTTTTGAAATGGCTACTGTGCGTAAGCGCCCTCCGCGTCCAAACAGAAAATCTAGTTCCTCTTGGTCCTGTATGACCTCCTCTAAAGGAGGGTAACCAGCCATTGCAACCCAATCATCTTCGTCTGGCCTATCCAATCTCGCTTCTTCGCGCATGCATCGTATCGCATAAGCCTCCCATTCAGCTTTTGCCGCATCACAAATCTGTTGGGCCGGTATCTTTAGAAGAATTTTACAAGGCTGCATACTTGCCCGGCTACTGCTCAAATCCATTGGCGGTATTCTGAGGAGTTTTACAGACACAGATTTTCCATCAACTTGCAAGGTGGGTTCGATACAGTCAGTCAAAATCTATAGCCCCTAGTAATGTCGGCAAAAAATCCCGCGTAATTTCATCAACCCGCATTGCTTGTCTATCTCTTCCTCAGCAAGTAACTTCTTGCCTTCATAAGCGCAAAGCCGAGTAGATTCTCTCCCTTCCAACGAGCTGGATTGCATGCATCACTGTGATCCTCAGTCATGCCAATACCCCAGATTTTATCGTTAGGGCTGGCCTCAACGAGTATACGCTTCCCAGTTGACAGCAGATAATCCTTAAGTTCAGGGTTTTGACTAAACTTTAATACATTTCCATCAAAAACCGTATAGTAATTTTTCGCATTCCAAATTGCTGAATCAAAATTGGAGACCTGTCTGCCCAGTTCTTTTGCTCTCGCTGGATCATCATCGGCTAGTATCTTTTTCGCAATATCGTAATCGTGAAAAAGAACCGCCTTTTGCACCATCATATAATGTTCAGCCGTAGCATATCTTGTAGAAGATTGATCATTAGGGTTATGATAAAAGGGGCTTGGATACCATTGACTAAGGCACGTTTTTGTAACTTCGGGTGTTCGCTGCTTATGCCCCCAAAAAAACAGATACTTAACATTCTTCTTTTTAGTGAGGCTAATGAGTTGTTTAACATTGCCGGGCGAATGAATCATAAAATTTGTTAGTCCTTATTAGTTAACAAACCTTTTTATCACAGTTGATGTTCCATGCCTATTTATTGACTGTCCTTGCGGTCCTAAATCCAACATTAAAATCGCGAATATCACGGTTAAACCAATACCGATTTGTCACGCGCATAAATTTGGGAGGAAAATACCACGATCCACCCCTGATAACGCGCCTTTCGCAATTACCGTATAACCAAGCCTGACCATTAGTTGGAGCTCGCTCATAATTGTTATTCCAACAGTCACTTACCCATTCAAATACATTACCATGCATATCATATAACCCCCAAGCATTGGGCTTAAACGACCCAACTGGTGCGGTTGTTTTTTCGTCCCATATACTTCCGCATCCGTTGCAATTAGCATTATTAGTGCCAAGATACTCGCCCCAGCTATATTGCTCAGGTTGATCAGCGGCGGCCACATATTCCCACTCAGCTTCACTGAGTAAGCGCCAACCACCTGCATCACCTGCTTCCCTAGCAAGACTGTTTAGCCATTTCAGGAAAGACTGAACATCGACCCAAGATACATTTATAACAGGTCTATTACCTCGCCCCCAACCTTCAGCAACTGGTTGATAGCCATTGCAACCACCATTCTCAACGCAGGCTTCCCATTGATTGAATGTTACTTCATACAATCCAACCTCGAGTTCATAATCAATTGTAACATTATGCACAGGTTGTTCGTCATCCATCCCGTCTAAAATGCCCATGGAAAACGATCCCATAGGAAGTGTTACCGTAGAGCCAACGCTAGTTTTCAATAAACCCTTCAAATGTTTGATATTCATTTCATGAGACTGAGCATCAACCTTATCCGTAACCATCTGGGCATCTGTATACGGTTCCACCGCCACATGATTAATGCAGCCCTCATCATTCGCTAAAGCCTTCGCCGTTACGAAGGCCAATAAACTCGCGGATACTACATGAGCGAACAAATGAGGTTTCATTGTCATCGTCATATGCAATACTCTTTCCGCAGCCAAGTTATAAAAAATTAGCACATTGCTGTTACTTTATTTTGCTGGCAACCAATGTCTAGCAATAATATTTTATGATAGAGAATAAAGCTATGGACATATTTTTAGTCAGCCGTTGGGGCGTTGGTATATTGTTAGATGAGTTAAATCCTGATTTGGAATGTACAAAGGACACTAATTTATTAGTTAGAGCTAAAACCTGGCAAAGAGGCGTTAAAGTAGCAAACGAGTTTTATGCCAAACATTTCAAGCACATTGAGGTTATCGCTGAAGACATAAAAAACGGCGATGAATTGTGTAACCAAATATATCATATTGGTTCCGATATGCTCAATGACACGGAAGAAGTCATTCATGGGCCATTTATATCTCATGGCATGCTTGTCGGTACCAATAGATACAAAAGCTGGTATCATGACCAAGATAAAACTTGGCGGAAAACAAGAAAGTAAATTAAAGCCTAAACTGTCATATCTGTTATCATCCTCAAACCAGAAATAACTTGTTAATACTCAATATACATTGATCACTATTGCCCAGTCTGATTACTTAGTGATCTATATAAAACCAACCGTATAATGTGAGACAATTTTTGAGATACCCAGAAAGTATGAACCAAAGGCCACATAATTTTCGAAGTCTCAGCATCTGCCCCATTGCTCTAACAATAGCATTGCCATGAACTGCCAGCGGAAAACTGAAAATGGCACACTTGGGATTAATTGCAGAATGGTCAGGGCCTATGTTACTAAATAGTCAACCATCAGAATAAGCCCGATTAGTTTGTTGTGCCTATTCTCAGAATGGCCGTTGAACCAATATTATTTTACATGGCTCTGAAAAGGAATTGTAGAATTGAGACTTAAGTTTTTCACGATCATACTGTTTGCGTTGATGTCGCCATGCTTATGTGTGAATGCAACAGATGCACAAGAAACTGAGATTAGTAAGAATGAGCGCTTCAATGTACTGGTGGGTGATGTTTGCCGAATGCTCTCATTAGCTTCACGAAGAAACACTTTATCCATAGACATTGATATCGAAAACGCAATTCTAGCTTACAATGGCTGGACCAGGAACACCCCGAACTACGAAGCCAGATGGGTCGAATTCTTCAATCAGAACAGTGCTAAGTTCATTTGCACAAACGATCACCATACGTATCGTCCTGAGCATATCTTCCACAGGGCCGTATCTCTTAGGTTTTTTAACGTCGTCTTACTTGAGTTTTTCTTTTCCGACGAAAAACGTTTTCCTATCGATGCTAATGTAATAACCGTCCGAGATTTCGACCAAACACCAAATACACTATTAGACTATTTAGATCGTATTATAGCAGAGCCGACTTCGTACAAAACCTTTCCTATGCGGGAGATCAAAGAATTGAGAGAAGTACTTATCACATACTATGATGCTAAACCGGTATCGGAGCTAATCGTGAAATAGGCCTATACAAGACCTTTACAAAGGGCAGTGCAGCTTTAGTTATCATCCTCAAACCAGCAATAATTTTCTAGAATATGTATTAATCAATCAATTCAATAATTTACCAATTATCGGGCTAGTGACAAAAACTCCTTGAACCTAGCAAACAGAAAGAGCTGCCCTGCATTTGGAACAGATTTGACACTGAGGTTAGGGAATTGTTTCAGAAAATCCTGAGCATCTTCCAGGGGATTATATCGATCATGCTCTCCAAAAAATGCCCTAATAAGAGTATCAGAGTAATCATCTCTATTTGCCCTAAATTCTTTTCGCAAATTAGTAAATTCATAGCTTGGGCCTACACCATTTTGACTGCAGGCAAGTTGTAAAACATTTAATAAGTAGAAACAGTTTTTGGGATTAGAAACATACTGCTGATCTGGTGGCGAAGAACCATAAGCAGATTGCATGTTTTTAACTACTGACTGATTGGTAAAAGCTGATTTTAATAATCGCACCATCGGTCCAACATATTTTGCGTTCTTAATTAAAAGATAAATAAAGTGGTTCCAGATATGTGTTGGATCATGAGGCGGAGAAACGCCCCTAAAGGAATACAGGTCCAGCGTCTTCATCCTACCTTTCATATAGGGGATGGCTTCCAATACACTTCTACCACTGATTGCCAATGCCAACGCATCTACTTGCTGTAAACCGTGTGCATCCAGAAAGTCCTCCGTGCATTCTGCTAATATCTTAGGGCAATAATTATCAATTGGCTCTGATCCCCCATAACCGGGACGGTCGAATGTGTATATTAACTTACCGGCTTTGTATGCATCATTGATCATATCATCGCTTAAAATCCGACACCCAATGGTGTGATGAAAGAAGAGCAAGGGCTCTCCGTCTGGATCACCATAACAGGAGTAACAAAGTTTACTGCCGTGCCGTGTTCTGATGTAGGCTGTATGAGTGGTTTGAATACTGTTTTTCTGATTATCGACAAGATCTAGATTATGTTTACGCGTTACGTCATAGATTGAGGAAGCCGCAGAAATTTGGGTGATAATTCTCACGAGTTCATTTTGACTGTTGATACCCATTTTCTGAAAGATACGCTTTAAATGCGTTCTATTGGTTTCCGCCCCAACACCTAACTGAACTGCGCTATCTTTTAAGCTTAAGCCCTGCCCCAAATGATTGCATAGACGCATTTCTGCCGGAGTTAAATGATACAGCTCCTTGAGTGCATTCATAGCAGACTCTGACAAATCAAATCGGTAAATAGCAATTAAGGTCACAACTATTTTGTTTTTCAGGCCTTCAATTAATGCCTTATGAATGGGTAAATGATTTTTCGCACCAAACTCGATATAATGAGCCAGGCAGCGCATACCATTTTGATCTGTCAGCCAATCGATACCCTGCTTGCTTGGTTTAAACTTTTTACCGAGCCAATCCTCGGCTCCCGGTGGAACCAAAGCGATATTACCATGATGATTAACACCGACGACAAGTAAACCAACATCACGCGTTATATCTATATCGGGGATATCATGCAGTTTATCTGCTAAACGACTGGCTTCACTGAGTTTTTCAAAGATATCATCAGCATTTGGATCGATTTCATCAAGCCCAGCCAATCCATCAATCAAGTTCGGCATCAAAGATGTATCATTGATAAAATCATAGATAAGATTTGTAACCTCAAGGCGCTTTACCGCGATATCTTCCTTAGAGGCCTTGATCGTCGTTTCGTCACTCATACGCCACTCTCAGAACCTGTATTTATCAATTTTACATAATATTTATTGAAGCGCATCCCCCATATGGGTGACGACGAAAAAAAATAATCGCGTTACAAACAATACACACAAAAAATAACGAAAAATGCAAGATAGGCACAACTGAAACTTATCGGGCGAAAAATTGAGTTCAGACTAAAACGGGAGTTTAAAGTGAAAAAGATATTATTAGCAATAATGGTGATTTTATCGCCGTTCGGCATAGTTAATGCGCAATCGGCAACATTTGAGCTGACTGCAGATGCCAATTTTTTTAATACATCAACTGCAGCAAGTTTTGGTTTTGACGGGACACAATCAGTTGTTAATGGTGCTTTTGTGCTGTCATTTAGTGTTAATACAACACCCTTTTTAACCGACACACCCGACCCAGTCACCGGAGAATTTAATCGGGCACTTTATGGCATCGAAAGCACAATAGCGACTATCGGAAACCAAACCTTCACGTTTGGCGGTGGATCCTCTGAACGTATAGGCATAATTAACAATAGTTTCGGAACCGATTTTTTTGATATCTTTGTCCAAGGCGGGTTAAGGACTGGTACATTTAATGGCATAACTCGAAATATACTCTTGCCTAGCTTTCAATTCGTAAGCAGACCCGATATTGACACCATTGCCTCGCCAAGCATCTTTAATTTTACGGCGGATAATTATAACAGTGGGGCAAGAAATTTTACCTCGCAAACGATTAACATAGGGGGTTTGGGAAGCGTAAGGCTTCAAAATCATAGAATTTCTAACGTAGTATTTACATCCGCCGTACCAGAGCCAGCGACATGGCTGATGATGATTATTGGTTTTGCTGTGTTGGGATTGGCCCTTAAGCATCGTGAGCGCGCGCTAGTACGTGAAATATCTTAGCATGCAAGACAGTTATACCTTTTAAAAGTTGGGATAGCGGAACAGGTTTTCGCTACCCAAGTAGGACATCATACCTAACAAGACTATTTGACATTAAGGTGTATTTAAGAAACCTTTGATAACAAAAGTTATATATCAATTGATATAAGGTTAAAAAGATACTCATGAAACATCGTTTGTTTTTAGTAATCTTCCTATGTTTTGGTTTGTGTCCACAAACCGGCTTTGCACAATCCAATAATAACGCTCAGGCACGCGCGTTCTATTTCGTTGCAGAAGAGGCATATGAAAATAAAAAATACAGTGATGCCTTTGATGCATTAAAGCGTGCAGAAAAATTGCGCGGTGAGACCGATGCCAGATTTCTGGGGCTTGAAATCAAAATCCTTTTTGCCCAGAAAAAAGATCAACGGGTCATTAGACTGATCGATAGGTTTTACGCACATGATGCTCCAGCAGACCTTGCCAGGGATATTGCCAAAATCCAGCTTCAAACCGAGAAGCGAATTCGCTCACAACAACAGGCAAAAGCTAGACGGATTGCCGCAGAAAAAAAGCGGGCTGAAGAACGGCGCCGGCAAGAAATTGAGCGCAAACGCCGTGAAGCGGAACGTGAGCGTTTTCGGCTTGAAAAAAAGAAACGCGAGGAAGCCGAGAAGTTTCAAAAAGCGCGCGAATCCGACCATAGAGCGGCAAGGATAGCACGCGACAACCAAAGCAACAGCCTCGGCATAACTATATCTGACGACGGCGGTATTCTTACTATCATTCAGGCCTCTGAAGATGGTGCGGGATATCTAAATGGTCTGCAAGTTGGCAGCAATATATTAAAAGTGAATGGGATCGAAATAACATCTACTAAGCAGTTCATTAGACTGTATGATCAAAAGAAAAAGATACGTCTACGCGTAAAACAGCTTAATGCAAAACGAAGTAAACTGGTCACCAAGACCATCAAAATAGACATGGAAAAGGCGAAGGCCATATTTGCGGCGCGAAAAGGCAAACTAGGTATAGCTTTTGGCCAAGCGCAAACATATCCGATACTGGCGATGACTGTTACCCCACAAAGTCCTGCAGCCAGGGGCGGCATTCAAGCGGGCGATTTTATTTTAGCGGTTGGTGACACAAAAATTACGTCAACCGAAGAGTTCTTAAGACAGATAACACTGATAGAAACAGGACAGGTCGTTGTCTTCACCATTGACAGGCTTGGTAAAACCATACTGCTGCCGATTAAATTTTAAGGGGCATGATGCATACAAAACTACATAAAATATTAAATGAAGGACTGGTACCCTTATCAATTATATTGTTCCTGATCGGGATACTTATCATTAGCCCGCAGCATGCGTCGGCGCAGTCATCAGATAAGCAGGCACGTGCATTTTATTTTGTTGCCGAGGATGCATATGAAAACAAAAGGTATGATGAAGCCTATAGGGCCTTAAAACGCGCAGAAGCGCTACGCGGGAAAACCGATGGTAGGTTTTTAGGCTTGGAAATCAAAATTCTGTATGCACAGAAAAAAGACCAGCAGGCCCAGCGTCTAATTGAACGGTTTTATGACTATGAAGCACCACAAGATATCCTGCGTGATGTTGCCAAAATCCAATTGGAAATCGAGGAGCGTATTGAGAAAAAGAAAAAGGCAGAAGCCCGCAGGATAGCGGCAAAGCGAAGAGCCGATGAAGAGAGGCGACAGAGAGAAGCAGAGCGTAAAAGGCGAGAAGACGAGCGCAAACAAAAAGAAGCCGAACGAAAACGAAAACAACAGGAAGAATTAAAACGTCAGCATGAGGCAGCGCTTAAACGGCTACAAGAGGCCGACATGGCCGAGGCCACAGCAGTACGAAGAAGTGGTAATAACCCAATAGGAGTTATTCTGTCGGATGCAGACGGTAAAATAAAAGTCCTTCACGCCTTTAACGGTGATGCCGCCAATAAAAGCGGCATGAAATCTCGGGATCATATTCTTGAAGTTAATGGCCAAAAAATTTCCAGCATTGAGGATTTTTGGGCTCAGCTCAGGAAAAAGGACAAGGCGCGCATTAAGGTGCGTCGTCTGAATTCCAAACGAAATGGCTATAAAACCAAAACAATTAGAATTAACATCAAGAAAGCCCAGAAAAAAATAGCCGCTGAAAAAGCGAGGCTTGGGGTCAAATTCTATACCGTAAGGGGGTATAGGGTTATAATTAACTATGTTAATCCTAACTCAATTGCATCAGCTGCGGGTATCCAACCAGGTGACTATATTGATACTATTGATGGCACACCGATTTCTTCCAATGCACAGCTATTGTCATTAATCCGCGCTGTACCCTCTGGTGGAACCTCTATCTACTCAATTGATCGTTTCGGCGAGAAAATCGATATTTCGGTTACGTTTTAGGGGGGTATCAATGGCTTGCAACACTACACCGTCAGCGATTTTATGGAATAAGGCCTATTGGCTAGCGTCCTTGATCCTACTCATACTTGTCTCAACTACAACGATACCTGCACAAGCACAGGTCGCCCGTAAAACCGATGATAATCGTATTAGCACCAAACTAAGTGTCGATGGATCGAGTGGCCTTTATCAAGCCATATATTCAGGCAATAGCTTTGTCAGTGCGGTTGAGCTTGATATCGAATGGTGGACCCTGTTTGGTGAAATTGTTTATGCACATAAACTAAAATGGGAACGCAGCAACAGTTTCCGCTTTGGGGAAAGTGGCGGTGAATATCCGATAACCCGTGATAGGTTGTCCGAGTATCCTGATTTATTGAAACGGTTCGATGCGCTAACACCAGAGGATATCCAACTGACGATTACGTTTTATGCTGCTCGTGATCAACAATCTGACCGTCCTTCACCGTCTCCAAATTTGTTTGAACTCCAATCAGCAGCCACTCAATTTGAGGTGAAATTAAAGAAAACGCCCTATTTTCAAATCCCAAAACCTGGCGAAAATGGCTTTGTTTTATCACCTGGTAGGCCAAAGGATTGGCAAACTTTCATGATGCCTATTTTTACGCCAAACGGGGATGTTAATACTTGGATCAAAAACACTTGGACTGCCGCAGACTCACTAACCTTTGATAGATCTACTCCTCTTAAGGTCACTAAAATAGTTCCTCCAACCACTTCCCTTAACAATATTGCTGCGGAATATTGGCGCAGAAAAAAAGAAGAGAAAGAAGAAGAGGACGATTTCTGGGACGACAAAGAAGATGCGGATGAGGAAGAAGTGGCTGAAGAAGATGATTTCTGGAACGAAGCAGAAAAATCTGAAAGTAACGAAAAATCTGACGAAGATGATTTCTGGAAGGAAGCAGAAAAATCTGACGAGGACGATTTTTGGGCCTGCCCTGATCAAAGTAATGACTGCTGGAAGAAGCCTGAGCCAAAGGTAGCCCCTGCAAAACCTACGGCATCAATTAATAACACCAATGGTGAAATTGTCGTCCATTTTGGCGGAGAAGGACGCGAAGATGACCGATACGCGGTGCTGAATGCAAACGGACAGGCCATCATTCCCTTCACCTACAACCGCATCTACGCCTACGAAAACGGCCGTGCACGTGCGACACAGTTATCATTAGTTGATAAATTTACTACGACCGGCAGGTACCCTTACCCGTGTACTATATTCGTATGGTTTGATGGAGAAATTAATAAGTTCGGGCACTGGGTCGGCGAACCCGAAACATATTATGCCATGCGCACTCACAAAGCGATCGGCATGAGTGAGGAAGCTGTTTGTGACAATAATTCCAGTTCAGTGCGAACAAGAGTTAATCGACTTCGCAGCGAAGGCGTGCGTTATATTGGTCAACTACCACAGTCACGTGATTATGACTTGCTTGATGTTCATATGACTAAAGGCGCGGGCAACCCTAATTGGTACAAGAGATACACGGAAAAAATTCGCGAAGTTACTTCTCTTGCAAGCCAAACATTTGAAATTGTCAAAAATGACAACCGCGAATGGGGCGTCAGGGGAGTAGATGGCAGGATGCTTATCCCCTTCTCGAAAAGACTGATCCTTTACTACAAAGACGGTATCGCAAAGGCCGCAGAACAGATCGAAGTAATACCTTATACGTGTGTAGAAGGGCGCGGTGCCTTTAGGGGTGCGGCACTAAAAAGCGCCTATTTCATAGTTTGGGCTGAGGGACTGATTGACCAAAAAGGCAAATGGATCATCGCCCCAACGAAAAAAGGGTATTTCAGTGGGTCTGATCGCCGGTGCAGGAAATTTATACCGAGGGCCCGAGATCATGCGCGCGCGAACAATATTAAAATTACCGAAGACTATGAAGAGTATGCCAACATCATTGGCAAAATGGACGGCTGGCGCGAATGAACGCCAGGATGTCATTACGTGAAGGTGGATCGAGAATGAATAATAGAATTTTGGCATTATGTCTTTTTACCGCTGTGTCGATGCTGACATTACCCACCATTCAGGCACAGTCCGGTAATTCAGCACAGGCGCGCGCGTATTATTTTGCAGCGGAAGATGCTTTTATGTCTGGCAAATTGAATGACGCACTGACCGCTCTAAAAAAGGCAGAAGGATTGCGCGGGAAAACCGATGCTCGTTTTCTGGCACTCGAGGTTAAAATTCTTACGCGCCTGAAACGCTATGCAGAAGCCAAAACCAAGATAAACGAATTTTATTCATATGATGCCGACACAAGCCTACAACGCGAAATCGCACCGATTTTGTTACAGATTGACAAAGGCCTCACGGCAAATGCTGCAAAAGCTACTCGGGATGGTTATCGAGAAGCTCAGAAACAAAATTACACTGAAGCAGCAGAATTATATGACGCTGGCTGCATTGGAGGTAATATGCTTGGATGTACTGCCCTAGGCGAATTATATGAATCTGGACGTGGAGTTAACCAAAATAGACGGCGTGCAAGTGAACTATATGAGAAAGCTTGTAATGGTGATTATATGAATGCGTGTACTCAGCTAGGCGTACTTCTTTATGACGATGCACGAGAAAATGCTGGGCGCGCAAGTAAGCTTTATGAGAAAGCTTGCGACAATGGTCATATGATTGGATGTACTGTTTTAGCTCTCCTTTATCGCGAAGGTGAAGGCGTTTCGCAGGACTATGATCGCTATTCCGAATTGATGTTGCGCGCCTGTGAGAATGGCCGTGACCAAAGTTGTTATACTCTGGGTGATGAATATGAATTTGGCCGACGACTTCCGAAGAGCCCAGAACGTGCGTTCGAGATATATAGTAAAGCCTGTTATGATAAAAAGGTTGCTGGATGTGTTGGCCTTGGGCACTTAAGTCAGTCGGGAAAAGGTATGCCAAAAGACTATGCTGAAGCCCATCGCTATTACAAAAAGGCATGTGATGGCGGCAGTTCACATGGCTGCAATGATCTTGCTCATTTATACCGGGATGGATTGGGCGTTACACTGAACCTCAAAACTGCAGGTCGCTTTTACGATCAAGCCTGTAAAGGCAAATTTCAGGCCGCCTGTGATCAGTTAAAGACACTCAATGAAAATGGTAACTAAGAATTAGGATTAAACTGGGTCAGATTATAACACATCAATCATCGATAAGTTAAAGTTTATACCAACAAGGTTTCAGGGGAATATGCATGTACATGATAAGGTTAAGTTTGCTTCTCATACTGATATCTGGTTTTTCGAATGTAACAGCACAAAACCTAAAGATCAGCGACAAAGAAATTCATCCTGATGTTGCAACAGGTGATAAGGCCTATAATCGCGCAAATTATTACGCCGCTGAGCGATCATACAGCAAAGCATGTGACGCTAATATCGGAATGGGATGCCAACGCCTCGCCCGTTTTTATGACACGGAAGGGGCGATAAAACGCAGCGAAGTCAATCAACTTATAAAACGCGATATTAACAAAGCACTACCCTTCTATCAAAGAGCATGTACAACCCTACGCGACGGCAAAGCCTGTGCAATTATTGGGAATAAATTGTTAAGTGGAGATGGTGGGTTAAAGATGGACATTGCGGGTGGTCAAAACTTTCTACACCACGCCTGCGAGATGCGCGATACAAGCGGATGTATCCGCCTCGGCGAATTGGCTGAAAAAGAAAAGAAATATGATGATGCTTCCACCTGGTATTTCACCCGTGCATGCAAATTGGGTTCAGGCGAAGGTTGTTTTAATTTCATTCGAATGGTCGAAGAAAAAAAGTTATTTGCGAATGAAAAATTCGACCGAGCAAAATGGGTGAGTGAACAATTGGAAAGTCTTTGCAATGGCACATATGAAAATAACGTTCAGGATGAATATGCCTGCTATCAGATAAATCAAAGGCTAATTGCAAAAGACCCAGCGAAAGCACTCGACTATTTTGACACGGCCTGTGAGTACCGCAAGAACAAGTTCAGCTGTTGGGAACTAAAAGAACTCATCAATTCCGGCAAAGCTGGATATTTACCCTATGCAGCTAAGTATGGCTCAAACTATGCTTATTTTAACGGAGTTTATGGACATAAGTTCGAAAATCTTTTTTTTAGTGATAAAGATGACAAAACTCAAAAGAATAATTTGATAATTTACCTCAGTGAACGAGCTTGTGAGCATAACAATTATTATGCCTGCATTGAGCGAGGCGAATATTGGATGCAGCGTGCCAAATATCACAAAAGCCAAAAATCGAAATATATTAATGAAGCGAAAGAGCAGTGCAGCGAAAAAAAACGAAAAGAAAACAAAGAACTTGCAAGCCTCTTTTGTAGATCAGCTCGTAACAAAGCCGATGGAATTGTTAACGAAAGTTACGAAACTGCATTCAAATATTTTCAAAGAGTATGTACGTCACGTAACAGTGCGCCTTGCAATCAAATGATCAAAGCTGCACAGGGTTATGATGGACGAATTCTTGTATTTTAAAAAGTATACATGAATATCGAGATTAATCGTTAAATGTCTAACGTTCAAAATGCGAGGATAAGGAGTGTTATGCAATATAATCCTAATAGAGTTGACCTGATATGCCAACTCCAAAACAGCGCAGCAGTAACAACATTGATCGGCGTATAAAGCCCAGGCCGGAAAGGTTGGAAACACGCCATGTTCCAGAGAACTCTTTTCATAATCCACAGGAGCTTCAATGATTAACCTTTCGGCACTTTTGCTATCGTTGACCGTTCTGGGCGTGGACCAAGTTGAAGGGTCTAAAACTGACAATAGTGCCGAAGCTTATATTTTTTCTGAACTTGACGATATTTTAGAGGATCAAACGTTTGAAACTGCGCTCGCAAAAACGACTGAATTGTTTGTTCGTGCGCACAAAGAAAAATACAAACTCAACAAATTAGAAAATGGTGATATTGCACCGCCTTCAATCTGGCGCAATTCTATTTGGCGAACGCTTCATGAAAACCTGATTTCTTTTGATATGAATAAAGGCCTGTCTGACAGACTTTGTGGCCAGGTTCGAAATCACTATAAAATAAAATGGCGAACGGAACCCGAAAATCTTCCACCACTGGAGCAAAAATTATATGAATTGAAACTCCATATGTGTTCGCTCCAGGGCTACCGTGATGCCGGGGACGATATCAATGGCTTTGGGGAAAGCAAAGAGGAAGACATGTATGCCAGGTGGCTTGTCAGTAATCTTAATGTGGAATTAGGTAGCCAACTTAACACACTTCCTGCACCGCCAGCGACCATATCAGAAACATGCCCTTACAATCAGGATTATACTCTTGGCCTTGGCATAAAATATATCAACGGCATTAGCTATTACGCATTGTCTGCCCATCACAAAAAACAGAAAACTTCAAAAATCCTATATATGGGACCAATGTATCTGCCCTATTTTAAGCATGCATACATATTTCACAACCAAGCGAATATTTATGTCTCGGTTACGTCACACTACCTAACCTGTGATTTTGAAGAGCATTCACGCACACACTCTGAAATACATAATATCGGTGATCAATTCTATTTTGTAGAAGAGACCTCGACCTGGACAGCAGAACAAAAAGCCTTGGAACCTTTACCGACAGAATTACCCATTATGGGCACAAACCTGACAGGATGTGTTCTGCGGCCAAAAATCACTGAAGATATAGACGAAGCTAAAGACCTATACATGAAGGACGTAGAGTTATTTAACTCTGTTAAAGATGATTGAGCATACCGACATTGTCGAGAGTATTGCCTATAGTAACCAGATAGAATTGATAATTTCGGCATTATCTAATTTAGTTGTCTTCCTCGTTTCAATTAGGAGGGAATTTTAATGCAAAAAATAATTTTCACGGTTTTGCTTACAATACTATATTCCGTAACAACCATACCATTTTTGCAGCTTCGTGCAGAAACGTTCTTTTTCCCCTTGAATGCTAGGGCCGATACTATTGAGCCGAATGAGCAAAAACATAATCCGAGCGACATTCGTGCCTTTGCTACTAGATTGTGCAGTAGAATATCATCGATTTCACCATCGGAGAAATCAAGCCCCGCAGAAATCATTGATAAAACTATATTGAATTACATAAAACCAGACCTTTCCTACTCGCAATTAACCGAGGAATTAAGATCAGAAATTAGATCATTTTGGAATCAAAACGAACGTTATTTCTTTTGCAAAGCGCTAGATGACAAGCCTAATACGGAAGACGGCCATATTCTCAAAAGAATTATACAGCTACACTTAAATATCCCATTATTGAACGACCTATATTTATCCAGGAATAAAAAAGTAAATCCAAATCCAATTAATTTTAACCACATAGATAAATTAATGCGCAATGGCATAATGGTTAATGAGACAGTAGTAGATTATATCGATTACATTATAACAAAGAAGAGCGGCACTAACGAGTTTGGCGAAGAGGAGATATTTGAACTAGAAATACTCCGAGACGAAATATTAATTGGGCACTTCAAGGCAAAACGAGCATCCGAAATTTTATCTGTTTCTAAAGAATGAACTCTTCTGTTTAATAGTAGACTAGATATTCAATCATCTTGTAGGTTCTACAATTAACATTTGAATAAGCAACTTGAGTTAACGGCTAATTAAGAATGGAACCCATTAAGATAATAAACAACACTACTGACCTTGATGGCACTTGCTATATTGAACTTTCCCTAGGACGTTATTCAGGTAACCACTGGGCCCCTAGCAGTCTGTATTTCGCAGAAGAAATTTTTGGTTTTATCGAGCCGATTTTTGAAAAGCATATCCAAAACTATAATCATTATGGAATAAATAATCCCGGAGTGAATGAGTGGAATAAAATCACTTCAGCACTTTCTGAGCTGGCAAATTTTTTGCGCTCAGTCAGAGATTTTGAGGAAGTATTGGGACATATTGGCTTTATGTTTGGTGATGTTCGTGATTATTTTCAGAGGCATTTCAATACCTGCCAGCGAGATCTTATTCAGTTGATTGGTGACGTGATTGAATGGGTGAATACAAATCTACCGCACCATAGATACATAGCCATATTAGGTATTTGAGCTCGATTTCTGTACAAAACATCTATCAGTTAAATTTGCATGACTAATAGTGTTCTATAACACTCAATATTGAACAATACCCATTATCAACTTATTCACTATGCTTTTCCAGCTCGATAATAACATCCCTGATCGTGCCTGCGCCAAAACCATCACGGTCAGCATATTCACGAGAGAAGTCTTCGATGCCCTTGGTTAAGGCATCAATGGCGTTATCCGGATGTACATCCTGAAGGATGTTTTCCATATATTCAACCGCAAGCTTAATATCCCGTTGTGGACTGCTCAGGCCAACGAAGGAGGAAGACCCAACGAGCGCTTGATTGCGCACTGATACGCTTCTTATGACTTCATCAATAATTCCCAAAACTTTTCCTAAAGCTTCCAATGAATGTGTCGTCGCAGTCGAATAGAATTGTTATGAGTACAGGAGCCGTATCGCAATTGGATTACATGCATTGATCAAGCCTCGCTTCCCACACCCCTGAAAAAGTAACGTGCAAAGATTTCACTTATCATAGCGCAAACTAATCCTATCCCACCCGTAATGAGGCCGAGCAATAAGGCCCCATCGATAGTTAAGGGATCAGCATATGCGTCACTCACAAAAGATGCAGCGATTAAAATCAATGCGCTATTGATTAGAAACATCAGAAATGCGGTTAAAACCATCCTGGTAGCGCGCTTTTTATATCGAACAAAACCATAGACAACTGCGAATTCAAAAAGGGCGATAAAAAAACCAAAATAGAGTGTCTCAATAATCTCGGGCCACCAACGCGCAAAACCATCAACCCCAGTATACAGCGTAAAAATAAACAGCAATATGGTAACTATCGCACCATTCAAAAGCGCGTATGGCAACCTGCGGCTCTTGGTATCTAGATTTTGATCTTCTTCCATGTACCTTCCTTCATACAAGATATACACCAAGGCATAAAGTGCATCCTATATCGTATGTTAAACATACTTGCTTTGTATGGTGAAAGAAAAAGTAAAATGCTTGCCTAACGGTTTAAAAAGACTGATGATAATCTTAAGTTAAGCCATCTATTTTGGATAGTATGGCCAAAACCCAAATATAAACAATCCATCATTAGGGAGGCGGATAATAATGGATCAATCAAAGGGCTCTAAGTTCAATCGCAAAACAGTCTTTATCATCATGGCCGTCATGTTGGTTGTTGCCTTTAGTCTTTGGTATACTGCCAATTCAGCGTTGGATAATGTATTTGACCCAACACAAAACCCTGAATCCGCAGCGGAAGTAACTGTTCCGGCGGCACCCAAGGCGTTCAGCTCTCCGCCCTCTGTTGCGGCGAGAGACTGTATTCTGCAAGCCGCAAAAATTGAGGAATTACTCTCTGATTATGACCAGTTGGACAAAGACTTCCTCATCATTTATGCCTCACAGCTCTCATTCGAAGAATTTGCAAACAAAACTAAGGGCACAAAAACATATTCGGATGATTTGTCTCCTGCCGATATGAAACGACTACAAAATGAGGTTCAGTTTAACAGAGAGTGCAGGCTTAAATAAGTGCACAAGATTGATAAATCATGGACCAACAGCAAAACATCATTTTTCAAAACTGGGCTTACGGTAAGAACTTAACCGGCAAATATAACGAACACTCATTTTGCGAAATCTTGCATGAGCAACGTATTTGGGATGAGCAGCTCTACTGAGAACTGGATAAAGCCCTTTTCACACTGGGGATGGAACATCGCGGCGCTCTGCATGACAGCATGCTTGTGAACGCCATAACTGATATCTTTCTATATGTGCATGGCAGACTTGCTTGGCACCGGATGCCAAGTGATCTATCAAACATAGAAAACCTGGATGATATGGAATGTTCAGATTGGTCCGATAGGGTTGAAGGGGCCTTCCGTGTCGCTCTTTACGGCGCAGAATTACCAAATGATATTTTCGAAAAAGTTAATCCGTTAATTTGATATAATGTGAGGTAACAACCTTAAATTCAGAATAGTAAAATATGAAATTTGTTGTCTGATACTGTCAAAGTTTGAGGTAAAAATTGTCAAGACAATCGTTTTTAATATTGATAGTTTCATTGTTTAGAGGAAGCTAAATGATGAATTAAGTTATTGAAAGTATAAGTAAATAACTGCACCCTAACTACTGTTATGCTCCAAATTGTAGATAGTAGCTAAAGCCACTTAACTTAGGTATCGAACCCATTGAAATCTATGAAATCAGGCGGGAAGATGAGGGAATAAATATGAAGAAATCGATTATATCTCTGTTGCTAGGAATATTATTTTACACGGTCAGCTCTGCGGCACAGGCAACTAACTCTGGTTATGTTGTTGAAAGTACCCCTAATTCATCCTACGCGTCTTCAAATTCCATCACTGGATTATTTAATAACCTGCAAAAAAAGGAACAGAAATCAGCACAATCAATAGCATCTGATCAATACAACTCAGGCCTAAAAAATATCGAAGCAAAAAAATACCTCGCTGCACTAAGGGACTTTCAGAGTGCATGTAACGGGAAACACGCCGCTGCATGTACTGAAATAGCGAATTGGTATAAAACAGGCAAAAAAATTGAGAAAAGCCTCGAGAAAGCAGCATTTTTTTTCGAGAAAGCTTGCAAGCTTCAGGGCGCAGCTGGGTTTACAGCATGTCTTAATTTGGGTGAGTTATATAAAGCAGGTGAAGGTGTAGAGGCTAACGCTGATAAAGCCAAAGCATATTTCGATGAGGCACGACGAGGTTTAGAACGTTTTTGCGGTGAAAAATATCCAGAAGCCTGCACCAGTCTTGGTTCAATTTTTACTTTAGCGCTCGGAGTTGAGAGGGACTTTCTAAAAGCATCAGTACACTTGAACAAAGGGTGCGAACATGGCAGCGGAGTAGCATGCTATCGCCTAGCGAATTTACAATTATTCGGTATGGATGGTATACCGCGCGACAGAGCAAAGGCTGTGAAGTATTTTGATAAATCATGTAAGGCTGGACTCTGGGCTGGATGTCAAAGGCATCGAGATATGACCGCTACTACAAGTGAGGAAGATACGCCTTTTAGAGATAACTAAGTGACTGAAAAATCTATAACCGAACGAATGCAATAAAGCTGTTTTTGCTTGAAAAAGGCTTTCGATCAAATCATTCAATTGCATGGTATGAATAGCTTGTATCATGCAATACTCATAATAATTATTGATCATGCTGAATCTAATTTCTGACTACTGATAGTAGCTATCGTCTAGTTTTACGTTGACCTTCAACCCAAATTACTCGAGTAGTTCTGTTTTTAACATTATGATTTTTAAACCTGATTAAATCTAATAAGTTTAATAACCTTGGTGACAACTATGCATCACCAAAATAAGCTAAATCAATGTCCGGGTGTTCAATTTGATTTGTTCAGGGTTTTACATGCCGGTTCATAACCACCCTCGCAGGCTTTTTTATATAGTGAGACAGCGCGACTATAATCTTTAGCAACCCCCCGCCCTTTCAGGTAATTATTACCAAGATTACTGCACCCTCTAGCTAATCCAGCTTCACACGCTTGATCATACAACAATGACGCTTGCAAATGGTCCTGAGTAACTCCTGTTCCAACGGCATACAATAGACCGAGGTTGTTACATCCTACAGCCCTTCCGCCTTCACAACCCTGCTCATAATATTTCGCCGCAAGCTCGTAATCCTGTGTAACACCTCGCCCTATCTGGTAAAGATACCCGAGGTTGGCACAGCCTCGCGTATTCCCTTTTGTACAACCTTTCTCATAATATTTAGCAGCCTGTGTATAATCTTGGGCAATGCCGTTTCCGTTGTAATAGAGTACACCGAGGTTGGTACATCCATATCCATGGCGCTCACACCCTTTCTCATAGTACTTTGCAGCCTGCGCATAATCTTGAGTAACACCTTGCCCTTTTTCATAATAGTAACCAAGTCGATTACATGCTCGCAAAAAGTCATCATTACATCCTTTTTCATACAACTCTGCAGCACGTGAATAATCCTGTTGAACAACGTCTCCATTAGCATAATAATTTCCAAGATTATTGCATCCCCAAGCACTCCCATACGAGCAACCTAGATCATAAAGCTTGGCGGCTTGCTTTTTATTCTGCGTCACTCCTGTTCCAACGGCATACATATAACCAAGGTTAGCGCATGCCTTGGCATTGCGTCCTTCACACCCTAAATCATAGTATTTTGAAGCCTTCAAATCATCTTTACTAACGCCCCTCCCGTTCTTGTAGTATTCTCCCAATTCATAGCATGCTTCAGCGTCCGCCCCGTTACAGCCTTTCTCAAATAAGGGGATAGCCTTCTTATGATCAGGGCCTGTACGTGCAATACCAACGCCAGTATAACGTTTCGCCAGCTCAGTACACTGTGAAGCCGTCCCTGCTTCACAACCATTTGATAAAGAAACTAAATTACGGATGCTTTTTAGGTACCCACAGCCAAAACTCTTCCCGCTAATCATGCAGGCTCTTTTAAAAAAACTTTCAGCCCGTTTGAAATCTGGTGCAACTCCCCGGCCAATCATGTAAAATTTACCAATCTTATGACACGCAAGGCCCTCCTCAGCGTCACAGGCTTGACTGAAAACTGCTATAGCCTGTGAAGTCTCCTTACTTCCCTCGTACATGAAGCCAACCTCCAAGCAAGAGTCTATTTTGCCACCATCACAGCTTTTTCTATAGAGCCTTTTTGCGCGAGCATAATCGCGAGAAACACCCTTTCCAGACCTGTACATACTAGCAAGATTGGAACATCCATAGACGTTTTGGCTCTTACATGCCTTTTCATAAAGCTTAAAAGCGCGTTGCAGACTCTTCTGAACGCCGCGTCCCTTTTCATAAAAAATTCCCAGGTTGTTACAGCCACCGGCATACCCTCCATCGCACGCGTTCTGATATTCGCGAGCTGCCAGTGAATAATTGCCATTCTTGGCCGCTTTGTACCCCCTGCTATAGGCATACGACGCATCTTTTCGAGCTTTTTCTAATCTTGCTTGTCTTTGACGCTCAGCGTCTATCCTCCCCTTTTCTATTATTTTCGTCAGCTTTGACACATCTGCACGCTGTGCTTCGCTTGCATCATAATTACTGAACTTTTCTTGAATTGCCTCTGCCTCAGCATATCGCTTTTGCGCCACAAGAATCTTTGCCTCAAGCGCCAGAAAGAACGCATCCGTTGCCCTGCGAAGCTTGGTTGCCCGCTTTAGTTGGGCGGCCGCTTCATCATAATTGCCGTCCTCATAATTTTGTACCGCCGCATAGTAAGCTTCACGCGCCGCTTTCAGTTCTTCGGGCGATTGTGCGGAAGCAACAGAATTAAACGTCCATACAAAAAGGCTGAACAGTAGTCCCAGCTTTAGGTATTTTACTGTCCGTGTAAATAAATTTGTATCCAATATGTATCGCATTCTGAGGGTTGCTCCGGTGTTTCTTTTAAGCGGCCTTTTTACTTGTCTCCGTTTGGCTTATTTGCTTGTGAGTTGATATGATTATTTGCAATCAATGTTTGGCACCAACTAACCACGGAGTAGTGCACGCCGACATCATAATTACTCTTCGAACAAATTCTGATATCTTTTGTATGCTTTTATATAGGATTCATCATTTGAGTGTCCTCTCAAGTCGTCGAGAGCCGGCCAACCAAAGACTATATCTTGATTACCCTCGAATGCTTTATGCCAGCTCTGCTTAATATGCGCTACACCGAAAACTACTCTATCAGCCCCCAGTTTTTTAGCGTCCTTAACAGCCGCAAGAACTGCCTGATAGGGAGTACGATCATTGTAACTGGTAGAACGTGGAATCGTACAGTGGTTATCCCATTGACCCAGAAAAGCCTTAGGTCTCAATTTGGATATCCATTTGCCCGATCGGTTTATGTAGCCGTCACCCCAAACTTCGAGCACACCTACAACCCAAGGACTGATAGATCTTCCATGACGGTTTACTGACGCATCTTTGCAGATAATCTGTTTTTTCGTAATATGCATATCCAATGCTCGAGCGACACCACCCTTATAACTTATGATCCTTTTCTTTGTTGGGAGTATCATAATCCTCCCATCCGTAGCGACAACACTATAAAGCTGACTATCAAAATCATATCTAATTTCAAAGGCTTCATCCTTCGCCGCGAACCTTGGCGGTTCTTTACACGGCGTGGCTTGTTTCACGCTGACCACTCTCTTCCCGGAAGCTTGAGGGCGTTGATTACCCCAAAAGGCATCTGCTTCTGCCTTTCGAGCGGCTGCAACAGGATCATTGGGGATAGCGGTCCGGCGTAAATATTCGTTATAGATACTCCTGAACTCATGATCAGGTAGCCTCACTTCCCTGACAAATACATTTGAAAAGGTCATACTCTTGGCAGCGTTTAACGTATTTTTACTCGCCAAATCGCGGTCTCGAACACTAGTTCGGGAACGCCAATCTATAAACTCTGAATGTGAGCGTGGACTACTTGGAACTATATCGCTACTACGGCAACCCGCACGAGCAATAACAAAATGCGGCGTTCGTCTGATTTCCTTTAAACCACTGGCAAAGTCACCAGGAATATAATGATTATTTGGTTCGCCCCGAACACCTGGACCGGAAAATGCTTTCACTTGAAAGGATAAGACGATGTCTAATGGTTTTATCGCATCATATCTGGCCATTAAATCTGGATATGATTCCAATGCCTTACGAGAAAGCCTTTTACCATCGGCAAATCGATAGCTACCTGTTTGTGTCCACCTCAAGGTATATGATTCCACAGGTTGTCCGAAAAAACCAGTCCACTTCAATCCGACCTCTACATTCTTGATGAAATCATTGGAATGACGAGCAGGCTGATACGGATCACCTTTCAGATAAGCAATAAACGTCCCGTTCTCTTTCTCTGCCGTGTAAGACCGCTTATACTCTCCTTGTGCCAAAATGGGTTGGGTAACAATCATTGCCAACGCAAACATAATGAATATTCTAAAGTTTATCTTCGTCATTCCTATCACCTTCATCCCAATCATTGTTTCCCTTTTAGCCATTTGAAGTAAGCTTGATATCGCTCATCCTTTTGAGATGAATTTAACCAGGCACCCGGTTGGTAAATAAAATCCTTCAAACAGTAGATAGAGTGATCTGCGTGGGATTTGTCATATTGCCCTCGTGGCTTCCACCATCCATGACCACTTACGACGCGATCTTTCGTAGGTGTGAAAATGATCGTATCGCGCCAAGCACCTCGGATTTGGTTTGCAATGGGTGGGTACTTTGCTTTGATCGCTTCATAGAATTGAATTCGCACATCGCGCTTTGCAGGCTCGTACCCACCTGATGTTGGGCAGGGTGTTTCAAAAATATCAGCGTAGAATACAACAAGGGGGACATCCCTTGAACCTTCCACCTGCCCCAGCCGCTTACGTGATTGGGTGGTATTAACATCCGTCTGTATACCCATAGAAACATAACACGTTTCTTGTGCCGAAGCCGAAGGGGCTGAACCCCAGGCTGTTCCTAAAGCAATACCCAGAACTATAAATAGTCTCTTCAAAATTTGTTCCCCCTTTGTTTATTGCATTACATTATGTTAGTTAAAACCTTCATGTCGTCACCCAAATGGGTGACAAAGTAGAAAACACCCGAAAGAATAAGGAAATATAGCTCCAATAGTTCGCTTCGGATAAATGACCGTGCAGCAAATTGTCTGGCGTAAAACAGAATTGGAAAATGCGTGGAATGTTGTCTTGGTCATATTTTCAACTTAAGAAAAAAGCGCAATTTATATGCGTTTTCAAATATTCTAATGATGAAGCATTGTTCTGTATTGACATTTTTGACCACATTCTTTTGATAATAATGGACACGGCAATGTAATTTGCCTCATTAATCGGAACCGATCACACTAACTGCATAGTCACTTCATCCTATTATAATTGATCAATCTGTTATCGTCTTGGCAGTAAATCAGTTTCTATACTTCGCAGTAAGTTCCAATAATCCATCCACCTCCCATATATCGACCTCTGCTTTGGGCCCCAGTTTTTCATATTCCGACCTAAGCCACACCAGGTGTACATGCGCTTGTGCGATACAGCGCTGATCCTTGATCAAACGATCTAATAGAATATGAATTGTACCAAGATAATTATCTGGATCTTCTTCTACCCACGGGTCAATCTCTTGTATCGAAGCAATAGTATAATCCAGGTTCGTCTCATCGACATTAGCAACCAGCTTCGCCATCGCCTGATCTAGCTCCCATTCACCTTCAGTGAGGCAATATTCACGAATTAAGGCTTTAATGATTGGATCATCCGTACGCGGTACTAGCTGATGCATATGAGATGTTTTTGCGATCTCGATCAAAGCTTCATATAACTCTGAACGATGAACTCGCGTCGGATCAATCGCGAGAGTTCGATCATAAAGCCAGTGATATGATTTCCCATATTCTTCAAGCATTCTTCCATAGGGCGCTTGTTCCAAGCCCGGAAACTCACGCAGTTTGTGCATATCACGTTTAGTCCAAAAGAAAATTAAGATGGGATCCCCATCTGTAACGCGAAGGAGCATGACATCACTACCCTGCAAATGCACAAAGAATTGGTCCACACCGTCAGCTGAAAAGGCCTCTACCGTGTATTCAGCATGATTTTCAAAACTTTCCTGTAAATACCGAAACAGAGACATATTTTCCAACCCTCCCTCCTTTTCGTTGACACATACGCGCACTATTGTTTGTGTAATTCTATTTTAGGCAACGATCGAAGGTCATTATCATAAACGTGACTTTATATTTATAATCTTAACTTCATGTAAAGCTCACTCAGTCATAACCACGGACTGCCACAACAATCAACTCAGATTGAATTTCCGGCTGGACTATACACTTAACAGCTAAATGCCTGAACATACGTCGGTACTGTCCCTTAAGGTTTCAAGTTCTACTTAGGCAGGCCATATAAGTAAAAAGCGCCTCATAAGGGACGCTTTTTATCTTATTGGTATCGTGAGTAGGATTTACCGTCAGTCGCTACGCTTTGTGACGTTGTCTCCATGCCTCGCTGTCGCGAGGCTTTCCGTCCGAACCGGTAGACTAAAACACGCTACCCCACCTACAATTAAAAGAGCCCCGGGACCCTATGGGTTCCGAGGCTTTTTAATGGTTGCGGGAGTAGGATTTGAACCTACGACCTTCAGGTTATGAGCCTGACGAGCTACCGGGCTGCTCCATCCCGCGTCATATATATTTTAGGGCACTTGGCCCGGTAGCAGTTTTCCGGCGCCTATGGGCGATGCGGTTGATCTCCACTAGCGTTTCGATCAGGCGGGCTGCTCCATCCCGCGTCAATTGTAGTTTGCTTCCAGTTCGCGACCTATCTTCGATAAGCTCCGATCCCTTGAAGCACGCTCAAGGCTGTATCCATACATACATTCTTGAACATCTGCCAAAGTTTCAGTTAAGAACTGAGGCTAATCATAAAGACTAAAAAACCGCCTGTTAGGCGGTTTATTTGATCTTTGAGATTGTGAAGATGTTAATTTTTGTCTTACTTCCGGTATTGCTTACGCAATCCCATGAAGTGTGTTCAAGACTGATTTACTCTTTTGTAGATCTGGCGACGACCTACTCTTCCGCGGCTTAAGCCGAAGTACCATCGGCGCAAAGACCTTTCACTTCCGGGTTCGAGATGGGACCGGGTGGGGCGATCTCGCTATAACCACCAGATCAACAAAAGAGTAAATTGCGAGTAACAGGATATTACCTGCTTAATAAGGTTTCTTTATCACCCAAGTCTGAACATTAGTTTCAGCCTTGGGCGCACTTCATGGGATTGCGTAAGCAATACCGGAAGTCATCATAAAGTTTTTATCGTTGGCTATGAAGAAGCTCTTCAAGCCGATCGAGCAATTAGTATCAGTTAGCTTCACACATTACTGCGCTTCCACACCTGACCTATCAACGTGGTGGTCTTCCACGGCTCTCAGAGAGACCTTATCTTGAGGGGGGCTTCCCGCTTAGATGCTTTCAGCGGTTATCCCTTCCGGACATAGCTACCCTGCAATGCTGCTGGCGCAACAACAGGTCCACCAGAGGTCCGTCCACCCCGGTCCTCTCGTACTAGGGGCAGCTCCTCTCAAGTCTCTTGCGCCCACGGCAGATAGGGACCGAACTGTCTCACGACGTTCTAAACCCAGCTCACGTACCTCTTTAATTGGCGAACAGCCAAACCCTTGGGACCTGCTCCAGCCCCAGGATGAGATGAGCCGACATCGAGGTGCCAAACACTGCCGTCGATATGAGCTCTTGGGCAGTATCAGCCTGTTATCCCCGGCGTACCTTTTATTCGTTGAGCGATGGCCCTTCCACACAGAACCACCGGATCACTATGACCGACTTTCGTCTCTGCTCGACCTGTCAGTCTCGCAGTCAGGCAGGCTTATGCCATTGCACTCGACGAACGATTTCCAACCGTTCTGAGCCTACCTTCGCGCGCCTCCGTTACCATTTGGGAGGCGACCGCCCCAGTCAAACTACCCACCACAGAGGGTCCCAGATCCGGCTTCACGGATCGTGGTTAGATATCAGAGACAACAAGGGTGGTATTTCAAGGGTGGCTCCACAAGAACTGGCGTCCCTGCTTCAAAGCCTCCCACCTATGCTACACATGTTATCCCTAATACCACTCTGAAGCTGTAGTAAAGGTGCACGGGGTCTTTCCGTCTAACCGCGGGTACTCCGCATCTTCACGGAGAATTCAATTTCGCTGAGTCTATGCTGGAGACAGTGGGGAAGTCGTTACGCCATTCGTGCAGGTCGGAACTTACCCGACAAGGAATTTCGCTACCTTAGGACCGTTATAGTTACGGCCGCCGTTTACTGGGGCTTCAGTTCGCAGCTCTCACCGCTCTCCTTAACCTTCCAGCACCGGGCAGGCGTCAGACCCTATACGTCGTCTTGCGACTTCGCAGAGCCCTGTGTTTTTAGTAAACAGTCGCCACCCCCTCTTCTGTGCCCCCCCATTAAAGTTGCCTTCAATGAGGGCCTCCTTCTCCCGAAGTTACGGAGGCAATTTGCCGAGTTCCTTCAGCATAGTTCTCTCAAGCGCCTTGGTATACTCTACCTGTTCACCTGTGTCGGTTTGGGGTACGGTCTATATGATAGGGCTATTTCCTGGAACACCTTCGCAGCTCCCCCAATCCAATAAGGGGAAACTACTGCCAGTATTCGTCACATCCTATCAGGCCCAGGAATATTAACCTGGTTCCCATCGACTACGCATTTCTGCCTCGTCTTAGGGGCCGGCTTACCCTGCGCGGATTAGCCTTGCGCAGGAACCCTTGAACTTTCGGCGAGAGTGTCTCTCACACTCTTTATCGCTACTCATGTCAGCATTCTCACTTCTGATATCTCCAGCATGGCTCACGCCACACCTTCGCAGACTTACAGAACGCTCCGCTACCACTTGCACTAATGTGCAAATCCACAGCTTCGGTACTTGTCTTTAGCCCCGGTACATCTTCGCCGCAAGACAGCTTAATTAGACCAGTGAGCTGTTACGCTTTCTTTAAATGATGGCTGCTTCTAAGCCAACATCCTGGTTGTTATGGCCGTCTCACATGCTTTCCCACTTAGACAAGATTTAGGGACCTTAGCTGGTGGTCAGGGCTGTTTCCCTCTCGACTATGGACCTTAGCACCCATAGTCTGTCTCCCGGATAGTACTCAACGGTATTCGGAGTTTGGTTAGAATTGGTAAGGCTCGCGCCCCCCGCATCCATCCAGTGCTCTACCCCCGTCGGTATTCATCCGAGGCACTACCTAAATAGTTTTCGCGGAGAACCA